>DASXUH010000157.1:0-9279 GCA_036504935.1 Geothrix sp. | reverse complement strand
GTAGACCGCCACGCTCAGGCGCTTCTTGGCGGATTCCTGGCCGATGACGTAGTCATCCAGGAAGCCCTTGATCTCCTTGGGGCGGCTGAGCCGGGCGTCGGGCTTGCCCAGGGGCTTGCCCTGGCGGCTCATGCGCAGCTGGAGCTGGCCCGCCTCCAGGCATTCGTTGCAGATGAAGGCCTCGGGCCCCGCGAGGAGCTGCTCCACCTCGTGGGGCTCCTTGCCGCAGAAGGAGCATTTCTGCTCGCGCTTGTACTTGTTCATGGCGGGACCTCGCCGGACCTAGGCTACATCGTGAATGGTCTTCAGTTCCAGGATCTCGAAGCGCCTGATGCCCGCGGGGATCTGGACCCGCACCTCGCTGCCCTCTTCCTGGCCCACCAGCGCCATGCCGATGGGGGAGCTGATGCTGAGATGCTGCGGATGGCCATCGAGTTCCTCGGGGAGCACCAGCTTGAAGGTGAACTCCTCCTCGGAATCCAGATCCAGGATGGTGAGTTTGGAACCGTAGGCGGCGCGGGTCTTGGGCAGGCGGCTGATGTCCAGGCTGGCCACTTCCGAGATGCGCTTCTCGAGGGTCACCAGCTTGTTCTGGAACATGTCGCGCTTGGCGAGGGCCTGCTCATATTCGGCGTTCTCGGACAGGTCGCCCTGGCCGGCGGCGCGGGCGATCTCCTGGGGGATGTCCACCAGAAGGGCCTGCTTGATCTCCTTGAGTTCGTGTTCGAGCTTCACAAGCACGTGCTTGGGCATGGGGCTGTCCTGGAAAGGGGGGTCAAAAAAAGGCGGGCCGAAGGGCCCGGTCAGGCAAGGAGGGATTGAACCGATTCTACCCACTCCTGGGGGGGAAGCGGAGCCGGGAGGGGGTGGCCCTCCCCTGGGCGGGTCTTGAAGCGGCGGTGCATCCAGAACCACCAGCGGGGATCCTTCCGGATCTGGGCCTCGATGCGGGCGGTCATGAGCTGGGTGGCCACCCAGGCGTCCCGGGCCGCGTCCCCGGTGGCAGGCACCTGGAAGGGCGGCTCGAAGCGCACCGTGGTGGTGCCATCACCGTTGGGCCAGCTGAAGACCGGCAGGACCGGCAGGCCGTAGCGGGCCGCCAGGCTGCCGGCCGTGGCGAAGGTGGAGGCCCACTGGCCCAGGAAGTGGACGAACACGCCGCTGGTGAGGGCGTCCTGGTCGAGGAGGAAACCCACGCCCCGCCCCGCCTTCAGGGCCTTCAGCGTGTCGCGCATGGCGCCGTCCTTGAGGATCACCCGGTTGCCGAACCGGGTGCGGAAGCCCAGGGAAATGGGCTCCAGCAGGGGGTTGTCCAGCTCCCGCCCGATGGCGTCAATGGTACGGCCCTGGCGGCTCTGGGCCAGGGCGACGGCCTCCCAGTTGCCATAGTGGCCCGTGAGCTGGATGAAGCCCTTGCCGGCGGCCTGGACAGCGTCGAAGTGCTCCAGGCCCTCGACCTTGATCCAGCGGTCGAGCTCCTCGGGCGTGGCGTGGCGCAGGCGCAGGAGGCTCACGAAGAGGGACCCGAAGTGCCGGAAGCAGGCTCGGGACAGGGCCCGGGTCTCGGCCTCGGACAGGCCCAGATCCGCATGGCGCAGGTTCTCCCGGACAATGCGGCGGTGCCTTGGGTCCACCAAGTAGAATAGCGAACCGGCTCCCGCGCCCAGGACCTGGACCGTGGCCCAGGGCAGGTGCCCGAGAACTCCATCCAGCAGGCGGAACAGACCGTACTCGATGCGGTGCCGGAGGCTTGGGGAGGGGGTGGAGGTCAAGTCGGCCCTAAAAAAAGGGGCGCCTCGGAGGACGAGGCGCGGAAAGTCAGTCTACCAGCAACCGGGTTCAGGATTCTTTCACAAGTATTTTCAACATTTCCACCACCCTGACGGGAGAAATGCGGTGGGCGCTGGACCCGTGGGTGGGGAACCCGGCCGGGGTGGCGGGATCGCAGTCCACGTCCGGCCCCCGCAGGGGCAGGGCCCGGGGCCCGATGGGGTTCACCCAGACCTCGGGGCTGGGCCCGAAGAGCGTGACCGTGGGCCGGCCCGTGGCGGCGGCCGTGTGGGCCAGCCCCGTATCGATGGCCACGTTGCCCCAGGCCGTGGCCTGGAGGGCGCAGGCCTCGGGCAACGTCGTCTTCCCGGCCAGGTTCAGGGCCCCTGGGACAGCCGCGGCCAGGGCCGCCCCCAGGGTGGCCTCGTCTGGCCCCCCCAGCAGCACCGGGCGGATGCCCAGGCCCTGGAGCAGGCGCATCAGCTCCGGCCAGGTGCGGTCCTCGGGGAACCAGCGCTTGCCGAAGCCCCGGGTGCCGAAGGCCAGAGTCGCGTAGGGCTCCCCGTCCCATCCTTCGGCCCGCAGCTTGTCCGGGCCCTTGTGCCCGCCCAGCAGCGCCGGCGTGAGGGGCAGCCAGAGGGCCCGGTCGTCGCCCGTGAGGGCCTTCAGCAGGGGCTGGATGCGGGTGGCGATGTGGAGGGGCAGGTTCCGGTAGTGGATGGCGTGGTGGTACAGCAGGCGCAGGTGGTTGTCGGCGATGCCGGCCCGGAGGGGCACCCTGCTCAGCCAGGCGGCGAAGGGCAGGCGGGCGCTCTGTGAGAGGTTCAGGAAGGCCGCGGGCGGACGCTTCCGCCAGCCCCGCACCAGAGCCCAGGGATCGGGCTTGGCCGCGCCGCCGCCTTCGATGTGGGCCTCGGCGATGAACGCGGGATCGGCCTCGGACAGCAGGGCGGCGCCGATGTGGTGCCCCACCGCGATCCATTTCAGGGAGACACCCCGTTCGGCCGCCACGGCGTTCCAGTGGTGCTGGAGGGTGCGCAGGAAGGGCAGCGTCATCACCACATCGCCCAGCTGGCGCGGGAAGCGGATCCACACCTCGGGGGCAGCGCCCCCGGCCAGGGCCTGGTCGAATCGCGCCAGGGCCGGATGGCGGGCGGCGACGCTCACCTCGCCTCCCGGGAGAGCGGCATGGTCATGCAGCGGGGCCCGCCCCGGGCGCGGCTCAGCTCGCTGGCCTCGATCTGCACCAGGTACTTCTTCCCGCCCAGCAGATCCAGGGCGGGATCCGCCAGAACCTCCCGGGCCGAGAGGATGTGGTAGCCGGCCCGGTCCAGGGCCTCGGCGGTCGCGAGGTTGCGGCCATAGCTGGTGATGACCCCGGGGGCCAGGCAGAAGGCATTGGCCCCGTCCGTCCACTGCTCCCGCTGCTGGAGGATGGAGTCGTTCCCGCCGCAGAAAATGGGCTGCAGGTCGATGCCCACCACCTTCAACGCCTTCAGCAGGCTCGGTTGGGTGCTCATGCGCAGCTCGGGATGGCGCAGGTCGATGCTGGTCACGTTGAGCAGCTCCCGGCTGCCCTCCACGAAGTAGGGCGGATAGACCAGGCACTCATCCTCGCTGGTGCGCGTGAAGATGGTGTCCAGGTGCATGGCGCTGCGCTTCTTGGGCATGAGCACCATGAGCAGGTGGTCGAAGCTGGTGTCGTCCTCGGCACGGTGGGCGCGGAGGCTTTCCGCCAGCAGCTGGATGGCGTCGGCCTGGGTGCGCTCGGAGCAGCCCACGGCCAGCACCTTGCGGCTCAACACCAGGATGTCGCCGCCCTCCATGCTCACGGGGGCCTTGATCTCGCCACGGACGAGAGGCGTCACCTGGTCGAACCACTTGTCGTGCTCGGTGTGGTGCCGCAGCCGCGGGTGGTGCCGGAAGACGTAGCTCAGGATCAGCGGCTCGCGCTCCCGCGCCCAGGTGGCCATGGAGTTCACGCTGTAGCCGTCGCCGATGACCGAGGCCGGGTCGCGCATGAACAGCAGGTTCGGGATGGGGCGCACCCGGTAGTCGAACTCCTCTTCCCAGTGCGTGTGGCCGGGCATGTCGTCCCAGGGCAGGCCGCCGATGACGCTGCGGGCCGCATCCGCCGGGGACATGTCGCGCAGCAGGTTGCAGGTGTCGTCGGGCAGGCCCACCAGGCGGCGCAGATCCTCGATGAAGGCCAGCTTCACGCCTTCATTCTGCAGGGCCTCGATGAAGAGATCCTGGATGTCCAGCACCTCATCGGCCACCCGGGCCAGCACCTGGCGGAACTGGGCGTGCTCCTGGCGGGCGAGATCGCCGTAGAGGATGTCATCGAAGAGCAGCTTCTCCATCATCCCGGGCACCATCAGATCCACCTCGGGGCCGGGGTCGTGCACCACCACCTGCCGGAGCCGGGCGGTCTCGGAGAACACGGAGAGCTGGATGGGTTGCATGGGGTTCCTTGGGGGGGCCGGAACCACGCAGGGTAGCACGGAAGCCCTGTCCCATCTGCATCTGCGCCCTTCAGTTGACCCGTGGGTTCGATATACTTTACCGATTTGGTCGGATATTTTTCTTGAACCCACCGGGAGGTCGTCCTAGCCTGATTATTCCCAATGAAACCCGGGGCAAGACCCCATTTGGAGGCACCATGGCCGCATTTGTCACCCAGCCCGCACCCGACTTCAAGGCCGACGCCCTGGTCAATGGCGAGTTCAAGCAGGTTTCGCTCTCCGACTACAAGGGCAAGAAGGTCGTCCTCTTCTTCTACCCCCTCGACTTCACCTTCGTCTGCCCCACCGAGATCCTGGCCTTCGCCGACGCCATCAAGGAGTTCGAGGCCCGCCACACCCAGGTGATCGGCGTGAGCGTCGATTCCAAGTTCAGCCACCACGCCTGGGTGAACACTCCCCGCAAGGAGGGTGGCATCCAGGGCGTGACCTTCCCCCTGGTTTCCGACCTGAACAAGACCATCGCCCAGGACTACAACGTGCTGCTGCCCGCCGGCATCGCGCTGCGCGGCCTGTTCATCGTGAACAAGGACGGCATCCTGAAGCACATCACCGTGAACCACAACGACCTGGGCCGCAGCGTGGAGGAAGTCCTCCGCCTCCTTGACGCCGTCGACTTCACCGAAGAGCACGGCGAAGTCTGCCCCGCCAACTGGCACAAGGGTGAGAAGGCGATGAAACCCACGACCGATGGATTGAAGGCTTACGTCGCGTCGAAGTAGCTATCGGCTATCAGCTATCGGCTATCAGCTATCAGCTGTCAGCAATCAGAGAGAGGGGCGCCGCGAGGCGCCCCTCCTGCATCTGACGTAACCTTTCGGAACGTACGACCCCGGTTAAGCTGTGGGACCCATCCTTCAGGACGGATCACCTTGGCGAGGAAGCGCTTGCATCAGCCCACGGAATACCCGATCACCCCCTCATCCCTCCGCCAGCCCCGGGGCTGGATGTGGCGGGCCGTCGGGCGGGCCTTCCTGCGGCTGGGTGGGTGGCACATCGAAGGGGCCTTCCCGTCTGAACTCAAGTTCGTCACCATCGTGGCCCCGCACACGTCAAACTGGGATTTCGCCCTGGGTGTGGCCGTGATCTTCGCGCTGGAACTGCGCGTGTCCTGGCTCGGCAAGCACTCGCTCTTCCAGACCCCACTCAAGCGCTTCTTCTTCTGGCTGGGCGGCATCCCCGTGGATCGCCGGGCCGCCCACGGGGTGGTGGACGCCTGCGTGCAGGCCTTCGAGGGCGTTCCCGCCCGCCTGCTGGCCCTGGCCCCCGAAGGCACCCGCAAGGGCGTGAGCCAGTGGAAGTCCGGCTTCTACCGGATCGCCATCGCCGCCGAGGTGCCCATCTGGCCAGTGGGGTTCGACTTCCGCGACCATGTGGTCCACCTGATGCCCGTGTTCCGGCCCACCGGCGACCTGGAGGCGGACCTGCCCCACATCCAGGCCCTGTTCAACGGCGTGCATGGCCTGCGGGAACGCGACGGCCGCGGCTCGCGGGCCTGACCCCCCGGAAGGTCGCCGCTATTTGAGGCTGAACGCCACGACGGCACCCTTGGCCTGGCCGCTCCGGACCTGGAAGACCCTGGCCGGATCGGCCTTGGCCGTGTCCAGGAGCCAGGTTAGGACGCCCTTGGCCCGAGCGTCCGCCAGCTGGGCGAGTTCCGAGGGATCCACCTTCTGGGCCCCCAGCAGGCGCTGCTCCATCTCCGCAGGCGGCGGGGGCGGCGCGGGCTGGGCGGCCTTGATCTCCTTCGGCGGGGGGAAGGCGGCGTCGAAGGCCGCCTTGACCCAGCGCTCCCGCTCGGCGGCCGGCACCGGGGCTTCTTCGCTGAGCTTCAATCCCCGGGCGCGGGTGCGACGCAGCAGGGCCTCCAGAGCAGCCTTGCGCAGGGCCCCGCCATCCTGCCCCTCATCCACGGCGCCCTCCACCTCCAGCCGCAGCTCGGGCCGTTCCTGGAGGGCTTTGGCCAGGGCCTGGAGCTTGACCGTGGCCGCGGCATCCAGGGCCGCCGCGCCAGGCGCGAAGGCCACGCTGCTGAGGTCGCCCGCATCGCCGCCGAAGAGTTTCCCGATCAAGGTGAAGGGGGAGGTGGCGATCTTCCCCAGCAGGCTGAAGATGGCCTTCCACACGAGCTTGCCGTACTTCACGTTGGGATCGTCGAGGCTGCCCTCGATGGGCAGGTCGAAGGCGATGACGCCCTTGCGGTCGCGGAGGATCGCCAGGCCCAGCTTCACGGGCAGGCCCGTGGCCTCGGGGCTCGGCACCTTGTCGCCCAGGTAGAACTGATCCAGCTTCACGGCATTGTCCATCTTCAGGTTCCGCCGTTCGATGCGCAGGTGGGCATCGAGGACGAGCTTGCCCTTCTGCACGGTATAGCCCAGGTACTTGCCGGTGTAGGGCGTGAAGTCCGTGAGGTCCGCCCCCTGGATCTTCAGGATCACATCCGTATCCAGGTCGCTGCGCAGGGGCATGGCGTGGCCCGTGATGGTGATGGGCGCCAGCCCTCCGGCGCGGCCCTTGAAATCCACCTTCGACGAAGCATCGGGGCGGCTGGACAGGCCCAGGTAGCTGCCTTCCAGGTCGCTGAGCACCAGGGCGGCATTGGGTTGCAGGGAGCGATCAATGTAGCTGAGGCGTCCCCCGGTGATGCCCAGCGTCACGATCACCAGGTCCGGCGCCGAGGGAGGCGTAGCGGGCAGGACGGCGGCGGCCGGCGCGGCAGGCTTGCCCTCCGGAGCCAGCCGCAGGGCGCGGGCCACATTGGTGCTGCCATCGGGCTGCACCACCACCCGCCCTTCGGGATCGGTCCACTCCACGGCCTGGATGGTCGCGGACGGCGGAGCCGTGCGGAAGTCCGCGCCCGACAGGCGCAGCTGTTTCCAGCGCAGGAACATCTCATTCTGCTGGGCGTCGCGCGCCTCCAGCCCCTGCACGGAGGCCGAACCCAGGTAGGCCAGACCGTCGGATTTGCGGCCCTCGAAGGTGTAGCGAAGCCGGCCATCGACTCCCAGCTTCCCGGAGGCGATGCGCAGATCCAGGGCCGAGTCCAGGTAGGGGTCCCAGGGCGCCAGCTCCAGCCCCTCGGCCTTCAACTTCAGGTCGCCCGTGGTCTTGAACAGGGCCAGATTCCCCTCCGCCTTGAGGGAACCGGCGCCCAGCTTCAGGTCCAGGGAGGCCTGGCTGGTGGCCTCGGGATCCAGGCTGAGGTCCTTCCAGTGCAGGTTCACGTCCGTGGCCTCCACCTTCACGGGGCGCGCCGGACTCAGGTCCTCCCAGCCCACCCGGAACCCGCGCAGGGCCAGGTCGCGGATCAGGAGCTGGAGGGGCTTTTCATCCGGCTTCTTGGCCTTGGGCTTGGGCGGCGTCAGCAGGCGCACCAGGTTGAGTCCCCCGCCCTTCGCGGCCTGGAGGCGGAGCACGCCCCGGTCCGCGGTGATGGAGCCCAGCTCGACGGATGGCACCAGCAGATCAGCCTTCCCGTCCCGGATGTCGAGGGCTGGCAGGTCGATGGCCGGGTCAGGCACGCCCCGCTGCCCGATCTTCAGGTCCTTCAGGCTGAGCTCCAGCCCAGCCAGCTCCACCACGTGGCGGCCCTTGGACCACTCGAAGCGGTACTGGGTCCGCAGGTTGCCCGTGCCGCTGCGGATCTCGCTGGCCATCTGCTCCTGCTCGTAGGGGCGGTATTTGGGGAGGGAGAGGTTCTCCAGCAGGAGACTGCCTCTGGAGGCGAGGGGCTGGAAGGCCAGGTCCCCCTTCCAGACCAGGTGCTCCTTCGCCTCGGTCCAGGCTTCCAGGGAGACGCCGCTGCGATGCCCAAGCTCGGTGCGCAGGCCCGCCAGCGTGAAGGCGATGGGGCCCAATTCCGTGTGGAAGGGCGCGGCGGCCGAGCGGTCCGTGAACTCCACCCGCCCCTCGCGTAGCTGGAATCGGCGGACGTCCAGGACCCATCCGGAAGGGGACGCCTCCTTGGCCGGGGCCTCGGTCTTGCCGTCCTCCTCCAGCAGATCCTGGAAGTTGAGCCGGCCTTCGGGATCCAGGGCCGTGTGGATGGTCAGGCCGTCCACCTCGATGGTTGTGAAGCCCACGGTGTGGCGCAGGAGGCGCCAGACATCGGGGTTCACATGGACGCGCCGCAGGGTGATCCAGTCGCCGCCGCCCCGCTCGGCCACCCGCAACCCCTCCACGGTGGCGCCGAAGGTGAAGGGGTTGAACCGCACCTTCGCTACCGTAGTGGGGCGCTTCAGGGCCTGGGTGGCCTCCCGCTCGAGGCGGGGCTTCACAAGGGCCGGCACCAGCAGGAAGCCAGCCAGGATCCAGAGGCCGTAGATCCCGGTCAGCACAAGGATCAGGCGGCGCCACCGGCGGAGGAAGGCCGAAAGAGGGGCTGGAATGGGCATGGAAGAAGCATAGACCTGTCCCGGGCATGTGATTCAAGCCACAAGGTTGTTCTCAAGGCACATCTGGCACGGCTATCCTCCCTGAGTCGCGGTGCCGCCAGGACTGCCACCCCCGAGCGTGTCGGCGCACCGCTGGACCGAGAGGCATGTGTCATGTCGGCACGACGCTTGGTGATCCTGGGAGCCGCCGGACGCGACTTCCACAACTTCAATACCGTGTACCGGGACAACCCCGCGTACCAGGTGGTCGCCTTCACGGCCACCCAGATCCCGGATATCGCCGGCCGCCGCTACCCGGCCGTGCTCGCCGGGAAACTCTACCCGGAAGGCATTCCCATCTTCGACGAGTCGGAGCTGGTGGATCTCATCCGCCGCGAACGGATCGACGCCGCGGTGTTCTCGTATTCCGATGTGCCCCACGCCACCGTCATGCACCTGGCCAGCCTCTGCATCGCCCACGGCTGCGACTTCGAGCTGCTGGGCGCGGACAAGACCATGATCCAGTCCGCCAAGCCCGTCATCGGCATCACGGCCGTGCGCACGGGCGCGGGCAAGAGCCAGACCACCCGCTACATCAGCAACATCCTCAAGAA
>DASXUH010000156.1:0-12882 GCA_036504935.1 Geothrix sp. | reverse complement strand
CCTGCTGGTTGCCAAGTACGGTTACGGAGCGCCCTGATGCCAGCCGCCCCCAGTGCCAAGCTCCAGGCCCTGCTGAAGGACTTCCAGCAGATCGCCAGCATGTCAGGGTACCTGAACCATTCCTTCGATCCGCCGCAGCTGCGGTTGTTCTTCACCCTCTATGGCCGCGTGATGGTGGCATCGCCGGAGCAGGGGCGCGCCCTCACGCCCCAGTTGCAGGCCTGGTGCGAGACCCTATCCACCCGCCTCCGCGAAGGCAGCTCCGCCACCATCATGCAGCCCCAGATCCAGGTCAGCGCCCCGCAGACCATGCCCGATGGCCGGGACTACCTCGTGGCGGCAGTCACCTTCAACACCAAGGTCACCGAGACCTCCTACCTCCGCATCCGCAACGCCGTCCTCGTCGCCTACCAGGACGCCGTGAAGATGCGGGAGGTGGGGTTCAGCGTGGAGGCCATGCCCGAGCCGATGGCCACCGGGCACGGACTCCCGGCTTCCCCGGCCGGAGACACCGGCGAGGTCCCGGAATGACCCCGACTCGATGCCTCAGCGCCGGGCGGTCTGGGGTTCTGCTGATCGCGGCGGTGACCGGCTCCGGAGTTATCGGCGCGGAGCCGGGCCCGCTTCCCTTCAAGCCTTCCCCGGCGCCCGGCGGCGTGGCGGTCATCCCCATTCCAGGCAAGGAAGCGGCGCCCTCGGTGACCTATCGCGGAGAGCCGGTGCTGACGCGGCGGAACCTCCGGGGCTGGCAGGCGGTGGTGGGCATCCCGCTGAGCGCGAAGCCCGGTCGGGATGCGGTCGACGTGGACGGCCAGGCGGTGCCCTTCACCATCAAGCCCAAGCGGTATCCCGAGCAGCGCCTCCACCTCAAGGATCAGCGGCAGGTGACTCCCAACGCCGAGGACGAGGCGCGCATCGCCCGGGAGCAGGCGCTGATGGCGCCGGCCTGGAAGGCGTGGCCGGAGGGGCTTGTGCCTTCATTGCGTTTCCACCAACCCACACCGGGCGGCCTCACCAGTTCCTTCGGCCTGCGCCGGGTCTTCAACGGCGAGCCCCGGGCGCCCCACGGGGGCCTGGACATCCAGGCCCCCGCGGGCCAGGCCGTGCGCGCCCCCGCAGCGGGCGTGGTGGTGCTCACAGGCGACTTCTTCTTCAGCGGCAATGCCGTGTTCCTGGCCCACGGCGAAGGGGTGGTGAGTCTCTTCGCCCACTTGTCGAAGATCACCGTGAAGCAGGGGCAGGTGGTGAAGACGGGCGACCTACTGGGCGAGGTCGGCATGACCGGCCGGGCCACGGGCCCCCACCTGCACTGGTCCCTCAGCCTCAACAACGCCCGGGTGGATCCGCGGCTCTTTCTCTAGGATGCGGCGGCACGGTAGCCCTTCGTCTGCACGAGGATCACGCCTGCGATGGCGATGGCCCCACCCAGGACCGTGAGGAGCGAGGGCACCTCGCCGAGCCAAAGCCAGGCAATGCCACTGGCCAGCACCGGGGAGAGGTACAGGAAGCTGGACAGCAGTGAGGCGGGCATGCGGGAGAGGGCGAGGTTCCAGAGCACGTAGGCGATGGCCCCGGGGAAGATGCCGAGGTAGACCACCGCCAGCGTCGCGGAGGGCGCGGCCAGAGGCGCTTTATGGAGGAGGCCGGGCAGGAACACGAGCATGGGCAGCGTGCCGGCCCAGATGGAATAACAGGTGAACGCGAGCGCGGAATGGCGCCGGAAGCTCCGCTTCGACAGGATGGAATAGACGGCGGCCACGGCCGCAGACAGCAGGATGAGCAGGGCGCCGGGCGTGAAGCGCAGGCCCCTGCCGCTGCTCAGGGCGATGAGCGCGACGCCGGTGAACGCGACGAGGATGCCGCCCCACCCATGGTGCGTGAGGCGCTCCCCCAGGAAGAGGGCCGAGAGCAGGGCGGTGAACACGGGGCCGGCGGCGATGAGCAGGGAAGCAGCGCCGGCCTGCACCGTCACCTCGCCGAAGTTGAGGGCCACGTGGTAGACGCTGATGCCCAGGAAGCCCGCCAGCACGATCATGGGCAGGTCACCCCGCTCCGGCATCCGCATCCGCGTGGCCAGGGCGTACAGGGCCAGGACGGCGGAGGCCGTTCCGAAGCGGAGCAGGGCGAGCTCGCCTGGACCGTACCCGTCCGCGCCGAGTGTGCCCAGGGATGTGATCCGCAGGCCCGCCCGAATGCCTGCGAAGGCCGAGGACCACAGCAGCAGCACGCCGGTGATGGCCAGCCAGGTCCGGGGATCACGTTTCCAGCTCATGTCTCCACGCTAGCGCGGAAGTCTGGCCAAACGTTCGCGCAGGGCCGCGCAGGCCCGGGCCCGGTGGCTGAGGGTGTGCTTGGTCTGCATGGGCAGCTCGCCGAAGGTCCGGTCGTAGCCCTCGGGGAGGAAGATGGGATCGTAGCCGAAGCCCCCCTCACCGCAGTGATCGAACGCCAGCGTGCCTTCCACCGCGCCGCCGACCGTGAGGGGCTCGCCTTCCATCGGTGCGTAAGCCAACACGCAGACGAACCGGGCCCTGCGATTCGCGTCGTCAGGCAGCATGGCCAGCAGGCGGCGGTTCTTGTCGCGGTAGGCGGGCAGGTCCGGCGCGAAGCGGGCGCTCAGCACGCCTGGGCCGCCCCAGAGCGCGTCCACGCAAAGCCCCGAATCGTCCGCCAGCACGCCGTCCACGGGTGGCCTGCCGTGCTCGATCCACCAGGTCCGCGCGCCTTCCGCTTTTTGCAGCGCGTTGTCCTGAAAAAAAGCGCCAGTCTCCGGCAGCTCCGGCGCCTCCACGGGCCAGGGAACGAGCGTAACGCCCGGCAGCAGCTCCGCGAACTCGCGCAGCTTGCCGGTGTTGCGGGAGGCCAGAAGGAGTTTCATCAGGCGTCGCCAAGAAATGCTGAGATCCGTTCTCGTAATGAATCGAGTTCAGGACAACGCTGGAGGACCCCTTGGAAGCTTCGGAGTCCTTCCTCCATCAATTCTTTTCGTCCGTCCCCGGCTGCATCAGCATCTCCATACTGAGAGAGAAAGGGCCGAAAGATATTTTCCTTAACGGAAACATCATTACGAATGGAGTTCCAGTTCATCTGAAGTTTCTCCACATGGCCAGAAAGAAGCCAAGTTTCGACTTCCTCGACAGCCGCGCAGCAGAGAAGCCGCAGCCCTTTTCCTTGCGCAGTGGCCTCCAATGCCGTTAGCTCGGCTCCACGGTCTTTCCCGTCCGAGTCGGGCAGGAAGAGGACTAGATCCACATGGTGATAAGCGGTCGGTGCTTCTTCTTGGAGATAGCGTTTGGCATGTTCGTAGCCTTGAAGACGGGGATTTGTAAGTACAGAAACTTTCGCATTTGGTTTTCCACAGATCTCCATAAGTTTTTCGACTAGAGGGCGTAACAAATATCCGTTGTGTGTCGGGTCTTCTGGAACGACCAGTACCCTAAAACTCACAGCGCACCTTCAAGCCAACCTTCAGCAAAGAGATCGCCGATTGGCTGCTTTCTTACGATGTCCATAAAATCCGGGACTTCTGAAAGAGGGGTGATGGTAGAAGCACCCGTCGTTTCGTCCCGGTGGCAGAAGAATGTGTGGCTGTATTCTTTCTCATCAAGCCAAGCCAGAACGACAGGAGAATGGGTAGTCGCGATTACTTGGGTGCCCTGATCCGCGCGCGATCGTAACAACTCCACCAGGAGACGAACTCGGCTGGGGTGGATTCCATTCTCGATCTCCTCCAGAGTGAGGAGAGCAGGTTTGTCGGGCTGGAAAAACGCAGCAGTTATGGCTGAAAAACGGAGGGTACCATCAGAAAGAACTGGCGCTGGGAATTCAGTGCCTCCCTCCACTAAAGCGAATAGGGCTTCGCCAAGCGGGCCTTTGATGTACTTGAAGTCATCGAGTTCGGATGGCCGAAGTTCCTTCAGCCAAGAAAGGTAGGCTTTTCGCGCTTTCTCGTCTGAATCGATCGTTCTGATCAGCGCAGAAAAATCCTCGCCTCGTTCACCCATTCTTCGCACGTGCTGGGCCTGAGAATATCCACGAAGAATGGCTGGGGACGGGTCGACCCGTTGAATATCGCTCAAAGTGTTGATGCATGTTTCTAAAATGGGGCGGTGTTCTTCGTGGCATTCCGGCCTTTTAAGTAGCTGGTGCAGGACCGGACGGTTTTTTTCGAATGGCAGTTTGGGTTTGGGCCCAGTTTTTTTCTGTGTGTAGCTGACCTGGATAGCAGGAGAATAAGGGTCTTCCAGTGGCTCACTGTTGAAGATGACCTTAGTTGCGTGGGTCAGCTTCTCTTGAAAGACGCGCCCCCCTTTGGGAGCGATTTGAATGGAATATATTCCGGGAGTCTTGCTGCCCGGGATTTCAAATTCCACGACAAATCCGATCAGGTCCATTTTTTCTTGATTTCCGAGATAAGCGGCACGGTCGCTACCACCGCGGATTCCATCCCACTTCACGCTAGAAGCCCCTTTCGGCTTTCCATTCAGAATTTCATCGATAGTAAATCCGTAACCCACTCCTTGGAGGACACGGAGCGCATCAAGGAAATTGCTCTTCCCGCTTGCATTCGTACCCACAAAGAGATTCAGATTCCCGAGTTTGAGGGAGACGTCTTTTAGGCTTTTGAATCCTCGTATCTTAATGGATCGGATCATTTGTGCCTCACAGGGTTTGGCAATGGTAATCCATAAGGACCCTCAGCACCCCACGACCTCCGTGTACCAGCTGCGGGCGCGCTCGGGGGTCATGGGGCCGTGGACGAGGGCGCGGCCGTCGGCGAAGAGGGTGATCTCGTCGGCGCCCTCGTGGCCCTTGAGCATCATCCCGGTCTGCTTCCAGGGACTGCGGGTGCGGGTTTCGAGGCGGGTCTTCAAGGCGGCGAGATCCAGCTTCCCGGGCGGGTTCACGCGGATCTGCACGCCCTCCAGGCCGCAGAGGGCGCTGGCCTTGAGGGTCCAGCGGGCATCCAGGAACTCCGTGACCTGCTCCGTGCAGAACCGGCAGCGGGCTTTCGGGGGCTTCAGGAACTGGCGCTCGTCGTGCCAGAAGTCGAAGCGCACCAGGTCGGTGTGGGGGGGCCTGCCTGTGAGCGACTTGATGGCCTCCAGCGCCGCCCAGCTGGCGATGACGCCCACGGCGGGGCCCAGCACGCCGGCGCTGTCGCAGGTATCCACATCGCCGCCGGCAGGGGGCTCTTCGATGAGGCAGCGCAGGCAAGGTGTGTGGGGTGGGTTCAGGGGCCAGACCACGCCCTCGCCGCCGATGGCCCCGGCGTAGATCCAGGGGGTGCCGGTGAGGATGGCCACGTCGTTGATGAGGAAGCGGGCCTCGAAGTTGTCCGTGCCGTCGCAGATGAGGTCAAAGCCAGACAGCAGCTCCCGGGCGTTGCCGCTGGTGAGATCGGCCACGACGGGAGCCAATTCGATGCTCGAATTGGCTTCACGCAACCGCTCCGCGGCTACTTCAGCCTTGGGGCGCCCCAGGTCCGATTCACCATACAGCAATTGGCGCTGGAGGTTGCTCTGCTCAACCAGGTCACGGTCGATGAGGGTGAGGTGGCCTACCCCCGCCCGGGCCAGCCAGGGCGCGATGACCGAACCCAGAGCGCCAAGGCCCAGCACCGCCACCCGCTTGGAACGCAAGGCCTCGTCCGCCTCGCGGCCGAGAAAGATACGTTGCTTGGCGTAGCGGTCGTTCAAGGAAGTCCCCAGGGATCAGTCTTCAGTCCTCAGTCTAAAAGCAACGGCGCCCCACCGGGGCGCCGTGCTGAGGATTGAAGGATCTGGACCGAAGACTAATTTCCGGTGGTCTGGCCGGCCTCGGCCATGGCCTTCTCGTACTCGGCCTGGAGGCGGCTGGCGTCGGAGATGGCGAACTTGTAGACGTACTCGAAGCGGTCGGCGCCCTTGGTGAGGGCGATGATCACCTCGTAGACGCCTTCGGCGGTCACCTCGAAGGGGCTGGCGATGACGTTGAAGGTGCCTTCCTTGGCGCCGTCGGGGATCTGCACGTCGCTGTCGCGGATCACGTCCTTGCGGTCGCCCGTGGGGCTCACGATGGAGAAGCCGAACTTGAACTGGCCGTCCATGCGGGAGAACCGGGTGTAGAAGCACACCTTGGGCAGGGTGAAGGGCACCTGGGGCACCACGATGTGATGGTCGTACAGGCCCATCAGAGAGGTCTTACCGCCTGTTTCCTGGCGAATATCGTCGCAAAGCAGCGTGAATTCGTGCTTGGGGGCCTTGATCTGGACTTCTTGCATGGGGGGCTCCGAAAAGAGGGGGCATCCTTGGGTGAAGGGAAAGTTTACCCTTGAAGACGGTCCCATCCAACCACGGGTTGGCGGCTGGCCCCGGAGGCTGCATGCGGCGTTGGCTAGGAATCCTGTTGATCGCCCTGGGCCTCCAGGCTCAAGAGGCCCGGATTCAGATTCTTGGGACCACGGACATGCACGGGCACGTGATGGCCGAGGAGACCTTCAACCTCCAGCCCGCGAACCAGGGTTGGGCGAAGCTCGCCACGCTGATCCGCCGCCAGAGGGCCCTGAACCCGGACACGATCCTGGTGGATTGTGGCGACACCCTCCAGGGCGAGCCACTGAACTATGTGCGGAATACCCTGCGCCGGGATCTGCCCGAACCCAGCGTGGCGATCATGAATGCCCTGGGTTTTTCCGCCATGGCCGTGGGCAACCACGAGTACGACTTCGGCCTGGATTTGCTGCGGGAGGTGGAGAAGCAGGCGAGGTTCCCTTTCCTGTCCGCCAACACCCTGACCGCCAAGGGCGCCCACGCCTTTCCCACCCACGTCCTGGTGACCGCGGGCGGGGTGCGGGTGGCCCTGGTGGGCTTCACCACGCCTCGGACCGCGGCCCTGGCCGGACCCCGGAACGTGGCGGACCTGGCGTTCCAGGACATCGTGGCCGCGGCCCGGGAGCTGGTGCCCCGCCTGCGGGAGAAGGAGAAGGCCGACGTGGTGGTGGCCCTGGTCCACTCGGGCCTGGGGAAGGTGGACGGCGGGCCCGGCGACGAGAACGCGGCCCTGCGCCTGGCGGACCAGGTGCCGGGGCTGGATGCCATCCTCACGGGCCACACGCATCAGGCCATCCAGACCGAGCACAAGGGCATCCCCATCCTCCAGGCCCAGGTCTACGGGCGGGCCCTGGCGGTGTTGGACCTGGGCCTCCGGAAGGAGAAGGGCCGCTGGCGCGTGGCCTCGATCCAGGGCCGGCTGGTCCGCCCGGAGACCGATACGCCCGCGGACCCGGAGGTGCTGAGTCTGACCGCGGAGCTGCGCGCCGCCACGGACCGCTACCTGGACACGGCGGCCACCAACCTGCTGGTAGACCTCGACAGCCGCTGGTCCCGCATGGAGGACACGCCGCTGATGCAGGTGCTCCACCAGGTCCAGCGGCAGGCCACCGGAGCCCAGCTGTCCGCCGCCGCCAGTCCCGGCGCGCGGCTCTTCATCCCCAAGGGCCCCACCAGCGTGCGGCAGTTCTACGCCCTGGCGCCCTATGAGAACCAGGTGGCGCGCATCCGCATCAGCGGCGCCCAGCTCAAGGCCTATCTTGAGCACGCGGCGCGGCACTACTCCTACAGCTGGGAGCCGGAGCTCTACAACCGCGAGGTGCCCATCCATGATTTCGATACGGTGGATGGTGTCGCCTACGCGCTGAACCTGGGCCGGCCCATCGGCAGCCGGGTGGTCAACCTCAGCTTCCAGGGCCAGCCCGTGAAGCCCCAGCAGACCTTCACTCTGGCGCTCACCACCTACCGGTTGTGGGGTGGAGGCGGCTACATGGAGGCCATCGGGTTCAAGGGGACCCCGGACCTGGTGACCGAAACCTCTCAGCGCAACCTGCTGCTGGCCTACGTCCTGGCCCGTCCCACCCTGAACCCGGCGGTCCCCAACGCCTGGCGGACCATCCCCTACCTGGACCGGGAGCGAGTGCTGAACCAGGCCCGGTGAATGCTCTTTTGGAGGGGCACCCGGGCTACTTGATCTTCACCAACATCAGGCCGCCCTTGGGGTTGACGAACACGGCATCGGAATCGAGGATCCCCACGAGGAGGTGGCTTTCATCCAGGCCGGTGGGGAGGAATTCCAGGCTGGCGCCGGGCAGGTCGAGCCGGGCCAGCACGAGGCCCTGGAGGGTCCCCCGCTGGGCCGCCGGCACCTGGGCGGCCTTCAGGGCGGCGAAGATCACGCCCTTGCCCACCCAGACCGCCAGGGGGCCGCGGCTGGCGGTCTCGCCCTCCAGCGCCGGGGCGGGAGCCCCATGGAAGCGCAGGGCGGTCTCCCCGACCTTCTTTCCGGTGTTGGCGTCCAGGATGCTGAGGTTCGGGGCGCTTCCGTCCGCCATCAGCACATTGCCGCTGTCATCCAGCGCGAGGGGGCGACGATTCTGGGGGGTGGGGCCATCCTTTTTCGCCGGCTTGGCACCGAAGGACCAGATCACCTCGGCGTTGCGGAAGTCACGCTTCTCGATGTAGGGCTCAATGGTGCGGTAGGAGAGGATCATGCCCACCGCGTCCCAGCAGACGTCGCCGACCTCGGCGGGGATCTTCACGCTGCCCATGGTCCGCCCGGTCCGGTCGATGTGGGTCAGGGAGGTGCCATGCGCGACCCAGGCGGCGTTGCGGGGGTCGATCACCCAGCGATCGGGCTCGCCGTCGAGCTTCCCGAGCGGAAGGGTGCCCATGAGGCCACCGTCCCGGGCCCAGGTATGCAGGGCGCGCCCTTGAGCCTCATAGAATGTGAAGGAATCATCCTTGTCCTGCTTGGCCCAGCTGGTGGCCTTGACGGCGGCATCCCAGGCCTGGGCGGACCCGGTGACGGGAGTTAAGCAGAGAAGGGCGCCCAGGATGGACGCGTAAATAGGAAGTGACCTCACGAGAGCCTCGGAAATGTGTACGCTGCCACGGCGGGTTGGGACCAACCATAGGAATGCCGAGAGCTTTTCGCAAGGTTTTACTTAGATGTCACGGAAGAAAGACCGGATCCTGCCTTCGAGCGCCTTGGGGCCGAGACCCTCTTCTTCCAGCAGGCGCTTAGGGTCGCCATGGTGGACCAAGTGGTCGGCTACGGCGCAGCGGAGCAGGGGGCGGGCCAGCCCCGCATCCGCCAGGGATTCGGCCACCGCGCCGCCGAAGCCGGCGGGCGCGCAGCCCTCCTCAAGGGTGACCACGGCCTTGCAACGGCCGGCCCAGGCATGGATGAGGGCCTCGTCCAGAGGCTTCACGAACCGGGCATTGATGACGGCGCAGGAAACCCCCTCCGCCGCCAGGGCTTCCGCGATCCGCAGGGCCGGCTCCACCATGGCGCCCAGGGCGCAGAGCAGCAGAGCGTCGCCTTCGCGCAGCAGCTCGGCCTTGCCCACAGGCAGGGCCGTGATGGGTTCCTCCAGGGCCACCCCCAGGCCATTGCCCCGGGGGTAGCGCAGGGCGGCGGGGTGCCCACAGTACAGGGCCGTCATGAGCATGCGCCGCAGTTCGTTCTCATCCTTGGGGGCCATGAGGATGATGTTGGGCAGGCAGCGCAGGTAGGCCAGGTCGTAGAGGCCGTGGTGGGTGGGGCCATCGGCGCCCACGATGCCCGCCCGGTCCAGGGCGAAGGTCACGGGCAGATCCTGGATGCAGACATCGTGGGCCACCTGGTCGAAGCCCCGCTGGAGGAAGGTGCTGTAGATGGCGCACACGGGCCGCATGCCCTGGGCCGCCAGGCCCGCGGCGAAGGTGACGGCGTGCTGCTCGGCGATGCCCACGTCGAAGCAGCGGTCGGGGAAGGCCTTCTGGAACAGGTTCAGGCCCGTGCCGTCCAGCATGGCGGCCGTGATGCCGACGATCTTCTCGTCCTTCTTCGCCAGCTCCACGAGGGCCTTGCCGAAGACGCTGGTGTAGCTGGGCGGGGCGGGCTTCGATGGGTCTCCCTGGACCTTGATGATCTCGCCGGCCTCGGCGTCGAAGGCAGTGACGCCATGCCACTTGAGGGGGTCCTGCACGGCGGGCTCATAGCCATAGCCCTTCTTGGTCTGCACATGGAGCAGGACAGGACCTTCCTTCATCTTCTCCTTGGCCTCGGCCAGCGCCTTGGAGGTGGCGTTCACGTCGTGGCCGTTCACGGGCCCGATGTAGCGGAAGCCCAGATCCTCGAAGAGCAGTCCGGGCACCATGAGGCGCTTGAAGCTCTCCTCGCTCCACTTGGCGGCCTTGGCCACGCCCTTGCTCAGGCCCTCCAGGGGGATGGCCTTGATGGCGTGCTCGATGCGGTCCCGCCAACGCTGGTAGTACTGGCCGGACATGATCTGGTTCAGGTAGCCCTGCAGCGACCCCACATTGGGGTTGATGCTCATGTCGTTGTCGTTGAGGATCACCAGGAAGTTCTTCGCCTCCAGGTAGCCCGCCTGGTTGAGGCCCTCGAAGGCCATGCCCGCGGTCATGGAGCCGTCGCCGATGACGGCGATGCAGGCGTGCTCCTGCTTCTGGAGGTCCCGCGCCTTGGCCATGCCCAGCACGGCGGAGATGCTGGTGCTGGCGTGGCCCGCGCCGAAGTGGTCGTAGGGGCTCTCGTCCCGCTTGAGGAAGCCCGACAGGCCGTGGTGCTGGCGCAGGGTGGGGAAGCGGTCCTTGCGGCCCGTGAGGATCTTGTGCGGGTAGGCCTGGTGGCCCACGTCCCACACGATGCGGTCCTGGAGGAAGTCGAAGTGGTGGAAGAGGGCCACGGTCAGCTCGACCGTGCCGAGGTTGGAGCTGAAGTGGCCGCCGGTCTCGGAGACGGAGGTGATGATGAAGGCCCGCACCTCGGCGGCGAGCCGCTCGAGCTGGTCCAGGGTGAAATGGCGGATCTGCTGGGGGGCCGCCAGAGAATCGAGCAGGGGGTAGGGGCTGGAAGGGGTCTCCACTTTGGTTCCTACTTCGCCCGCTGGGCCAGATAGCGGGCCCAGGCTGTCAAGGAATTGCGATTGGGAAGGGTTGCTAGATGGCATAGGGCGGTCTCGGTGGCTTCACTCAGGGCTTTGCGGGCTCCATCGAGGCCCAGGAGCGAAGGGTAGGTGATCTTACCCCTGCCCGCATCCTTCCCGGTCCGTTTGCCCAGGTCGGCGTCGGTGGCGGTGGCGTCCAGGATGTCGTCCTGGATCTGGAAGGCGAGCCCGATGGCCTCACCGTAGGCGCGCAGGGCGGCCCGTTCCGCGGGGGCGGCACCCCCTAGCACGGCGCCGATCTCCAGCGAGGCCCGCAGGAGGGCGCCGGTCTTGAGGCGGTGGATAAGGCGCAGGTGATCCAGGTCGTAGGTGGCGAGCCTCTCTCCTTCCAGGTCGAGCGCCTGGCCGCCGGCCATGCCGCGCCAGCCCGCGCCCTCGGCCAGCAGCGCCAGGGTCTCGGCCCGCCGGGTGGGATCCAGATCCGCCGAGGCCAGCACGCCGAAGGCCTCGGTGAGCAGGGCGTCGCCCGCGAGGATGGCGTGGCCTTCGCCGTAGACCTTGTGGTTGGTGGGCCGCCCGCGGCGGAGGTCATCGTCGTCCATGGCGGGCAGGTCGTCGTGGATGAGCGAATAGGTGTGGACGTACTCCAGGGCCAGGGCGCCGGGCAGCGCTTGGTCTGCCGTGCCGCCCACGGCCTCGCAGGCCAGCAGGCAAAGGACGGGCCGCACGCGCTTGCCGCCGGCCTCCAGGCTGTAGCGCATGGCCTCGCCCAGGCGGGCGGCCTCGCCCTCCCGGAAGGGGGCCGTGAGGGTGGCATCCAGCAGCGGCAACAGGCGGTCCAGGTCGGCCTGGACCTGCGAGGCGGCCCCGCTCATCGACCGTCCTTCCCCTCGTCCAGGGGATCGGCCCGATACTCGCCGCCCAGACCCGCCTTCAGGACCTCGACCCGGCGCTGGGCTTCGGCCAGCTGCTTCTGGAGGGCCTGGCTCAGCTGGACGCCCTCCTCGAAGCGGGCCAGGGCCTCCTCGAGACTGAGGCTGCCGGACTCCAGCTGCTGGACCAAGGCCTCCAGCCGGTCCAGGCCATCATCAAAGGAGGGTTGGGCGCTCATGGGGATTCCGAAGGAAGGGGGCCCCCATCTGAATAGCTGGGGCCCCCGCCCAGTCTACCGCTTCCCCTTCAGGCTTTCCTTCATCTCCTTGCCCCCGTCCTTCACGGTGTAGTCCGAAGGCAGGGCCCAGGCGCCCCCGGGGATGGGGGACGTGGACACGGCGGTGGCCTCGGTGGCCACGTCCATGCCCATGAGTCCCGTGATGTGTGTGCGGAGGGGCACGCCCTTGAGCTTGGCGGTCTCCTGGTAGACCCGCTTGAAGAGGGTGCCCATGGGGCCAGGAACCCGGTTCAGCATGGCCATGGACTTGGCGTAGTCCTCGAACGGGAACTGGAGGGAGGGATCCACGCTCAGCTCCTCCACCATCTTGCCGAGGGTGATCCGGACCTTCCTGCAGGGGCGGCCCAGGACCGTGTCGGCGCCCAGCTGCTCGACCTTCACCTCGGACACATCGCCGAACATCATTTTGGTGACCATCTCAGGCATGCCGGCCATCTGGTCCTCGAGGGCCTGCATCGTCTCCTGCATGTCCTTGAAGGTGAACTTGGTGATGACCTTCTTCGCGTGATCGATGCTGTAGATGACCTCGTGGGCGTAGTCCACCAGGCTGTCGCTCTTCGACCCGGCATGATTGACGCGCATCCGCGTGGCGCTGAGGTATTGCACCTGGGTGCCGTCCTTGGCCAGGGCGCCCTTGCCGGTGACCTGGGAGGTGATGGTGAGGTCGCCCGCGAAAAGGTGGGCCGCAGAAAGCAGCGTCCCGAAGGCAAGTGCCACTAGCATCCGCATGGGAATTCTCCGTTGAAAGGGTGTCCCGAGGATACGCCCGGTCGTGGCCGGGGGCCAG
>DASXUH010000155.1:0-9483 GCA_036504935.1 Geothrix sp. | reverse complement strand
GGGACTGAAGACGCGGGCCTTCGGCGACATCCTCCAGGAGCTGCGCGAGGTGGCCGACCTCCACCGCACCCATGGGTCGAGGCTGCGCGCCGTCCACTTCGAGCTCACCGGCGAGCCCGTCACCGAGTGCATCGGCGGCGTGGAGGGCCTGGATGAAGCTGGCCTCAACGCCGCTTACCGCAGCGGCTGCGACCCCCGCCTCAACCGCAGCCAGAGCCTCGAGATGGCCTTTTTGATTGCTCAAATGATGCGGCGGGCTTGAGAAAGGGGCACCGTCGCCGGTGCCCCCAAAACCCGTGTAGGGAGGATGCCCGTTTCGGGGCAGCGCCTACGGACACAAACTGGTTGGGTCCTTACTGTGACTCACCAAGCAAGCGCCCGCTCAAGTACACGAGCGTATGATTTCAGCAACGATTGCTGACATCAAGGGGATTTTCATGCCAGGTCCAGGTGAAGTGGGTGTGATTCTGGGATTAGACCTAGGGACGGCTTCCGTAGGATGGTGTGCTCTTGAGGCAGCTTGGGATCCAGGAACAAAAGGGTGGGTCCCTCACGCCATCCTTGGAATGGGTTCGCGGGTTTTCGATCCTGGGACCAGCGGTGACATTGAGCGTGGAAAAGATGAAAGCCGAGGCGTAGCCCGGCGGCAAGCCAGAGGCCTGCGCCGCGGCTTGGCCAGACGGGCAGGCAGGATGCACGATCTGTTTCTTGCTCTGGTAGCAGGAGGATTGCTGCCGATAGAAGGAGACCCTAGACGACCTCTATCTCTGAGGATCTTTCATACGTTGAAGTCATTGGATGCATCCCTGCTTGCATCAGGTGGGGATCCGATTCGCCTCCCCTACGCGCTACGGGCAAAAGCCCTGGTCGAGCCGCTCGAACCCTTTGCGCTTGGGCGGGCCCTCTATCACCTCGCCCAGCGTCGTGGATTCAAGAGCAACCGCAAGGCGGCTCGGAAGGAAGGTGAAGAGGAAACAGGCAAGGTTCGGGGAGGCATTGAGTCACTGCGACAACGCATGACCAGCGAGGCCGCTCCTACGCTGGGAAGCCTCTTCTCCAGGCACAATCCTGAGGATCATTCGGCCTCGCCTAATCACCGCATTCGGGGGCGCTACACATCCCGAGACATGATTGAAACTGAGTTCGAAGCCATCTGGGCAGAACAATCCAAGCATCATTCCAAACTATTGACGCCATCGCTGAAGGTGAAAGTACATAAGTGTGTATTTTTTCAGCGCCCCCTTAAGAGTGCGGAGGATCTGGTCGGATGGTGTTCGTTGGAGCAGGGTCGTTGGGTGAAGATCCGCAAAACCCATCGAAGGGACGGAAGGCCGCTTGAGAAGCCAAGCTGGGTGCCGGTCTACAAGGCTCCTCGCCGCATGCCCATGGCCCATCCGCAGGCTCAGCGTTTCCGCCTCCTTCAGAAGGTCAATGACCTAAAGATCCTATGGAACGATGGAACGACGACAGAACTCGACGCCGCGCAGCGGAAGTGGCTCATCGGTGAACTCGAGCGCGGAAGCGTGTCTTTTGCCGCGATGAAAACCCAATGGGGAATTGGGCGTCGTGGGAAGTTGAACCTGGCAGAAGGCCCCGCCAAGAGCCTGCCTGGCGATCTAACATTTGCTCGCATCGAAAAGGCTGTGCCTGGGCTTTGGGGCCGACTAGATTCCGTGCGACGGGAATCTTTGGTTCATGCGCTGCGCCACGCGGAGGATCCGACTTTGTTCGCAACCGCCCTACAGAGGGATTGGCAACTCTCCCCGAAGGAGGCAGTCGCGCTGGCAGACACTTCTTTGGAAGACGGATATCTTTCCATTTCGCGCAAAGCTGTGGAGAAACTGCTGCCTTGGCTGGAGCAAGGCATTCCGTATTCAAGCGTGGTCAAACAGGTCTACGGTGACGAATCCGCACCAAGGCCCGTCGACAAACTCCCCCGAGTCGTGGAAGCATTTCCGGCTCTTCGAAATCCCATGGTGTCCCGCACCTTGACCGAACTCCGGAAAGTGGTTCACGCCGTTATCCGCGAGTGGGGAAAGCCAGTGGCGATCCGCATCGAGTTGGCCCGGGATCTCAAGAAGAGCCGTGACGCCCGCTCAGCCATCTCCAAAAAGATCGCAGACAGGACCCGAGACCGGGACAAGGCCCGGGAGGCCATAAGGCCCCTTAAGGCGGAACCTAAGGCGCGGGATATCGAAAAGTATCTGCTTTGGCAGGAGTGTGGCGGGCCCATGGCGCTGTGTCCGTATACCGGGAAGCCGATCACCCTCCATGAGTTGTTTCAGGAGAGCAGTCCATGGGATGTGGAGCACATCATCCCCTTCAGCAAGTCATTGGATGATTCCTTCGCCAATAAGACCCTTTGCTGGGCTGAGCACAATCGGAATGTGAAGCGGAATCGCGCCCCCATGGAGGCCTATACTCCCGAGATCTTGGCCGACATTCTTGGGCGCATTGAGAATTGGCGGGAAGGGCCTGGCAAAGCCGTGAAGCTCCAGCGGTTCCGGCAGACGGAACTCGATGGTGACTTCATATCTTCCCAGTTGAACGACACGGCCCATGCCAGCCGCTTGGCCTGCCAGTACCTCTCATTGCTCTACGGCGGGCTATGGGATGAAGAAGGTCGTCGAATCTATGCCTCGAAGGGGCAGGTGACATCCATGCTTCGCGGTCTTTGGCACCTTAATCCCTTGCTTGGAGGTGGCGAGAAAAATCGCGAGGATCACCGCCATCATGCACTGGATGCCCTGGTAATTGCAGTGACCAGCCCTGCTGCCCTCAAAGCTCTATCGGACGCATCAAAGACGGGATGGGAATCGCACCGGTCTCGCTTCGCCAGGTTTGCCCTCCCTTGGGTTGACTTCGAGAAAGACGCTGCAGCGGCGCTCGATGCCATCACCATCAGCCGACGGGTCCGACGCAAGCTCCAGGGGCGCATCCACAAGGAGACGAGCTACGGGGTGGATGGTGAGAGCCTGGTCCAGCGAGTCCGGGTGGAAGAACTTAGTACTAAAGATGTGGCGAGAATCATAGATCCCGAGGTTCGTCGACGGGTTGAGAGCCGATTGGAGGATCTTGGCGTCACTGATCCCAAGAAGGCGTTCAAGGAGCCGAAGGATCACCCCTACCTCTTAAGCAAAGATGGGCGCCGGATTCCCATACACCGCGTCCGGATCAAGGTGTCAGGAACGGTCATGCCCGTGGGCCAGGACCATCGATTGCGCCACGTGGAATCGGATGCCAACCACCACATGACCATCCACGAGGCCAAGGATGCCAAAGGGCGGACTATCTGGAAGGCCGATGTGGTGTCGCAGTTCGAGGCCCTGCGCCGTCATGCAGCGGGGGAACCAGTGATTAAAAGGGAAGAAGGGTTTGTCATGTCACTGCGTTCGGGAGACACGGTGCAGTACATGGAAGATGGCCAGTTGAAAGCGGCTTGGGTAAGGACTGTGACTATCGAACCTCGTATTGGCCTTGTCTCGCACAGGGATGCACGATTGAAACAAGAACAAGAGAAGGATGGGGACTACCTTCGAGTTGTTATATCCAAGGCTAAGGAACTTCGGATTCAGAAGACACAAGTAGATCCATTGGGCCGAACCCGTATTTCTCATGACTGATCGTGTCCTGGAAGTGGCCGATTCTCCCGCCCGTATTCATTTGGCGCTGGAATCACTTCAAGTGGATCAACCAGGACGCGACCCTATTCGAGTACCGCTGGAGGACCTGGGGGTGTTGGTACTTTCCCACCCTCAGGCTCAAGTCACTTCCGCAGCACTGCAAGCAGTGGCCATGGCTGGAGGTGCGGTCCTGGTTTGCGATGCCAAGCATCAACCTGCCGGATTGCTGCTGCCACTTCAGGGACATTTCATTCAGGCAGAGCGCATGGCTCTCCAGGCAGGAGCCCCTCTTCCGCTGAAAAAACGGCTTTGGCAACAGATCATCAAAGCCAAGGTGGCCGCGCAGGCGACCCTGCTTCAACAGGTGAGGGGCAGGGACGAAGGTCTCGGCATTCTGGCTCGACAAATCCGTTCAGGGGATGCGGGCAATCTGGAGGCACAAGCTGCGCGACGATATTGGAAGGCCCTATTCGGGGATCCGGAGTTCAAACGGGACCGCGATGCTCCCGACGAGAATCGCTTTTTGAACTATGGGTATGCGGTGCTCCGGGCACAGGTGGCCCGAAGCATCTGCGCCAGTGGCCTTCACCCTGCCCTGGGCCTCCAACATCACAACCGATACAGCTCATTCCCTTTGGCGGACGACCTGATGGAGCCTTATCGACCCTTCGTGGATGCCGTTGCATTGAAGCTATTGGATCACCACGATGCTGATACGGAGATGGTCCGGGAGATTCGGGCGGAACTCCTGGGGGTGCTGCACACCCGGGTATCCCTCGGCGGTGAAAGCCTGCGGTTATCCCATGCCGTGCTGAGGAGTGCCCAGAGCTTGGCTTCGGCGCTGACAGGCAAGGCTAGGGCACTGCAATTCCCAGATCCATGACCGACCTCTCCGGATACCGCGCCATGTGGCTGCTGGCAATGTTCGACCTGCCTGTGGAAACCCCCGAGTTGAAGCGGAGGTACGCCATCTTCAGGAAAGCTCTCTTGAAGGATGGATTCATGATGTTGCAGTATTCGGTGTACGGCCGATTCTGTGAGAGTGAAGACGCAGCAGAAGTCCATAAGAAGCGAGTCCGTCGGTGGGTCCCCGAAGAAGGAGAGGTTCGCGTATTCGCCCTCACGGATCGTCAATTCGCCAAGATGGAAGTCTTTCGAGGGAAACGCCGAGTTCCAGTCGAGGAAGAACCTCCATTGCTGCAACTCATGTAGACCCCAAAGCGCGAAAACCCCCTCCCGATTCAAGAATTGGGAGGGGGTCCAGTGTACTTGAGCGGGCGCTCTCGGCGGGCCACAGCCTATCTTCGAAGCGCTTCAACTTGAGCAGAGTGTACTTGAGCGGGCGCTCTCGGCGGGCCACAGCTGCCTGTCCAATCTTCCCGGCGAAGAAGGCAGTGTACTTGAGCGGGCGCTCTCGGCGGGCCACAGCCGAGTCGGCTATGCGTAGATGGTGCAAGCGAGTGTACTTGAGCGGGCGCTCTCGGCGGGCCACAGCGAAAAGCCGAGGGGGTAGCGCGTGGCCAAAAGTGTACTTGAGCGGGCGCTCTCGGCGGGCCACAGCGGTCGTGGAGATCCTGGCCCAGCGAAAGGCAGTGTACTTGAGCGGGCGCTCTCGGCGGGCCACAGCCCTGGCGCTGGTGCAGGCCCATCCCGATCTAGTGTACTTGAGCGGGCGCTCTCGGCGGGCCACAGCCTGCACTCGATCACGAGCCCATGCCCGAGGAGTGTACTTGAGCGGGCGCTCTCGGCGGGCCACAGCCCAGTCGGGGGTGGATCGGGCCTCTGGCATAGTGTACTTGAGCGGGCGCTCTCGGCGGGTCACATCGTCAGATCTTTACTACTACGGACGGCTGTGCCTGGGGCTGACCAGACCCAGGCACAGCCGTCCGAAACAGCGAATGGCCGTGAACTACTGACCGACGCTCCACGCCATCTGGTTCCGGTAGTCCTTCACGAAGGTCTTCTTCTCGGCGGAGTAGTTGCAGCCGCCGCCGGTGGTGGTGGGGCCGACGGCCACGAGGCCGAGGTCGATGGTGGCGGGGAAGGCGGCGAGGGTGCGGTCCACGGCCTCCTGGGCAGAGAGGCCCTGGGCCAGCATGTCGTAGGCGGCCTTGGCCACCAGGCGCTTGACGATGTCCTCGCCATTGCCCGTGCAGGCCACGGCGCCCTTGGGGCCGACGAAGATGCCCGCGCCGAACATGGGCACATCACCCACGCGGCCATAGAAGGTGATGGTGGTGCCGCCGGTGCTGATGGCGGCGGCGAAGCGTCCCTGCGCGTCGCGGGCGACGCAGCCCACGGTGTCGGAGGGGCCCAGGGCCTCCTTCAGGGGCGTGGGGAAGTTCCAGGCCTTCTTCCAGTCGTAGCGCTTCCAGGCTTCGAGCTGGCGCGGGTCTGAGCCCTTGAGGATGGCCTGCACGCGCTGGAAGCGGGCCCTGTTCTCGGCGCAGGTGGGGTCGTAGTCGGGGAAGCCCATGGCCCGGGCGAAGCGGGTGGCGCCCTCGCCCACGATGAGGATGTGGGGTGTGTCCATGACCTTGCGGGCCACGAGCACCGGGTTCTTCACGCGCTCGATGGCGGCCACGGCGCCGAAGCTGCCGGTGGCGCCGTCCATGCAGGCGGCGTCCATCTGGATGGTCTTGCCGTCCAGGCGGATGTTGGCGCCGGTGCCTGCGTTGAAGCGGGGATCGTCCTCAAGCGCCACCACGCCGGCCAGGGCGGCATCCAGGGCGCTGCCGCCGGCCTTCAGGGTGGCCAGGGCCTTCACCGCCGCCGGGTCCGTGCCGTCCATGCGGGACCGGGGGCTGCCGGCGCCACCATGAACCACGGCGGCCGGTGGAACGGCACCAAGGAACGAGACCAGGAGCAGAATGGCGAGGAACTGTCGGGTGGGCATGAGGAAATCCTACCCCCCGATGCGGGACATCTCCACCTTGGGCAGGTTGGGCGTGGCGCCATGCCGGATTTCGGAATAGTGGTCGCCCCGGCGTTTCCAGTGGAAGGCGAGCAGGGCGGCCAGGTCGGCATCGCTGTGGCCGCCGCGGAGGCAGCTCCGGAGGTCCAGGCTCTGGCCGGCGAAGAGGCAGGTGTAGAGGCGGCCCTCGGCGGAAAGGCGGGCCCGGTCGCAGCCCCGGCAGAAGGGGGCCGTGACGGAGGCGATGAGGCCGATCTCGCCCTGGCCGTCCCGGTAGCGCCAGGTCCGGGCCACCGCGTCCTCCCCGGTCTCCAGGGGCTCGATGGGCCAGCGGGATTCGAGGATGCGGCGCACCTGGGCGGCGGGGACCACGGCCTCCATCTGCCAGCCGTTGGTGGTGCCCACGTCCATGAATTCGATGAAGCGCAGGGTGTGGCCGCCCTCCCGGGCGAAGGCGGCGAGGTCGAGGATCTCGTCGTCGTTCACGCCGCGCTTGAGGACGCAGTTGAGCTTGATGGGGCCGAAGCCGGCGGCCCGCGCGGCCTCCAGGCCCGCCAGCACGCGCTCCAGGGGCAGATCCGTGTCGCTGATGGCGCGGAAGCGCTCGGGGCGGAGGGTGTCGAGGCTCATGGTGAGCCGCCGGAGGCCCGCGGCCTTCAGGGCGGGGGCCAGCTCGGGCAGGAGGGCGCCGTTGGTGGTGAGGGCGAGGTCCTCGAGGCCGGGCACCCCGGCGAGCATCCGCACCAGGGCGGGCAGCTCCCGGCGCATGAGGGGCTCGCCGCCGGTGAGGCGGACCTTGGTGACGCCGAGGCCGGTGAAGACCCGCACCAGCCGCGTGATCTCCTCGAAGCTGAGCAGGGCCTCCCGGGGGAGGAAGGCGTAGTCCGGCCCGAAGACGTCCTTGGGCATGCAGTAGGTGCAGCGGAAGTTGCATCGGTCGGTGACCGAAATGCGCAGCGCCTTGAGGGGGCGGCCCAGGGTGTCGCGAGGCTCCATTCCTACAGCATAAATTCCTTTCCTGCGTCAGAATGGACTGTTTGATTGGACCGCAGAAAATGGGCTTTTTTGACCGATTCCGTTCCCGCGCCGACGAGGCGCCCCTCCCCGGGCTCGATGCCCTGCTGGAGGCCAGGGGCCTACCGCCGATGCCGGGGCTGGAGGCCCTGCGGCCGGCCTTCGAGGCCCACCGGAAGGCCGTGGAGCGCGAAGCCTGGGCGGATGCCCTGGCCGAGGTCCACCGCCTGGGCCTGCCCCTGCCGGAGCCCTGGATCGACGCCCAGGACCACCTGCTGCCGGAGCTCGTGCCCACCTGGCAGGCCGAGCGTGAGGGCCGCTGGAGCCGCGGCTTCATCGACGGCCTGAGCCAGCGCATCCGCGTGGGCGACGTGGTGATGCCCGCGGCTTGGCTGCGACTCTGGGACCAGCCGGCCGACGATGTGCTGGACCTGGCCCTGGACCACCTGCGCCGCCGCAGCGAAGGCGCCTTCGTGCGGCTGCCTTCGGGCATCTACCGCGGGCCCTGGCGCGATGGGGCCGATGCGGCCCGGTTGCTGCTGCCAGAGTTTTGGCATGGCCTCTTCAAGGACCAGCACCCCTTCCTCGCCATCCCAGCCGCGAACACCCTGCTGGCGGCGCCCCAGATCCTGCTGCCCAAGCTCATGGACGAGGTGGGTCGCGTCATCCAGGCCACGGGCCAGGCCGGTGGGTCCGCCCTCCAGCTGGCCGTGCTGGAGCGCATCGGCGACAAGCTGGTGACGGCCCGGCTCCAGGATCCCCATCCCATGTCCGCCCCGCAGAAGGAGCTCAAGCACCTGGACCTGCTGGAAGCCCTGCGGCACCAGGAGAAGGATCTGGATCCCGCCCTGGGGCGCCCGGCCCCGGTCCTCATGCTGAAAACCTCCCAGGGCAAGCCGCTCACCATGGCCACCTGGGCCGCCGGGGCGCCGGTGCTGCTCCCCGAGACCGATCTCATCGGCTTTGCCAGCCAGGATGGGGCGCCGCTGGGCATGTACTGGCGCCAGTCCCTGCCGCGCATGCACGAGATCCGCGGCGAGGGCGTGGCCATCTGGGGGCCCCGCCGGGTGCGCTACGAGGCGTTCCCGAATCCCGAGCAGCTGGCCCGCCTGGAGCAGTTCGCCACCGCCGAGCAGATGCAGGCCCTCCAGTCCCAGCCGGGCGTGCGGCCCGCGGCGCCCAAAGCCGCGGCTCCCGCTGGCGCGCCCTTCAGCGCCCAGGGCGCGGCGCCCCTGCCCAGGCATCTGCAGAGTGCCGGACTGGGTGTGCAGGACAAGGATTAGCACCACCGGCTGTCTGGAGCGATCTGGACGGATGTGAAAACGGCGGCGGTCCCAGAGGGATCGCCGCCGTCTGCCGACCCCTTCCAAGGGCGCGCAGGTCGAGGTTTCTTAGACTTCCACGGGTGCCCGCAGGCCGAGGCGCTCGCGGATGAGGCCTTCCACCTCGTCCGCCAGTTCCGGGTTGTCCGTGAAGAGCTTCTTCACGTTCTCGGCGCCCTGGCCCAGCCGGCTGTCCTTGTAGCTGTACCAGGAGCCGCTCTTCTGGATGATCTCCAGCTGGGTGCCCAGCTCCACCAGTTCGCTGGTGCGGCTGATGCCCTCGCCGTACATGATGTCGAAGGTGGCGACCTTGAGGGGTGGGGCGACCTTGTTCTTGACCACCTTCACCTTGGTCTTCTTGCCGACCACGGAGGAGTCCTCGTCCTTGGCGGCCACCAGGGGATCGCCCGTGTTGCCCTTGATGCTCTGGATGCTGCGGACGTCGAGGCGCACGGAAGCGTAGAACTTCAGCGCGTTGCCGCCCGTGGTGGTCTCGGGGTTGCCGAACATCACGCCGATCTTCATGCGGATCTGGTTGATGAAGACGACGCAGGTGTGGGTCTTGCTGATGGTGCCGGTCATCTTGCGGAGGGCCTGGCTCATGAGGCGG
>DASXUH010000154.1:0-8876 GCA_036504935.1 Geothrix sp. | reverse complement strand
CCTCCGGGACGGGGCCAGCCGCGCGACCAGCTGCGTTAGCGGCCCTGGCTCGGGCCTGCGGCCCTCGGGGCTTTGCCCCCGCCATCGGCTGCGCCGATGCGGCCCTATCCGCTGCGCGGATGGTGAACGATGCACCACATCACCCTGCGGCCTCTGCCTTGCTGGATCACGCGGCTGGATCCGTCGCGGCTCGCATCCACTTTGAAAACAGACCCTAGAACCCCTGCAGGATCCTCTGGGCCTCGGGGGCCATGCGTTCCCGGCTGGCCCGGGTGGCGTGGACGATGCTCTCGAACTGCCGGTAGGCGAGCTCAAGGTCGTCATTCAACACCAGGTAGTCGTAGGCGTGATACAGCTCCAGCTCGTGCCGCGCGTGCTGCATGCGGATGCGGATCTGCTCGTCCGAGTCCTTGCCCCGGCTGCGCAGGCGCTGCTCCAGGGAGGCGGCCGAGGGCGGCAGGATGAAGATCATGCGGGCATCGGGAATGGCCCGGCGCAGGTTCAAAGCGCCCGTGGTCTCGATGTCGAGCAGCACATCCAGCCCCGTGGCCAGCACACCGCTCAGCCACTCCCGGCCCGTGCCGTAGCGCTGTCCGTAGACCTGCACCCACTCTACGAAGCCGCCCTCCCGCACCATGGCGTCGAACCGGGCATCGTCGATGAAGAAGTAATCGCAGCCATCCACCTCGCCGGGGCGGGGCTTCCGGGTCGTGAAGGAGATGGAGAAGATCAGGTCCGGCACGGTCTGCACCAGCCGCTGGGTCAGCGTGGACTTGCCCGCTCCCGACGGCGCGGAGACCACGAACACATTGCCGGGATGGTGGATCAAGGGGCCCCTCCTTTTTCCACTTTAGCGGAAGCCGGGCTGGCGCTGGGCCTGGGCCCTCCTACTGGAATTCCTCGGGCTCCTCGGGCACGGACACCGGCGCGCGCTTGAAGATGGCCGACGCGCTGCGCCGCCCGTCCATGACGATGTGGACGGGTTCCTCCAGACGGGTGTGCACCAGGCCGCCTGAGCGCCATACCTCGGGCTGCCGGCGCAGCCAGTCCCAGTCCAGGAGGCTGGAACCCCGCGGGTAGGGCACGGTGAAGTAGCCGATGTTCAGCGATGTCACGTTGTGGAAGAAATGGGAGCCCAGCGAGGCGTCCGCCTGGAAGTTCTCCATGGCGTATTCCACGATCACCTGGGCGCAGGAGATCATGGACCAGACGATGGGGATGCCGAGGTGGCGGTCGTTGCTGCCCCAGCGCCCGGGCCCCAGCAGGACGTACTTGCCGCCCACGGCCCGGAAGCGGTCGTTGAGCTTCTCCAGTTCCGCCGCCAGGGCAGGGGTATCGAACTTGTCGAAGCCCTCCGGATCCACCCAGACGATGTCCCGCAGGCCATCCACGGTGCCGTTGCCCACGCACCGCTCGGAAAAGAGGAAGACCTCCGCCGGATTAAGGTCCTCCGGCGAGAGGTTCACATCGCTGGTTTCCATGAGCTGGTGCTTGATCTGCAGGAGGGTGAAGGTGGGTCTGCCGTTCTGGGGATCGGGCTCGAGGTTCACGGCGAACTCAAGTTCCACCGGCGTCTCCATGGCCTCGCGGATCAGCTCCAGCAGGCGCTGGAGGATGCCAGCCAGGGGGAACTGGTCGTACTTGAGGATGTTGCGGAAGTTCACGATGCGCGGACCCGCATGGTCGAGGCCGTCCTGGATGCGGTCGTCATTCCAGTCCCAGACGGAGGCGCAGTGGTGCAGGGCGCCGTCCTTCTCCGCCTCCTGGATGTCGAGGTTGAGCAGGGTGGCGTCTTCGCCGCTGTAGAGATCGACGGAGGTCCGGCTCATATCCAGGGCGTAGAATCTCTTTTGCGTGGTGCGCAGCTGCTCCTTGGGGGGCAGCATGTCCATCTCGGGATAGGGTGGCGCGAAGCGGTAGGCCTTCTCCCCCTCTACCACGTACTTGCCGAGCCCCACCGCGATATTGGCGATGCCGTCCTGGGGCTGGGTGTAGGCCACGGGGTAGTAATTGAAGGACTGGGCCACGCCGGAGATGTGGGGGTAGAAGCGGCTCCCGAACCGGCTTCCGGAGACCTCCTGGATGAGGATGGCCATCTGCTCCTCCTCGATCTTGTAGTCGATGGCCTGGAAGTAGGCCCGGGAGGCCTTGGAGTACACAGAGGCGTAGACCAGCTTGATGGCTTCCGTGAGCTGGGCCTCGCGCACGGCGGGATCGGGGTCGTTGTTGGGCAGGAAGAAGGTGCTGTACAGTCCCGCGAAGGGGTGGGAGAGACTGTCCTCCAGCAGGCCGGAGGAGCGCACGGCGAGGGGCACCTTCGCATGCTTCGTCAGGAAGAGCCGCAGCTTGGCCATCAGCTCCGGTGACAGCGAGCCCATGAGGAACCGGCGCTTGATGGCGTCGTCGTCGGCATCGCTCTGGACCATCTGCCTCAGCCCATTGCGGTGGATGAAGCCCGCGAATTCCTCGGTGCCGATGATGGCGGAGCGCGGGATGCGGATATTGGCGCCGGGGACCAGGTTCTCCAGATCCAGGCGGGAGAGCAGGGAGTGGGTGAAGGCCACCCCCCGGGCCTTGCCGCCCATGGAGCCCGGGGCCAGGCGGAGGATGTTGGGTTCGTCCCTTGGCGTGAATTCCGTGAGCGGGATCACCTTGCCGAGGGTTTTCATGCGCTGCACGTAGTCGCCCACATTGATGAGGAAGGTGCGCATCTCCTCGGGGTCGCGGTAGTCCGAGATGCGGAACCGCGCCAGGACCTTGGCGACCTGGACCTCGCCGCGCGCCATGATCCAGGAGGAGAAGTGGTTGCGCATGGCGTGGTAGACCAGGGACTCGGTCGGCACGGTCCGCAGCTTCTCCCGCAGGTCCTCCATGTCGGTGGCCCGGGCGATCTCCTGGCCTTGGGGGTCGCGGAAGATGAAGTCGCCGAAGCCCAGGCGCTCGTAGAAGAAGGCGGATAATTCGGCGCCCAGCGTGTACGAGTTCTTGTTGAGGAAGCCGCTGCCCAGGACCGTGGCCCAGGATTCCTTGAGGGGGTCCGAGGACTGGAGCAGGGTCGGCAGGTCGGGGATGCGCTCCTTCAGGGCCCGGATCAGCTTGATGCCGGCCTCCCGGTCCAGCGCGCCATCCTTGGGGAACTTGCGGTCCGAGATGACGCAGAGCAGGCAGTCCTGGAACTGGTCGCAGAAGGCCATGGCCTCCTCGTACGAGGTGGCGAGGATCACCTTGGGGCGGACGCGCATGGCCAGGGTGCGCGTCATGCGGTCCATGTTCTGTTCCTTGGCCAGGCGCGTGGTCTGCTTGAGGATCTCGCTGTAGAGGATGGGCAGGTACCGCGAGTAGTAGCGGATGCTGTCCTCCACCAGGAGGATCACGCGGGTGAGGCCCACCTTGGTGTCGTTGAGGACGTTGGCGCGGTCCTCCATGAACTTCACCATGGCCATGAAGATCTCGGGGTTCCCGTTCCACACGAAGATCTGGTCGAAGTGGCGCAGCAGCTCCTGCCGCCGCCGGTCCATGACGCCCACTTCCACGTTGTCGTTCAGCAGCAGGTAGATGGGGATCCGCGGCGCGGCCTGCCGCAGGGCGCGAGACAACTCCACGTGCCCACCCTGGCCCAGGCGGATCATGACGATGATGATGTCGAAGTGCCGGCTGCTGCAGCGCTCCAGGGCCTCCTCCGTGGTGGACACATTGGTCACCCGCGGCGGGTTGCTCATGTTGAGCTGGTAGTAGCCGTCGAACAGGATCTCCGTCAGCAGGCCATCCTGCTCCAGCGTGAAGGCGTCGAAGGCGGGGGCCACCAGGAGGATCTCCCGGGTGCGAAGGGGCATGAGCTCGTGGAAGATCTCCTTGTCCGTCGCGTACTTGTGGAAGATCTCATTGAAGTCGCGGCTGATCATCTGGGGGGCCTCGGTTCCACCGCAGTTTACTGGCCTGGGCACGAAAAGGGGGGCCGCGGGCGGCCCCCCTTTTCGTGCCTTGGTGAAAAGCAAAAAGACTACACGAGGCCCTGGTCGATCATGGAGTCGGCCACCTTGAGGAAGCCGGCGATGTTCGCGCCGTTCACATAGTTGCCGGGGGTGCCGAAGCGGGCGGCAGCATCGGCGCAGGACTTGTGGATATTGATCATGATCTGGTGCAGGCGGGCGTCCACCTCTTCGGCAGTCCAGCCCAGGCGCATGGAGTTCTGGCTCATCTCCAGGCCCGAGGTGGCCACGCCGCCGGCGTTGGAGGCCTTGCCGGGGGAGAAGATGATCTTGCCGGTGTTGGCCTGGAAGAACTCCACGGCGTCCAGGGTGCTGGGCATGTTGGCGCCCTCGATGACCGCCTTGCAGCCGTTCGCCATCAGCGCCTTGGCCTCGTCCAGGTTCAGCTCATTCTGGATGGCGCAGGGCAGGGCCACATCCACCTTCTGTTCCCAGGGGCGCTTGCCCGCGTGGAACTGGGCGGTCTTGAACTTCTCGGCGTAGGGGGCCACGGACATGCGGTCGATGCGGAGCATCTCGGTCATGTACTCGATCTTTTCGCCGCTGATGCCGTCGGCATCGTAGATGTAGCCGTCGGGGCCGGAGATGGTCACGACCTTGGCGCCCAGCTGGGTGGCCTTGGCGACGGCGCCCCAGGCCACGTTGCCGAAGCCGGAGACCGCCACTTTCTTGCCTTGCATGGACTCGCCCTTGGTCTTCAGCGCCTCTTCAGCGAAGTAGACCACGCCATAGCCGGTGGCTTCGGGGCGCACCAAGCTGCCGCCCCAGTACTGGCCCTTGCCCGTGAGCACGCCCGTGAATTCGTTGGCCAGCTTCTTGTACATGCCGAACATGTAGCCGACCTCGCGGCCGCCCACGCCGATGTCACCGGCGGGCACGTCCGTATCGGCGCCGATGTGGCGGAAGAGCTCCATCATGAAGGACTGGCAGAAGCGCATCATTTCGGCATCGGACTTGCCGTTGGGATCGAAGTTGGAGCCGCCCTTGCCGCCACCCATGGGCAGGCCGGTGAGGCTGTTCTTGAAGATCTGCTCGAAGCCCAGGAACTTCAGGGTGTCGAGGGTGACGTTGGGGTGGAAGCGGATGCCGCCCTTGTAGGGGCCGATGGCGCTGCTGAACTGCACGCGCCAGCCTGGATTGACGCGGATCTGGCCCTTGTCGTCCACCCATGGCACACGGAAGCCGATGGTGCGCTCGGGCTCCACGATGCGCTCGAGGATGGCGTTCTTCTTGTACTTGGGCTCCTTCTCGAGGACCGGCGCCAGGGAGTGGAGGATCTCGGTGGCCGCCTGGATGAACAAGCTTTCCCAGGGGGCCTTCTTCTTGAGGCCCTCAAGGACTTCGTTGACGTACTGACTCATGGTTCCTCCGGGAAGGAAGGGGGTGTGAGGGCGGAGCCGGAGCTCCGGTCGAAAAGGGTCTTGGACGGTGAAACCGCCGTGCCCGTCCCGAGGCATCCGCGGCATGGTTCGAGGGCCGGAAACAGGACGACATGACTCTAGCCGCAGGAACCTGACCGGGCGAGGGGCAGGTATCAATAGGTGATGTGAAGCACTAAAAGGGGCAGATTCGGAGGTCCTTTGAGCCCTTGCCTTGACGGAGTGTCAAACCCGGGATCCTGGATGAGTCACCTATCCTGCCCTGCTGCCGGCTTCGCCTTTCCAGGGCCTTCCACCCTAGGATGGTCCTTACCATGCCCAGGATGCGTCCCGTTCTCCAGCTTCGGACCAGGATAACCCTCCTGGTCAGCTTGATCCTGGGCCTGGCCCTGCTGGTGACGGGCGTCATGGTGGACTGGCGGATGGAGCGTCAGACCCGGGATGCCCTGGGCGAGAAGGTGGGCCTGCTGTCCCGGATCACCGCCGAGGCGGAGGTGGTGCGCGATGGGTTGACGGGTGGCCGGTCCCGGCCGGACGTCCAGGCCTATGCGGAGCAGCTCCGGACCGAAGCCGGCGTGGACTATGTCGTGGTCATCGACATGAACGGCCGGCGGCTCTCGCACCCCAACCCCTCCCTCATCGGCGCCCGCTTCGCCGGCGGTGATGACGCGGAGGTGTACCGCGGGCGCTCTTACCTCTCTGTGGCCAAGGGCACCCTCGGCGTCTCCCTCCGGGCCTTCACGCCTGTATGGAAGGGGGACCGGCAGGTGGGGGCCGTGGCCGTGGGCATCCTCCAGTCGGGCGTCGATCACACGGTCATCAGCGTGCGGAAGCGCATCGCTATGGGTGGCGTCATCGGCTTCGCGGCGGGGATCCTCGGGGCCATGTACCTGGGTGGCCGGATCAAGCGGATCCTCATGGGCATGGAGCCCCAGGAGATCTCAACCCTGCTCCAGCAGCGCAACGCCATGCTGCATTCCGTGCGGGAGGGCATCATCGGGGTGAACCGGGAGCTGATGGTCACCATCGTCAACGAGGAGGCTCTGCGCCTGTTCGCGCTGGCCGGGAGCCATGGCGAGCTGGTGGGCCACCCGGTGGAGGAGGTCCTGCCCAGTTCCAGGCTTGGCACCGTGATGGAGACGGGCCAGGCGGAGTACGACCAGGAAGGCGACATCCTGGGTCTGAAGATCCTGACGAACCGGGTGCCCGTGCTGGTCGACGGCCGCATCACCGGGGCCCTGGCCACCTTCCGGGACATCACGGAGATGAACCGGCTGGCGGAGCAGCTGACCGGCGTCCGCTTGTATGCCAATGCCCTCCGGGCCCAGGCCCACGAATTCATGAACAAGCTCCATGTGATCCTCGGGCTGGTCCGGCTGGAGGAGTACGAGCGCCTCAAGACCTACATCACCGGGGTGGTCGGAAGGCTGGACGACGAAGTGGGCTTCGTGGTCCAGCGGATCAAGGATCCCGTCATCGCGGGCTTCCTGCTCGCCCGGTTCGCGTCGGCACGGGAGCAGAACATTCTCATGGAGCTGGATCAGGACGCTTCGCTGCCCCCCTGTCCCGATGATGCGGCCTCCCACGACCTCGTCACGGTGCTCGGCAACCTGCTGGAAAACGCGGTCGAGGCCATCGGCGATGGCGCCCGCCGCGAGATCCAGGTTTCCCTCCAGCCCGAGGGAGCCCTGCTGCACTTGTCGGTTGCGGACAGCGGTCCCGGGCTGCCCGCGGAGGTCCTGGCCCAGACCTTCACGCTGGGCTTCTCCACCAAGGGCGAGAACCGTGGCTTCGGGCTCTGGCAAGCCGCCCGGGCCATCGAGGCCCGGGGTGGGCACCTGGTCGCGAAGAACCGGCAAGGTGGTGGCGCCGTCTTCACGGCCTCGTTCACCCTGTTCCCTGGGGAGGAGCCATGATCCGGGTGCTGCTGGTGGAAGACGATCCCATGGTGGCCGAGCTCAACCGGATGTACTTGAGCCGCGTGCCGGGCTTCGAGACGGTGGCCTCCGCCCGGAGCGCCTCCGAGGCCCTGGAGCTGCTCCGGAGCCACACCGTGGACCTCCTGCTGCTGGACATCTTCATGCCCGGGCAGAGCGGCCTCGAGCTCATGGGGGCGATCCGGCGGCAAGCCCTGGATGTGGACGTCATCTTCGTGACCGCCGCGCGGGACGCGGCGACCATCGACCGGGCCCTGAAGCTCGGCGCCGTGGACTACCTCATCAAGCCCTTCGAGTTCGAGCGGCTCAAGCAGGCGTTGGATCGCTACGGCGAGACCCGCCGGATGATCCGGGGTGGCCAGACCCTCGATCAGACCGAGCTGGACAGGCGCCTGACCCGCAGGACCACGGAAGGCCGGAAGGCGGAGGAGCTTCCCAAGGGCCTGGATCGGAACACGCTGGACAAGGTGATGCAAGCCATCGCCGCGTGGCAGGGGAAGTCTCCCTGGTTCACCGCCGAGGAGATCGGCCAGCAGGTGGGGATCTCGAGGGTCTCCGTCCGGAAGTACTTCGAGTTCCTCTGCACGCTCAAGGCGCTGCGCATGGAGCCCGGGTACGGCACCGGGGGCCGGCCGGTCCACCGCTTCCTGCTCCAGAAGGCCTACCTGCGGGAAGCCCAGCGCTTCCTCTGAGCCGCTTTCCAGGCTTCGCTTCCAAAAGTTTCAAATCCTGGAATCAACTTCCAGAACGGCCATTCCTCCGGCCGGGCATCCCAGAATCGGGAAAACGACTGGTAGGTCGCGTGAGTAGTACGCCTGCTCGGCAGTGGGGGCCACCCCCCGCTGCACGCCTCCACCTCGGCATCTTTCCCACTGCGTTCACATTCGGCCCTTCCCCGGGGCCGCCTACCTCTCATGGCTGGAGTTTCTGAAAGGAGCATCCGCATGTTCAAGCGTGCTGCATCAAAGCTGTACAACTGGGTCGCCCTCATGATCGTCCTCGGCGCACTGCTGGGGCACTTCTATCCCGGCGTGGCCGTGAAGATGCAACCCTTGGCCGACGGCTTCATCGCCCTCATCAAGATGCTCATCCCCCCGGTGATCCTCTGCAGCGTGGTGCTGGGCATCGCGGGCTCCGGCAGCATCAAGAAGGCCGGCCGCGTCGGCGGGAAGGCCATCCTGTATTTCGAAATCGTCAGCACCCTGGCGCTGGTGATCGGCCTCGTCATGGCCAACGTGTTCGGGCCCGGCCGGAGCTTCCACGCGGATCCCGCCAAGCTCGACCCCAAGCTGGTGGCCAATTACGTGACCCAGGCCCAGCACCTGACCATCACGGATCATCTGCTGAAGATGATCCCCAAGACGATGTTCAGCGCCTTCACCGATGGCGACATCCTGCAGGTGCTGCTGATCTCCGTGCTGCTCGGCTTTTCCGTGGCCGCCCTGAGCGAGAAGCACAAGGCGCCCCTCATCGGCTTCCTGGAGAACGTCAGCAAGATGTTCTTCGGCGTCATGCACCAGATCCTCTACCTCGCCCCCCTGGGCGCCGGTGCGGCCATCGCCTACACCATC
>DASXUH010000153.1:0-7203 GCA_036504935.1 Geothrix sp. | reverse complement strand
TCCACGGCGGTCTTGTCGCCGAAGCGCTTGGTGAGGTCCACGAGTTCGAGGGCGGGTTCCATTCGTCGAGCATAGCAACCACCCGGACCGCCTATGCTGGGGACCGGAGGACGACATGGATCTCGGCATTCGCGGCAAGGTGGCCATGGTGGCGGCGGGCAGCAAGGGCATGGGCAGGGCCACGGCCCTGGCGCTGGCGGCGGAGGGCTGCGCCGTGTCCGTGTGTGGCCGGAGCGCGGACTCGCTGGCCACGGTGAAGGCCGAGCTGGAGGCGCTGAAAGTGCCCGTCCTGACGGTGGTGGCGGACGTGGCGAAGGCGGAGGATCTGGTCCGCTGGCATCAGGCCACGGAAGCCGCCCTGGGCCCCGTGCAGATCCTCGTCACCAACACCGGCGGGCCCAAGGCCGCCGGCTCCGCGGACCTTTCCGACGGCGACTGGGCCGCCGGTGTGGAATCCACCCTCATGAACGTGGTCCGGATGTCGCGCCTGGTGCTGCCCGGCATGCGGGTGGCCAAGTGGGGGCGCATCGTCCACATCACCAGCCTCGTGGCCAAGCAGCCGCTTCCCCTCCTCACCATCAGCTCCACCCTGCGGGCGGGCCTGTCCGGTTTCACCCGCACCCTGGCCCTGGAGACCGCCAAGGACGGCATCACCGTCAACGCCCTGCTGCCGGGGCATGTCATGACCGACCGCCAGGTGCACCTCGCGGAAGTGAAGTCCGCCGCCGAGGGCATCACCAAGGACGAGTACTTCTCCCGCACCGCCCAGGCCATTCCGGCAGGCCGCATCGGCCGTCCCGAGGAGATCGGCGCCGTCATCACCTTCCTGTGCAGCGGTCCCGCAAGCTACGTCACCGGCCAGAGCTTGCTGGTGGACGGCGGCCTGGTCCAAGGCACGTTCTGACGAAAATCGCCGGCCATTGGCCGGCGATTTTCGCAGAATAACGAATCCTAATTCTTGAACGAACTCACCGTCTGGAAGTAGTGCGCGAACGCCGCGATGCCGCCGCCGGCCTGCTCCCAATCATAGTTCTCATTGGGGGCGTGGTAGCCGTGGCTGGGCAGACTGAGGCCCAGGAAGAACACCTCGCAGCCCAGGATGTCCTCCATGGTCTTCACGGCGCCGATGCTGCCCCCCTCGCGGGTGAAGGAGCAGGGGGCGTCGAAGGCGAAGTGGTAGGCGTCCTTGATGGCCTCGGCGTAGGGGCCCGTGACGTGGCCCTTGAAGGGCGCCAGGCCGTGCTCCTCGTGGAACTGCACGTCGGGGAAGCGCTCGTTCACGAAGGCGCGGATGCGCGCCATGGTCTTGGCCTCGTCCATGTCCGGCACCAGGCGGCAGCTCAGCTTCACCTCGGCCCGGGGCGGTACGGCGCTCTTGATGCCGGGGCCCGTGTAGCCGCCCACGACGCCATGCACTTCCATGGTGGGCCGGCCCCACACGCGCTTCATGACCTTCATGGGGTCCTCGGTGCGCATGCCGGTGATCATGTGGTCCTTCTTGAAGGTCTCGACGCTGAAGCCCGCGTGGGCCCACTCCTCCAGCTCCTGCTTGGAAGGCTTCACCACCTCGTCGTAGAAGCCGGGGACCTTCACTTTGCCGGTCTCGCCATCCATCATGGCGGCGACCACCTTGATGAGCTCGGCCAGGGGATTGCGGGCCGCGCCGCCCACCACACCGCTGTGCAGGTCGTGGTCCGCGGTCTCCAGGGTGAGCCGGAAGCCCTTGAGGCCCCGCAGGCCCGCGGGGGTGCTGGGCTTGCCGCGGGTGATCCAGACCGTGTCGCTCACCACGATGGCGTTGGTCTTCAGGCGGTCCTTGTGGCGGTTCAGGCCGCCCTCGAAGCTGGGCGAGCCGATCTCCTCCTCGGTCTCCCACAGGAAATGGATGTTGAGGGGCACGCCCGCCTTCCGGGCGGCCAGGGCGCCGAAGAAGGCCGTCACCGCCGGACCCTTGTCGTCCGTGCTGCCGCGGCCCCGGTAGGTGTCGCCATCCACCACGAAGGTGAAGGGCTCCGCCGTCCACTCGGGTTCATTGGCGGGCTGCACGTCCATGTGGTTGTAGACCGTGATCGTCGAGCAGCTGGGATCCTCGCCGAACCATCCGTGGATGAGCGGATTGCCGCTGGTCTCCAGGATCTCGGCCTTGCCGCCGTGCCGTTCGAAGAGCGCCCGCGCCGCCTCGGCCACACGCCGCACATCGCCCTGCCGGGCCGGGTCGGCGCTGATGGAGGGGATCTCCACCAACGTCTTCAGCTCCGCCTCGAAGGCCGCACGGCTTTCGTTGGCAAACCGGCCCAGGGCCTCACGGGTGAGAAGGGATGGATTCATAGACGCTCCGGAAAGTGCCAATCATCATCCCATATCCGGAAGTATTGTCTATTAAGGGATCTAGAGGTCGGTGATGAGTGGATCTGCGACGGGATCAAAGGTCGATAGAGCGTCAAATGGCCCTGATCGTTTTACGATTCCGAAGAATTAAAGATCACCGCCAGATGCTATTCGCCACCGATTCCAGTGATTGCGCTGATGGTGCCTCGAATGCTTCCCCCATGGAGCCCATGCTGCGATGAGGATGGTCCCATCCTTCTCATCACTGAAATCACCGCAATCGGTGGCGAAAAAAATCTTTACGACCTACGAGGTTCAGCCCGGATAGCCGCCGGCCACCTTCAAACCGGTCCACTCCGGGAGTCCAAGCGCCAGGTTGAGGTTCTGCACGGCCTGGGCGGCCATGCCCTTGCCCAGGTTGTCCAGGGCGACCATCACGGCGCCATGGCCATGCCGGGCCGCCACGCCGATGTCCGCGAAGGCGCTGCCCGTGGTGGCGGCCACCCGGGGCGATCCATCCACGATCCGCACAAAGAAGCGCTCCTTGTAGAAGGCCTCGTAATGGGCCCGCAGGGCCGAGGGCTCAATTCCCGCTGGCAGCGGAAATTGAGCCGTGGCGAAGATCCCCCGCACCATCGGCGCACTCTGCGGCACGAAGCTCAGTGGCGCCTCCCAACCTTCTGTGGCGAGCGTGCGCAGCACCTCAACCTCGTGCTGGTGGCTGAGCATCTTGTAGGCGCGGAAGTCCGTGGCGCGGGTGGGGTGGTGGGTGGTGTCGCTGGGCGCGGCGCCCGAGCCCGAGGACCCCGTGGCGGCGGTGACGGCCACGAAGGCGGGCTTCCATCCCGCGAGCGGCAGCAGCGCCAGCTGCAGGGCCGTGGCGAAGCAGCCGGGGTTGGCGATGCGCCGGGCGCCCTTCATGCGCCCGGGCTTCCAGTCCACCAGGCCGTAGACCCAGGCCGGATCCAGGCGGAAGTCCGTGGAGAGGTCGATGACCGTGAGCCGATCGGTGAGTCCCAGTCGGTCCCACTCGGCCTGGTACTCCGGCCAGTGTCTGGCCAGCTCACCGTGGGGGAGGGCGGAGATCAGCACGGGCTGTGGGCTGGCGGCCAGGGCCGCCCAATCCGGCGTGGCCGCGAAGGCACCGTCCACCAGCCCCCGCAGGTTCGGGTGCTGGGCGTGGAAGGCCTTGCCCGCATGGCTCCGCGCCGTGCCGCGGATGGAGGCGATGGCTGGGTGCATGGAGAGCCACCGCAGCAGCTCCCCCCCGCCATAGCCCGACGCGCCGAGGATGAGGACATCAATGGAGGTCATGGAAGCCTCAAAGGAAACACTGAATGTTTAACCGCAGATGTCGCAGATGCCGCAGATGAACAGTGAAAAGAAGCGGAGTTTTTTATCTGCGAAATCTGCGTCATCTGCGGTTTCAAACCCAAATCCTCAAACCTTGGCGGCGATCTTGGGTTCGACGAGCCCCAGCACGAACTTGCCAAGGGCTTCGGCGTCGGCCCGGGCGTTGCGGGCGGGGAGGCCGAGGGTGGCCACGAAGCGCTCGCCCACGCGATTGTCCGTGGCGGGGCCGGCGATGAGGTCCGCCTGGATGGCGAAGGCGTTCTTCAGGTGGTGGACGCCGCCCGCCGCACCCACGGGATCATTGGCGCAGAGGACGAACGCGCCGCTCAGGGCCTTCAGATCGGCATCTTCGAGGATGGCCTGCACACCGTACTCGCCCATGATGCCGTCGCCGGTCTCGGCCACGATGACGTCCACACCGTGGGTTGCCAGCTCCGAGAAAATGATGCGCGACACGCCCGCGGCGCTGCTTGCGTCCGTGCACACGATACCCGCGTCCGTGAAGTCCAGGGCCACCTCGGCGCCGTAGTCGCGCATGGCCAGCGCATCGCGCATGAGGGACACGCCCGTGAGCTTGCAGGCGCCCACGCGGTAGCCCGCCCGGCTCAGCTGGCGGATGGCCGCGCAGGCGGCGGCGGTCTTGCCCGCGTTCATGCAGGTGCCCGCCACGTACACCACGGGGCAGTGGGTGGAGAGGCCGGTGCCCTTGAGCGCGCCCATGCGGATGTGGGCGGGCTGGCCGGCGCGGGACTGGAACTCGGGGAACACCAGCACCTGGCCCAGCACCTCCAGCTCGAAGGGCTTGCCCACATCAGGGTTGTGGGAGAGGCACTTGCCGATGACGCCGCCCATGTTGAGCAGGTTCACGGTGTCGCCGGGCTTCAGGGATTCGGGCATGACGCCCTCGTAGCCCTGGAGGGCGTTGCGGTGGCCCAGGGCGCCCACGAGGATGTCCCCGTCATGCAGGGTGCTCATGCGCCCGTGGGGATCCTCCAGCTGGTTGTAGGTGGTCTTCTCGCCCCGCACCCGGCAGGCGATGACCGAGCCCTCTTCCAGCAGGATCTCCGGAGAAAGGGTGAGCGTGCGGCCCAGCCGCAGGTTGCGGGTGACCGAGGCGAGCTTGTCGACGTGAATGCGCATGGAAACCTCGAAATCAGTTCGGCTTGGCTTTGAGGGTCAAGGTCTGCTGGACACCGAAGACCTTCGCGAAACCCGCAGCCTCGGCGCCGGTCCAGAGCTTGTTGGCTTCGCCATAGGTGGCGATGCGGGGGTCCATCAGCGAGTATGGGGACTGGACGCCCTCCACCACGAAGGCGCGGGGATGGAGGGTGAGGCGCACTTCACCGCAGACGCGGTCCTGGCTGGACTCCAGGAAGGCCTCCAGATCGCGGGCCAGGGGATCGAAGAAGTGGCCTTCGTGTAGGAGCGACCCGTAGAGGTTGCCGAGGCTTTCCTTCCAGAAGAGCTGCTTGCCGCTGAGCACGAGCTTCTCCAGTTCTCGGTGGGCGCCGATGAGTAGGTGGGCGGCGGGGGCCTCGAAGCCCACGCGGCCCTTGATGCCGAGGATGGTGTCGCCCAGGTGGACGCCGCGGCCGATGCCGTAGGGCCGGCCGATGGCGTTGAGCTGGGCGACGAGGGTGACGGGATCCATGGCGTTCCCGTCCAGGGCCACGGGCACGCCCTGGTCGAAGCTGATGATGAGGGACTTCGGCGCGAGGGTGCCGATGACGCCCCCGGGGAAGGCCGCCTCGGGCAGGGTGGTCCAGGCGTCCAGCGTTTCGCGCCCGCCCACGCTGGTGCCCCACATGCCCTCGTTGATGGAGTAGTCCTTCGTCTTCTCGGGGAAGACCACGCCGCGCTCGGCGCAGTAGGCCATCTCCTCGGCCCGGGAGAGGGCCAGGTCGCGGATGGGGGTGAGGATCTGGAGATCGGGCGCCAGGGCGCGGAAGGCCACATCGAAGCGCACCTGGTCGTTGCCGGCGCCGGTGGAGCCATGGGCGATGGCGCTGGCGGCCATGTCCTTGGCCAGCTCCGCCACGGCCCGGGCCTGGCAGACGCGCTCGGCGGACACGGACAGCGGGTACATCTGGCCCCGCAGCACGTTGCCGTAGACCAGGTAGCGCAGGTAGCCGTCGAAGAGCCCGGCACGGGCATCCACCGTGGTGTGGCTGATGGCGCCCAGCTTCGGCGAGGCCGCCTCGATGCGGGCCAGTTCCTCGGGCGAGAAGCCACCCGTATTCACCGTGACCGTGGCCACGTCGTAGCCCTGCTCCTTGAGGTAGAGCACGCAGAAGGAGGTGTCGAGACCGCCCGAGAAGGCGAGAACAGCGAGCTGGCTCATGAGAGGCCTTTCAAGAACTTAGAACCTAGATTTGAAACCGCAGATGACGCAGATTTCGCAGATGAAAAACGGAAATTGATTTGGCTTTTCTTATCTGCGCCATCTGCGTCATCTGCGGTTAAACAATCAGTTCTTCTTTTCAGTTCGCCCACAGCGCAGCCTCCGCTTGGGCGTGGGCCTGCTGCTTGGCCTCGATCCAGCCTCGGGCAGAGGCCAGGTCGGCTTCGAGGGCGTCCAGGGCCAGGTTCCCGGCCCCGCCCAGGTGGGTGGCGGTGAGGGCGGCGCGATCCGGCGCGAAGGTGCCGTCCTGGATCTGCTGGGCCACCTTGCGGTAGGCCTCGCGGAAGGGCAGACCCTCCTGCACGAGGACGTAGGCCTGGTGGGCGGCGTAGAGCTCGTCGCTGGAAGCCGCGGTGGCCGCCTCGGCCTTCACCTGGAGGGCCGGGAGCAGGGGTCTCATCACGGCGAAGAGATCGTCGGCGTGCCGCAGGGCGGTGATCAGCGGCCGCTTCAGCAGCTGGAAGTCCCGGTGGTAGCTGGAGGGCAGGCCCGAGGCGATCTGCTCGACGAGGCCCGCGGCGCCGCGCAGCTCCCGGCAACGGCCGCGCGCGAGCTCCACCACGTCCGGGTTCTTCTTCTGGGGCATGATGCTCGACCCGGTGGTGAAGGCATCCGGTAGCTTGAGGAAGCCGAACTCCTCGGTGCTGTAGAGGGAGACGTCCCACAGGAACTTCTCCAGCACACCGCCCGCGGAGGCGGTCCACTGGAGCACGGCGGCTTCGTGGCGGCCCCGGCTGTTCTGCACGTCGATGGGGCTGCGCTGGACTTTCGAGAAGCCCAGCAGCTTCGCGGTGAGCTCGCGGTCGATGGGCAGCGGCACGCCGAAGCCCGCGGCGGAGCCCAGGGGGCAGCGATCCAGCCGCCCGTACACGCCCTGGAGAGCTTCCAGTTCCTCCAGCAGGCCCTCGGCGAAGGCGGCGCCCCATAGGCCGAAGGTGCTGGGCATGGCGCGGCGCAGGTGGGTGTAGCCCGGCAGGGGGACGCCCTGGTTCGCCTTCGCGAAGGCGAGGAAACCCTCGGCCAGATCCGCCACCCGCAGACCCAGGATCACCAGGGCGTTGCGGAGGTAGAGGCGCAGGGCCAGGATCACCTGGTCGTTGCGGGAGCGGCCCAGGTGGATG
>DASXUH010000152.1:0-3157 GCA_036504935.1 Geothrix sp. | reverse complement strand
CTCGCGGCGGCCGGGCCCGCGGTTGGGCTTGCACTCGCCCACGCTGTAGCCGGGGAAGTTGTAGTGGAGGTAGAACTTCTTCTTGTACTCCTCCTCCAGCCCGTCGATGATCTGGGTGTTGTTGATGGTGCCCAGGGTGGTCGTCACCAGGGCCTGGGTCTCGCCGCGGGTGAAGAGGCAGCTGCCGTGGGCCGCGGGCAGGACGCCGATCTCGATGTTGAGGGGGCGGATCTGGTCGAACTTGCGGCCGTCCAGGCGCACGCCCTGCTTGAGAATGGCGTTGCGGAAGAGGGTCTCCTTCAGCTCGTCGAAGCAGGCGACCAGGTCCTTCTTCAGCTCGGGCTTGTCGGTGCAGAACTGGGCCACGGCCTCCTTCTTCAGGACGTCGATGGCCTTGTAGCTCTCGATCTTCACCTTCATGGTCAGCGCCGCGAAGAGCTTCTCGGCGAAGGCGGCGGCGACGTCCTTGTAGAGGGCCTCGTTGCGCTCGGCCTTGGCGGCGGCGACCTTGGGCTTGCCCACCTTGGCCTGCAGGTCCTTCTGCAGCTTCACGAGGGTCTTGATCTGCTCATGGCCGAAGGCGAGGGCCTTCACCATGTCGGCTTCGAGCACTTCCTTGGCGCCGCACTCCACCATCACCAGGGCGTCGGCGGTGCCGGCCACCAGCAGGTCGATGTCGCTATCGGCACGCTGCTCGACGGTGGGGTTCACCACCAGCTGGCCGTTGACGCGGCCCACGCGGACGCCACCCACGGGGTTCACGAAGGGGATCTCGCTGATGATGAGGGCCGCGGAAGCGCCCACCATGGCGAGGGTCTCGGGGGCGTGCTGGCCGTCGTAGCTGAGCACCTGGGCGGTGATCATGGTGTCGCCGTTGTAGCCCTCTTCGAACAGGGGCCGCAGGGGCCGGTCGATGAGGCGGCTGGTGAGGGTTTCCTTGGTGGTGGGGCGGCCCTCGCGCTTGAACCAGCCGCCGGGGATCTTGCCGGCCGCCAGCACGGGCTCGCGGTAGTCCACGGTCAGGGGGAAGAAGTCGATGCCTTCGCGGGGGGTGCCGTAGCACACGGCCACGAGCACCATGGTGTCGCCCTGGCGGACGACGACGGCGCCGTGGGCCTGCTTGGCGATACGGCCGGTCTCGAGGCTGATGGGCGTGTCGCCCAGGTCCACGGAGACGGTCGTGGGGTTGAATTTCAATGCGTTCATGCAAGCTCCTGGGCCCTCGGGCCCACTGGGCTCCCCTGAGACCGGCTCACGCGTCCGGATCTCCCGCGATCGCTCCATGAAACCCGTCCGCCGAATCCTGAGCCAGGAGGGGGAGGTGGGCTTCCTGCAGAGGTCGCCGCCGAAGGGGAGCAGGTGAAAATCGGCTTGGCCAGGATAGCACGGGCCGGACCGGGCCGTTTCTGGGGTTTCAGTCTGAGATGCCTTGGCTTAGCTAGTGATTGGGCAGATTGGGCGGTGCTTGCTAACCAGGGGCTTGGCTGGTTCCCGGCGAAAGGCTTTTTTGCCACCGATTACGGTGATGACGGTGATTGGGCCTCGGATGCTTCTCGCATGGGCCCGCCGGAGGCGGCTTCCGGCGTGGCCGGAAGTCATGGGGGGTGGCAGAGCCGCGCTCCCAAAAAGGCGCGGCCCTGCCACCCCCCATGGAGCCCATGCTGCCTAGGGGCAGGAATCACTGAAATCACTGAAATCAGCGGCTGAAAATCTTTTGTCTTTGAGGCTACGGTGCGGTGATGCGCGGAGTCGACGGCTATCCTGTCGTCCTATTCCAAATTCGGAGACACGTGATGCAGGAGAACGATCCTCTGACGGAGCGGATCATCGGTTGTGCGTTCAAGGTGGCCAATGCCCTGGGTCACGGGTTCCTGGAAAAGGTCTACGAGAACGCATTGGTGCACGAGCTGCGCAAAGCTGGGTTGGAGGTGGTCCAGCAGCAGGACCTGGAGGTTCATTACGACGGGGTGCTGGTGGGCGAGTTCCAGGTGGACCTGCTGGTGGAGGGCCGGATCCTTGTGGAACTGAAGGCCGTGGCGGGACTCCAGGACGTCCACGTGGCCCAAAGCCTCAACTACCTCAAAGCCAGTGGGAAACCCGTTTGCCTCCTCTTCAACTTCGGGCGGAATCTGCAGGTTCGACGGTTGGTGCTTGGGAACTGACAAAGGCTTTTTTGCCACTGATTTCGGTGATGACGGTGATTGGGCCTCGGATGCTTCCCGCATGGGCCCGCCGGAGGCGGCTTCCGGCGTGGCCGGAAGTCATGGGGGGTGGCAGGGCCGCGCTCCCAAAAAGGCGCGGCCGTGCCACCTCCCATGGAGCCCATGCTGCCTAGGGGCAGAAATCACTGAAATCACTGAAATCAGCGGCTAAAGAATCTTTTAAACGCTGACGCCCCGCGGAGTCCGCCCTTGGTGCCTTTGAAAAAAAGGGGTTGGGTGGAAACCGGCAGATCACGAGTGCCGGTACCTTGACTGGGCCGGAGGGAGGGCCAGTCTGTAGAGGTGCGTCGCAAGACTCTCTCTTTGCTTGGGATCCGGATCGTGCAAAAATTCCATCCGTGATATCCCTCAACTTGGACCTGCCTTGGTGGATCCAAGCTTTTATTCACGCACCCTGCTGAGGACGATGTGACACCCACCTGGATTGAAGCTGCCATCGGAGGCGCGGCGGGCCTTGCGCTTTCCGCAGCCTTGATCCGCTGGGTGGCCCCCTTGGGCTGGATGGACCATCCGGACACCTCCCGGAAGAAGCACGCCCGGCCCACGCCCCGGACCGCGGGCATGGCCTTGTGGCTGATGCTTATCGCCAGCCAGCTTACCGGCCGGATGCCGTTTCACCTGGACCTCCCCGACTGGGCCGCTGTCCACTGCATGGCCTTCATCGGCATGTTGGATGACCGGTTCGATCTGCGGGCACGGTACAAGGCCATGGCGGGCCTGGCGGTGGCGGTGGCGCTCGCCTTCCATGTGGTGTTCTCCATGGGCCGCATGGTGGAGTACTGGTCCTTCCTGGGTCTGAGCCTGCCCAGCCATCCCGCGGTCCTCGTCCCGTTGCTCATGCTGTGGTTCTGGGCCCTGCCCCAGGCCTACAACCTCATCGATGGCATCAATGGCCTGTCCATGGGGTACGCCGCGCTGCTGTTGGGCGTCCTGGG
>DASXUH010000151.1:0-3663 GCA_036504935.1 Geothrix sp. | reverse complement strand
GGCAAGTCCACCACCGTGGCCATGGTGTTCGAGATCCTGCGCGGGGCGGGGCTGGATCCCTCCGTCATCACCGGCGGCGAGCTGGTGGCCCTGCAGCGCGAGGGCCGCTGGGGCAACGCCTGGGCGGGGGCTTCCGATCTTCTGGTGATCGAGGCCGACGAAAGCGACGGCTCCGTGGTGCGCTACCATCCGGCCGTGGGTGTGCTCCTCAACCTCCAGAAGGATCACAAAGAGATGGGGGCGGTGGCGGAAATGTTCCGCGTCTTCCGCGCCCAGGTGCGCGAGGCTGCGGTGGTGGGGGAGGCCGGAAACCTGCGGGAATTCGCGGCCGGGGCGGCGACCTTTGGGTTCGGGGAAGCGGCCAGCTTGCGGGCCGAAGGCCTGTCGCTTGGCGCGGGAAGCTCCGCTTTCCGCGCCGGGGGGAAAGACTTTGTCATTCCCGTGCCTGGGCTTCACAACGTTGAGAATGCCCTGGCGGCCCTTGGGGCCTGCCAGGCGTTGGGGGTGCCACTCGAAGCCATGGCGGCCCCGCTGGCCGCCTTCCAGGGGGTGGCGCGGCGCTTCCAGGTGCTGGGAGCGCGGCGGGGCGTCACCGTGGTGGACGACTTCGGCCACAACCCGGCCAAGGTGGCGGCATCGATCCAGGCGGCGCACCTGCGGGTGGCCGCCGATGGCCGCGTGCTGGCGATCTTCCAGCCCCACGGCTTCGGGCCGCTGAAATTCCTCCGAGCCGATTTCGTGGCGGCCTTCGCCACGGAACTGGCGCCCCAGGATCGGCTGTGGTTCCTGGAAGTGTTCTACGCCGGCGGCACCGCTGCCCGGGACATCACCAGCGCCGAGGTGATCGCGGACATCGCGGCCCGGGGTGTGGCCGCTGAGCTGGCGCCTTCGCGGGAATGGCTCGTGGACCGGCTGGCCGCTGAGGCGAAGGCCGGAGACCTCATCCTGGTGATGGGCGCGCGGGACCCCTCGCTGACGGACCTGGCCAAGGCCATCCTGGAAGCACTCTGAGGCGGGAACGTATTTTTAACCGCAGATTTCGCAGATGGCGCAGATAAGTCAAAAAGAGTCCATCTGCGAAATCTGCGTCATCTGCGGTTTCAATCAAAACCCTTCCTCTCGCGGTACCCTCAAGGCATGGAACCCACGACCCTCCGCGCTGTCATGGCCGCGCTCCGGAAGCCGGAGTCGGGCTGCCCCTGGGATCTGAAGCAGGACCACCAGAGCCTGGCTCGCTACCTGCGGGAGGAGGCGGCGGAAGTGCTGGACGCGCTGGCGGCCCACGCACTCGGTGATCCGGCCACGGAGGCCCACCTCTGCGAGGAGCTGGGCGACCTCTGGCTCCAGATCGCCTTCCATGCCCAGCTGGCGGCGGACCGCGGCGCCTGGGACATCCACGATGTGGAACGCACGGTGGTGGAGAAGCTGGTGCGCCGCCACCCCCATGTCTTTGCAGAGGTCAGTGTCGAGGGCGCCGACGAGGTGCTCACCAACTGGGCCGCCATCAAGCGCGAGGAGAAGGGCCTGCACGGCGAGGAGCCGCGCCTGCTGGAGGGCATCCCGGCTTCCCTGTCGCCCATGGAGGAGGCCCTGGAGATCGGCCGCCGCTGCGCCAAGGTGGGCTTCGAGTGGCCCGATATGGAAGGCGTGCTCGACAAGGTGAAGGAGGAGGTGGCCGAACTGCAGGCCGAATCGAACCCCGTCCGGGTGGAGGAGGAGTTCGGCGACGTGCTGTTCAGCCTCATGCAGTGGGCCCGCAAGAAGGGTGTGGATCCGGACACCGCGCTGCGCCGCCAGATGGCCCGTTTCAAGGGCCGCTTCACTTCGGTGGAGGATGACGCGCGGACCGCCGGCGGGTGGGAGAACCGGAACCTTGAGCAGATGGAAGCGGCCTGGCAGGCTGCCAAGCGGAAGGCGAAGCCATGATGGCGTTGTTGCTGTTGGCGCCCCGGGCCGGGAGCCCGGCGCCGGTCTGGATCCCGCTCGTACTTTTCCCTCTGGTGTTCTTCGGAGGGTCGCTGCTGTCCTCGCGCCTCATGGGTGTGTTCCAGCTGTATCGGGCCTTTCCGGCGGACCAGGCCGATCCCATCGAGACCAACCTGGGGTGGATCCAGATCGAGTTCGGGGTCTGGCGGGGCCACACGCCCATGTCCCTGAAGGCTGGCCGGCGCTGCCTCCACCTCAAGCAGCCCTTTCCCTTCCAGCCGCTGTTCTGGCTGGGGCCAGCTTCCGTTCCCTGGGAGCAGATCCGTGTGGTGCAGGAGGCAGGGGCGGACTGGTGGGCCTTCTGGAAGGCGGCGGAATTCGCGTTGGGACCGGAGGACCGCCGCATCCGCATCCGCGGCCGGGCCGCACGGAAGGTCCAGATCCAGGTGGAGACACGGCAAGGCCGGGCGGGGAGCTTCCCCCTCCCGGCCGCCGCCATCCGGCCCAGCTGAACTACACCGCGTCGGCGATGGCCCTTCCCATGTCCACGGTGCTGGCCTTGCCGCCCATGTCTGGGGTGCGCAGGCCGCTGGCCAGGACCTTCTCGATGGCGGCCACGACGGAGGCTCCGGCTTCGGGACAGCCCAGGTGGTCGAGCATCATGGCCCCGGCCCAGATCTGGCCGATGGGGTTGGCGATGCCCTGGCCGTAGATGTCCGGGGCCGAGCCGTGGACGGGCTCGAACATGGAGGGGAATTCCCGCTCGGGGTTCAGGTTCGCGCTGGGCGCGATGGCGATGGTGCCCGTGCAGCCGGGGCCCAGGTCCGACAGGATGTCGCCGAAGAGGTTGGAGCCCACCACCACGTCGAACCAGTGTGGGTTGCGCACGAAGTGGGCGCAGAGGATGTCGATGTGGAACTGGTCCACCTTCACCTCCGGATAGCGGCTGCCCATGGTCTTCACCCGCTCGTCCCAGTAGGGCATGGTGATGGCGATGCCGTTGGACTTGGTGGCCGAGGTGAGGTGCTTCTTGGGCCGGGACTGGGCCAGGTCGAAGGCGTATTTGAGGATGCGGTCCACGCCCTGGCGGGTGAACACGGTCTGCTGCACGGCCATCTCCTGGTCAGTGCCTTCGTAGAGCCGGCCGCCAATGGAGGAGTACTCGCCCTCGTTGTTCTCGCGCACCACGATGAAGTCGATGTCGCCCACCTGCCGGCCCGCGAGGGGGCAGGGCACGCCGGGCATGAGCTTCACGGGGCGGACATTGGCGTACTGCTTGAATCCGCGCCGGATGGGGATGAGCAGGCCCCAGAGCGAGACGTGGTCGGGCACGCCGGGGAAGCCCACGGCGCCGAGGAAGATGGCGTCGTGGTGGCGGATGCGGTCCAGGCCGTCCTCGGGCATCATGCGCCCGTGTTCCAGGAAGTATTCGCAGCTCCAGGGGAACTCATCCCACTTGAAGTGCAGATCGTGTTTCGCCGCGGCGGCCTCCAGGACGCGGATGCCCTCGGGCACCACCTCCTTGCCGATGCCATCGCCGGGGATGACCGCGATCCTCAAGTCGCGCATGAGACTCTCCCGTGAAAAAACTGCAATTAGATCTAATTGATGAATGAATGAGGCCTGCTGATGGCGCAGATACCTCTTCACACTATGCGACTCAGGGGTAGACTACGCACCGAAATCCCACCCCATCCTAACCATGGAGGCTCCCGCATGAGCCATGAACCCGTTTCC
>DASXUH010000150.1:0-7556 GCA_036504935.1 Geothrix sp. | reverse complement strand
GTGGCTTCGGGCCAGGGGAAGATGCCGTGGTTCTCCACCATGAAGTGGTGGCGCAGGGGCACCAGGAACAGGATGCCGATGCAGCCGCCCAGGAAGCTCACCAGCACCACCTGCCAGAGCGTGGGCGTGGGGACGCCGCTGCCGGGCGTCTGGGCGAGGATGTAGAGGGCCGGGATGGTGAAGGCCGCGCCGCTCACCACATGGCTGCTGTTGGCGCCGATGCTCTGGACGATGACATTCTCCAGGATCGTGTTCTTGCGGGGGAAGAAGCGGCTGAGGCCCACGGCCAGGATGGCGATGGGGATGGCGGCCTCGATGCCCTGGCCCAGCTTCAGGGCCAGGTAGGCGGCGGCCATGCTGAAGATGGCGCAGAAGATGAGGCCCATGGTGATGGCGCGGGGCGTGGTTTCCGGCACGCCATCCTGGGGCACGAGGGGGATATAGGCTTCGCCGGGATTCAGCGGCCGCCGCGCATTCGCGGGCAGACCCTTGATCTCCTGGGGTTCGGATCCGTGGGACATCGCTGACTCCTGGGCGGGCTAGGCGGGGAAAGCTTCGAGGACGGACGCCACCACGCGGCGCGACAAGCCGTGGTAGCCGGGGCTGGCGGCGGCGAAGATCTCGCGGGCCAGGGCGCGGGTGCGGGCGTGCTGGCCCAGGGCACCGTAGAGGGGCCGCAGGTACTTCATGCGGCCCACGCGGATCAGCACCTCGCGGATGCGGGGGAAGGCGGGTTCATAGTCGGCGGCGGCGGCCAGCGTGAGCCACTCCACCAGGATCTCGTGGTTGCCACGGTCCATGAGTTTGAAGTGTCCGTCCAGCCAGGCGCAGTCGGTCTGGCTGAGCTGGCGGGGCAGCTTCTGGAGGTAGACCTGCAGCTCCGCGGGTGTCCAGGCGGCGATCTGCTGGGGTGTCGGCCGTCCGCCCGCAGCCCAGCTTTCCGCCAGGGCTGTGAGGCCGTCCAGCTGGGCGCTGTGGAACTGGGGCGCGGTGGCCGGGATCCCGGGTTCGTCCAGGTAGGCCTTGGCGTTCACGGCCGCCAGGGCGCCGGGCAGCTGCTCGTCCACGAAGGCGCAGAACTGCTCGGTGGTAATGGAGGTGAAGCGGAAGGCATCCATGTACTCGCGGAGGAAGCGGTGGAAGCGCTCTTCGCCCACCTGGCGCTCCAGGGCCGCCACCAGCCGGGCGCCCTTCTCGTAGGGGATGCTGGAGAAGGCGTCGTCAGGATCGATGCCCTCCAGGTGCAGGCGCAGGAGGGTGAGGTGGGGCTCGTTCTTGAAGCGCTCCAGGCTGTCCTCCAGCGCCTTCTGGCCCATGGCCCAACCCAGGGCCGCGGCATCGTCGCCATGGAGGGTGCGCAGGATCTTGCGCTCGGCCCAGACGGTGAAGCCCTCGTTCAGCCAGAAGTGCTCCATGCTGGCATTGGTGACGAGGTTGCCGGTCCAGCTGTGGGCCAGCTCGTGGGCCACCACGTCCACCAGGCTGCGGTCCCCCGCCAGCAGCGTGGGCGTGAGGAAGGTCATGCGCGGGTTCTCCATCCCGCCGTAGGGGAAGGAGGGCGGCAGCACCAGCATGTCGTAGCGGTCCCAGGGGTAGGGCCCGAACAGGCCCTCGGCCTTCAGGATCATGGTCTCCACGCACTCGAACTCCCAGGCGGCGGCAGCGACCGTTTCCGGCTCGGCCCACACCCGGGCGCGGGGGCTGAGGTCGCGGGCTTCCAGGCGCCCCACGGCCAGGGCCAGCAGGTAGCTGGGGATGGGCTGGGGCATGGTGAAGCGGTAGGTGTGGCGGCCGTCCCCGGTGGCCCCGTCCCCATCGGGGCCCGCCGACATCACGGCGGTGAGGCCCTCAGGTACCGTCACCTCCGCCAGGTAGGCGATGCGCGCGATGGGCGTGTCCTGGCAGGGCACCATGGTGCGGGCGTGGATCTGCTGGCACTGGCTGAAGAGGTAGGGCGCGACCTTGCCCTCGGTCTGTTCGGGATCCAGCCACTGGAGGGCCATGGCGTCCGCGCCAGTCCGATAGGTGATCGCCACTTCCCGCGCGCCCGCAGGCATGTCCAGGCGCAGGCGCCGGCCCAGGATGGCATCGGCTTCCCCCAGTTCCCAGGGGATGGGACCGTGCCCGGGCACCTGGATGGTGTGGATCTCCAGGCCCTTGGTATCCAGATCCAGCGGGCCCGACACCGAACCGCCGAACTCCAGCACCACTTCTCCGTCCATTCGCTTGGCGGTGAAGTCCACCCCCAGCTTCAACCGCAGGCGCCGGGCCTTCGGTTGGGCGGCATCGTAGTAGGAATGCGGATCAGGGCGGTGCATGAAAACCTCGGGGAACCCGCCATCATCCCACAGGGCCTGGAATAGCAGAGATCACAACTAGGAAGGCCCCGCAGGCGGGGCCTTCCATCTAAAAACCCTAGGTTTTCAGCCCGGGTCTACTCCTCGTCCGGAGCGAGCCCCTCGACCTTCTTCACCTTGATCACGTCCCCGTGGTCCTTGACGATGCAGCGCAGCCAATCCTCGGGGGCCTTGGGGTGGGTGACCTCACCCTTCTCGTTGCGCACGTTGCCGTCCAGATACTTCCAGATGAGGAACTCGCCCAGCTTCTTCCAGCGGGCCATGAGCTGCTCGGTCTGCTGACCGGCGTACCGGGTGAGGTAGTCCTTGGCCAGGCCGGGGTCCTGCTTGTAGAGGTTCAGGGCCGTGTGGTCCACCTCGGCCTGGTCGGCCAGGAAGCGGCCCTCGAACTCGCGCTGCACCTTCTGGACGTCGACGATCATGTCGCTCCAGCGGGTGTAGGTGTAGTTCGAGACGAAGTTGAAGGTCCAGAAGGCGCTGTCCCAGTTGAAGGAATCGAAGTTGCCGGTGCCGATGGCGAAGGCTCTGGGCGTCTCCCTGATGCCGCAGGAGATGGGCACATAGACCGTGGTGTAGGTGTCGTCCACGCCGAACCAGAGCACCCCGCCCACGGGATCGGGCAGCCAGGACCGAGCCTGGCTCACAAAGGAGAAGCCGGTCTGCTGGGTGCTGATGGCGCGCTCATGGACATAGTCCTGGCCGTCGATCTTGAAGCCCATGGGCCGCCAGCGGTAGGGCAGCTTGTAGGGGCCGGCGCCCACATCCTTGGTCATGTCGAACTCGGTGCCCTCGTAGTGGTCGCGCATGAGCTGCATGACATCGCGCACGTCCAGCTTCTGGTCGGGCTTGATGAAGAGCGGCATGGGCTTGGCGCCCTTCTCGGCCTTCACGTAGTCGATGGGGAGGTTCTGGCTGGGCGCCGCGCGGCGGAACAGGCTCCACACCCGGGCCTCGCAGGCACGCAGGGCGCCGAAGCTGAGGGGCGCGTAGGTATCGGCGAAGCTGAAGTCCTTGTCCGCGCCCTTGAACCAGCCCTTCTCACGGGCGAAGGGGATGAGGTCTTTGCTGTAGAGCGCGGTCTTGGGATCGTTCAGGGGGAACTGGCGGATGCGGGCCTGGTTGGCGTGGGCGCTGATGGTGCCGTCGGGCAGCTTGTAGGCCACCCACAGGGCGCCCTTCTGGCCTTTGCCCTTGCCGATCATCTCGAGGATCCACACGTCGTTGGGATCGGCGATCGAGAAGCTCTCGCCTTCGGACGCGTAGCCGTATGTTTCGGCGACGGTGGTCATCACCTCGATGGCCTCGCGGGCGGTCCTGGCGCGCTCCAGCCCGATGTAGATGAGGCTGCCGTAGTCCACGATGCCGCTGGGCACGTGCAATTCCTTCCGCCCGCCGAAGGTGGTCTCGGCGATGGTGACCTGGAGTTCGTTCATGTTGCCCACGCGGGTGTAGGTCACCGGCGCTTCAGGGATGTTCCCGAGGCTCTTGCCCGTATCGAAGGTATAGCCGCTGTCCCACTCGCGGATCTCGCGCATCTCGCCCGGCAGGTGGCGCCCGCCCCGCTTGAAGTAGAGCTCGCCATAGAGGGTGTGGCTGTCGGCGGCGTAGGTGATCATGGTCGAGCCGTCCTTGCTCGCGCCCTTGGTGACGAGCAGGTTGGTGCAGGCCTCCAGGGCCGTGCCGGCAGCGAGAAGGGTGGCGAGAAGGACGATGGGGCGCAGACGCATGGAGATCCTTTGAAAATCGGGACGAAAGGGCGATGCTACCAGATGGCCGGGCGGATCTTCTCGGGCCGCTTCATGGGGTCGCCGTCCTGGCAACCGAAGGCCTCGAAGAACTCCGGGAGGTTGGCCAGGGGCCCGTTGACGCGGAACTTGGCGGGGCTGTGGGGGTCGGTGACGACCCGGAGGCGCGTGGCCTCCTCCCGGGTGAGGGTGCGCCAGGTCTCGGCGTAGCCCAGGAAGAAGCGCTGTTCGGGGGTGAAACCTTCGATCCGGCCCACGGGGGCCTTGCCCTTCTGGCTCAGCTTCCAGGCGGCCCACGCAATCTTGAGGCCGCCCAGGTCGGCGATGTTCTCGCCCAGGGTGAGCTTGCCGTTCAGCTTGAGGCCGGGCAGGGGCTCGAAGGCGTCGAACTGCTTCACCACCAGCTCGGCGCGCTCGTTGTAGGCCTTTTCGTCTTCGGAGGTCCACCAGCTCTTGAGGTTGCCGTCCGCGTCGTACTGGCGGCCTTCGTCGTCGAAGCCGTGGGTCATCTCGTGGCCGATGGTGGCCCCGATGTTCCCGTAGTTCACGGCGTCGTCGGCCGAGGCATCGAAGTAGGGCGGCTGGAGAATGCCCGCCGGGAAGACGATCTCGTTCATGGTGGGGCTGTAGTACGCATTGTTCGTCTGGGGCGTCATGTCCCATTCGTTCCGGTCGATGGGTTTCCCGAGCTTCGCCAGGCGGCGCTGGAATTCGAAACGGCGGGTTTCCAGGACGTTCAAGACGTAGGGCTGGCGCTTGATTTCGAGTTTCGCGTAGTCGCGCCAGACATCGGGGTAGCCGATCTTCACGCGCATGGCGGCCAGCTTCTGCCGGGCCTTGGCCTTGGTGGGGGCGCTCATCCAGTCGAGGCCGTCGATGCGAGCCCGCAGCGCCGTGCGCAGATTCTCCACCATCTCCAGGACCTTGGCCTTGCTGCTGGCGGGGAAGGTGCGCTGGACGTAGAGCTTGCCCAGCGCCTCGCCCAGGCCCCGATCGGCCGCGAACATCACGCGCTTCCAACGGGGATGCTGGGCCGTGGTGCCCTGAAGCCGGGTGCCGTTGAAGGCGAAGGCCTCCTGCTCGAAGGCGCTGGAGAGGGCCGGAGCGGCGTTGCGGAGGAGGGTCCAGCGCAGGTAGACGCGCCACTGGTCAGCCGGGAGGTCCCGCATCATTCGGCCCAGCTCCGCCAGGAAGGCGGGCTGGCGCACCACGAAGTGGTCCGGGGCCGGCACACCAAGCGCCTTCAGGTAGGGGTCCGCCGGGAAGCCGGGCGCGGCGGCCTTCAGCTGGGCCAGGGTCATGGCGTGGTAGATGGCGTTGGGGTCGCGCTGTTCCACGCGGGTCATGCTGGCTTTGGCCAGACGGGTCTCCAGAGCCAGGATGCGGTCGGCGTCCCTGGGATCAGCACCGGCCAACGTGAGCACCTTCGCCACGTGGGCCCGGTAGGCGGCGAGGAGTTCCTTCGACTTGGCGTCGTCCTTCAGGTAGTAGTCCCGGTCCGGCAGGCCGAGACCACCCTGGGCCAGCATCATGGAATAGCGGCTGCTCTCCTTGTCGTCCTGCTCGATGCTGAAGGAGAAGCCCGCGAAGGCGCCTTGCTGGTGCAGATCCGCAAACGCGGCCGCCAGGGTGGCCGCATCCTTCACGCCGTCGATGCGAGTGAAGAGGGGCTTCAGGGGGGCGATCCCCGCCGCTTCGATGCCCGCCTCATCCATGCCACTGGCGTAGAAGTCGCCGACTTTCTGGGCTTCGGAACCCGGAGCGGCCTTGGCGGCCGCCGCGGAGGCCATGATCTCCCGCAGGATCTGGTGGGTCCGGGTATCGATCTCCTGGTCCACGCCGTACCGCTCGTACTCGGCGGGGATGGCCGTGCGCTTGGCCCACCCCCCCACGGCGTAATGGAAGAAATCCTGGCAGGGCTTCACAGAAGGATCGAGGTTGGCGGGATTGAACCCCTTGTAGGGCAGTTGGGCTGAGAGCGGCGCCACCAGCGCCAGAACAAACAGTGCAGATCGAGTATTCAAGCTGTTTCCTTTGTTCTATCTCCGGAAGGCGCGGCCTTCTGGAGCTGGGATCACCAGATGGCCGGCCGCACCTTGATGTCCCGCTTCATGGGCTGGCCATCGCCGCAGGCGAAGGCCTCGTAGAACTCCGGCAGGTTGGACAGGGGGCCGATGACGCGCTCCCGGCCGGGGCTGTGGGGATCCGTCTTGAGGCGCACGGAGAGGGCCGCCTCGCGGATGTGGTTGCGCCACACGGCCGCGGCGCCCAGGAAGAAGCGCTGGGGGCCGGTGAAACCGTCGATGGGCGCGGGAACGGGCTTGCCCTTCAGGCTGTTCTGGTAGGCGGCGAAGGCGATCTTGAGGCCGCCGATATCGGCGATGTTCTCGCCCAGGGTTAGCTTGCCGTTCACGTGCTCGCCCTTGATGGGCTCGTACCCGTCGTACTGCTTCACCACCAGGTCCGTGCGCGACTGGTAGGCCTTCTTGTCCGCCTCGGTCCACCAGTTCTTGAGGTTGCCCTCGGCGTCGAACTGGCTGCCGCTGTCGTCGAAGCCGTGGGTCATCTCGTGGCCGATGACGTAGCCCAGGGCGCCATAGTTCACGGCGTCGTCAGCCTTCGCGTCGAAGAAGGGCGGCTGCAGGATGCCGGCCGGGAACACAATCTCGTTCATCGAGGCGTTGTAGTAGGCGTTCACGGTCGGCGGCGTCATGCCCCACTCCGTGCGGTCGATGGGCTTGCCCAGCTTCGCCAGGTTCTCCCGGATGCGGAAGGCCGCGGCCCGGCGGACGTTGCCGAAGTAGTCGTCGCGCTTCACATCGAAGGCGTAGGCCTTCCACTTGTCGGGGTAGCCGATCTTCACGCCGAAGGCGTTGAGCTTCGTGAGGGCCTGCTGCTTGGTTTCAGCGCCCATCCAGTCGAGGTTCGTGATGCGCCCCCGCAGGGCTCCGCGCAGGTTCTCCACCAGCTCGAGGACCTTTTTTTTGGCTTCAGGCGGGAAGGCCACCTGCACGTAGAGCTGGCCCAGGGCCTCACCCAGGGTGCCATCCGTCATGGCCTCGATGCGTTTGGCGCGGGGCTCGCGCTCGGGGGTGCCGGTCAGAGCCTTGCCGTGGAAAGCGAAGGCTTCCTCCCCGAAGGCCCTGGGCAGCAGGTTGGCGCTGGCGTTGAGGGCGTGCCAGCGCAGGTAGGTGCGCCACTGCGGGGCGGGCACCTCGGAGGCCAGCTTGCCGAAGGCCTGGAAGAAGGATGGCTGGCTGAGGTTCAGGTCCGCGAGCTTCACGCCGCGGGCCGCGAAGTAGCCCTTCCAATCGAAGCCGGGGGCCTCGGCCACGACCTGATCCAGGGTGCGTTTGTTGTAGGTCTTCTGGGGGTTCCGCAGCTCCACGCGGCTCCACTGGGCCAAGGCCAGGCGCGTCTCCAGGTCCAGCACCACCTTGGCGCGGACCCGGGC
>DASXUH010000149.1:0-2037 GCA_036504935.1 Geothrix sp. | reverse complement strand
GATGTGGTGCATCGTTCACCATCCGCGCAGCGGATAGGGCCGCATCGGCGCAGCCGATGGCGGGGGCAAAGCCCCGAGGGCCGCAGGCCCGAGCCAGGGCCGCTAACGCAGCTGGTCGCGCGGCTGGCCCCGTCCCGGAGGGCAAGAGGCGGCGCCCGGCGCGATACTGCGTCAAGCCCCTCGTCAATAGTGCCGCTATTGTCATCGTCGCTTTCCTTGTCTCGCTTGGGCGGCGCCCCTTGCGCGGCCACACCCCACTTTGAAAACAGACCCTAGCCGCGCTCAGCGCATCCGGCCCGTGGGCCGGGCCAGCAACTCCTGGCCGCTGAGCAGCTCCCCCAGGGTCCGGTGGCGGGGACCCAGCACCATGCAGAGGAAACTGAGGGGGAAGCAGAGCACCGAGAGCAGGTGGACGAGTGAAAAGGCCATCCGCCGCTCCGGGGAGTTCTCGGGCAAGGTCACGCCGAAGGCCGCCATGAGCGGGGACTGCCCCGTGAGGGCCAGGGGGGCCATGAAGAGGATCCAGGACGCCGCCAGCAGGTAGGGCACCACCAGGGGCCAGGCTCCGGTCAGGAGCCTGGAGGGGGACACGCCCAGCACCCAGGACGGAAGGGCCAGGGCCAGGCCCTGGACCAAGAGGAGCAGCAGAGCCTCAGTGGCCTCCACCTTCACCAGGGGCCAGAAGCTGGAGACCGGTTCCTGGAAGCCCAGGGCCGCCTGGCCGTACATCCCGGCCACCGACGGGGCGGGCTCGTCACGGGGCCGTTCCAGCTCCTCCGCGGCCACCTCCACCGCCACCGCGGCCACGCGGCCCAGGGCCGGGGCCATCAGGGCCCGGGCAGGGGATTCGAGGGGGACCTGGGCCAGGGCCGAAGCCTGGAAGAGCATGGGCCGCCCCTGCCGCGGCGGCGCCAGGGTCAGGCCGCACTCCGGGCACTCTGCCGCGAGGGCGGAGAGGCGGGTCTGGCAGCTGGGGCAGATGCGCCGGGAGGAGGAAGCCATCACGCACCACTATCGGCCAGGGGACGGCCGGTGGGAAGGGCGGCCGTACATGCAGCGCCCCGACGAAGCCGGGGCGCTGAGGCGGGGCGTGGGAAGGGGCTACTTGACGTTCACCGCCAGCCAGGCGCGATTCACGGAGGCGTATTCCGCCGAGGCAGCCCCGTAGAGGTCCGAAGCGGCGCTCAGGGTGGCCGTGCGGGCAGCGGCGTAGTTGGTGCTGCTGGTCATGTAGACCGTCAAGGCGCGGTACCAGATGCGGGCGGCCTTGTCATTGCCGAGGCCGGTGACGCTGGTGACGCCGTTGGCCATGGGGGACTGGATGCCGTCCGAGAAGGCGTCGATCTGGCTGCCGTGGGCCAGCAGGAAGTAGAAGTGGTTGGCCACGCCAGAGCTGTAGTGGACATCCAGGCGACCGACCGTCTTGGACCAGGCATCCGCGGAAGAACCGTCCAGGCTGGGCTTGTACATGAACCGCAGGGGGCGGGTGTACTTGCTGGTGGCCAGCTGCTCGCCGATGAGGTAGTTCGCGGCAGGGACGGCCTTGTTGGTGGAGGGCGTGGGAGTGGTGGTGCCCGTCCAGTAGACGTTGATGGTGGAGGTGATGGTGCTGTAGTTGGGCACGGTGGTGGTGCCGCCGCCGTGGGCCATGAACTCCACCATGGTGCCGAAGATGTCGGAGTTGGCCTCGTTCAGGCCGCCGGATTCGCCGCGGTAGGTGAGGTTGGCCGTGCGGGCGCAGACGCCATGGCTCATCTCGTGGCCGGCCACGTCGATGGACTCGAGGGACTTAAAGGAGGAGCCGTCGCCGTAGGTCATGCAGAAGCAGCTGTCGGACCAGAAGGCGTTGTCATAGGCCGAGCTGTAGTGCACGCGGCTGTAGGTGGCGGTGCCGATGCCGTCGATGCCGTTGCGGCCGAAGATGTTCTTGTAGAAGTCGTAGGTGAGGCCCACGCCGTAGTGGGCGTCCACGGCCGCGGTCTGGCCGTTGGCGGAGGTGGTGGACCCGCCGTTGTAGTTGAGCCCGTCGCCCCAGGT
>DASXUH010000148.1:0-8394 GCA_036504935.1 Geothrix sp. | reverse complement strand
GTGGACGGCGAGCCGCTATCCGACACCACGCTCCGTCGCCACTGGGCGGGGCTGGGCTGGGTGCCCCAGGAGGCCTTGCTGTTCTCGGACACGCTCCGCATGAACCTGGCCATGGGTCGTCCCGACGCCACCGAGGCGGAGATCTGGGAGATCGCCCGGGTGGTGGCCATGGACGAGTTGATCCGTCGCCTGCCCGACGGCCTGGACACGGTGGTGGGTGAGCGGGGCGTGGTGCTCAGCGGCGGGGAGCGCCAGCGCACGGCCCTGGCCCGCGCCCTGCTGCGCCGGCCCCGCCTGCTGCTGCTGGATGACGCGCTCTCGGCCGTGGACGCCGAAACCGAAAGCCACATCCTCCAAAACCTGCGGACCTTCCTTGGCAAGTCCACCCTGGTGCTGGCCACGCACCGGGTCTTCGTGGCCGAGACCTGCGCCCAGGTGCTGGTGGTGGAGGAAGGGCGGGTGGTCCAGCTCGGCACTCCGGAGGCGCTGGCCGCCCAGCCGGGCCTCTTCGCGCGGCTCAAGCGGCTGCAGAGTCTGGAGCGGGAGCTGGTCAAGGGCGTGGTATGAAGGCCTTGCCGATCGACCGGCGCCTGGTGGTCCGGGCGCTGGTGCTGGCCCTGTCGGCCTGGGTGGCCTTCGCCATCGCCACGCTGGTCCACGTGCAGAACGCCTACTGGGCCGCCATGCCCGTGTGGGTGGTGGCCCAGGCCTCGCGGGGCGTGCTGGTGGAGCGGGCCCTCTTCCGCGTGCTGGGTACTCTGCTGGGCGCGGCCGTCGGCTTCGCGATCCTCCATGTCCCAGTGGAACCGTATATGCAATTCGCCCTGCTGGGCCTGTGGGTGGCCGTCAATGGCGGGCTGACCCACGTCCTGCGGGGCGTGCACGGCTACGGGGCCCTGCTGGCGGGAATCACCGCGGCCATCGTGGTCATCCCGGCCGTGCTGGCGCCGGGGGCCTCGCTGGAATTCGCCACCGCCCGGGTGGAATGCACCCTCATCGGCGTGGTGGTGGCCACCGTGATCACGGGGCTGGCGACGCCCGAATCGCCCCGGCAGGCGTTCTTCCTGCGCATCCGGCTGCTGTCGGCGGACGCCGTGGCCTACGCGGCTGGAGTCTTGCGCCGCGGGGCCGACGCCATGGGGGATGAGAAGCGCAGGATCCTCGCGGAGATCAGTGAAGCGGAAGCCTCTGCGCGCCTGGTCCTGGCGGGTTCCTTCGAAGGCTACCGGCGGCTGCACGATGTGGATTCGCTGATGGTGGGCATGCTTGGGACCATGAGTGCCGCCGTGGCGCTCCGGCCGGATGGGCGCCTGCGGGCGGTCGGGACCGATGAGCTGGCCCACGGGTTGGATCCAGTGGCGGAATACCTCCGCTCGGAGGCCAGCCTGCCCATGGGCGAGGTCCCACGGATGGCCGAGGTGCCCGGTTCGGAGCGCCTGGCCGGTGCCCTGGTCCGCCTCCTGGAGGCCAATGCGGCCCTCGGCCGGCCCCTGGACGAATCCACGGCCCTCCCCCTGCGGCGGGAGCTGGCCGTCCTCGCACCGCACCGGGAATGGCCCCAGGCTGGGCGCACCGCCCTGGCCTCCGGAGTCGCGACCTTCCTGGCGGCGGCCCTGGCCCACGGGTCAGGTTCGCCTCTGGTGGTCCAGGCCGCCGTGGGCGTCTGCATCTTCTCGCTGGTGTTGGGTTCCATGGCGCTGCCCCAGCGCATCGCCCCCAAGCTGCTGGCCGGGGTGGCGGCCGGAGCCTTCGTGGCAGCCCTCTACCGCCTTGGGCTGCAACCCGCCTTTCCCTCGCCTCCGGGCCTGCTGTGGACGGTGGCGCCCTTCCTGCTGGTGGGGGGCTTCCTCAGGGCCCACCCCCGCACGGCCCTGGCCGGCGTGGACTTCAACATGTGCTTCCTGCTGGCCAGCCAGGCCGGTGCCACGGCCAGCCCCGGCACGATGGAGGTGATCGGGGGCTCGGCCGCGCTGGCCGCCGCCGCCAGCCTGGTGGCGGGCAACTACATCCTGATGCCCCGGAGCTCCGTCCGGCAGGCAGAGGACACCGTCGGCGTGATCCGGCGGGATCTGCTCCGGATGATCGAGCGAGAGCCGGGGGCTGCCATCGAGGACTGGCGGGCGCGCGGATCGCGCCAGATCCTGCGCCTCTCTCTGCATCTGGGCCGCGCGAAGGATCTGGGCGAGCGCTGGCCCAAGGGGATCCTGGCGGTGCTCAACCTGGGGTACGCCATCGAGCAGCTGCACGAGCTTCCGGATTCCGCCGGCGACACTGCGAACGCAGGGGCCTTCGAGGCTTTGCAGCATCTGGTCGAGGATCCGCTGCGGACAGCCGGAGCGCTGCGAACTCTGGCTGCAGGGGAGGCCGGGGAAGCCCTGCGCCGTGTGCTGCTGGACCTGGCGGAGGGCCTCCAGACATCGGCGGATCTGCTGACCTTCGGCCGGAGCGAGAAGCCCAGCCTCGACTGATCAGGCGCCGTCGCGGAAGGTGACCTTGTTGATCTCGGCGAAGGTGGTGATGCCCAGCCGCACCTTCTCGATGGCGCTCTCGCGGAGGAACTGCATGCCGCCCCGCCGGGCGGCGGCCTTCACTTCGCGCGTGGGGGCCCGCTGGATGAGCAACTCGCGGATCTCGTCGTTGAGGCCCATGAACTCGATGATGGCCTGCCGGCCGCGGAAGCCCGTGCCATGGCAGTCTACGCAGCCCACCCGGTCGAACAGGGTGGCGCCGCGCAGCCAGGCCTCGTCCACGCCGTTCTCCTCCAGCTCCTGGGGGCTAGGCGGGTGGGCGGGGCGCTTGCACTTGGGGCACAGCACGCGGATGAGGCGCTGGGCCAGGATGCAGTTCAGGGACGAGACGAAGTTGTAGACCTCGACGCCCATGTGCTGGAAGCGGCCGATGACGTCCAGCACGTTGTTGGCGTGGACGGTGGTGAAGACCAGGTGGCCCGTGAGGGCGGACTGGATGGCGATCTGGGCCGTCTCAGGGTCGCGGATCTCGCCCACGAGGATCTTGTCGGGATCGTGGCGGAGGATGGACCGCAGGCCCAGGGCGAAGGTGAGGCCCTTCTTCTCGTTCACGGGGATCTGGGTGACGCCTTCGAGCTGGTACTCGACGGGGTCCTCGATGGTGATGATCTTGTCCTCGGGGGCCTTGATCTCGCTCAGCACGGCGTAGAGGGTGGTGGTCTTGCCGGAACCCGTGGGGCCCGTCACCAGGAACATGCCGTAGGGCTCGCGGGCGAAGCGGCGCAGGCGCTTCAGCTCGTGATCGGAGAAGCCCAGGATCTCCAGGGTCAGGGTCTGGAACTCCTCGGTGAGGTTCTCCTTGTCGAGGATGCGGATCACCGCGTCCTCGCCATGGATGGTGGGCATGATGCTCACGCGGAAGTCGATGGCCCGTCCGCGGACCTTGAGCTTGAAGCGGCCGTCCTGGGGCTTCCGCTTCTCCGCGATGTCCAGCTCGGACATGACCTTGATGCGGCTGATGATGGGCGAGGCGAACCGCCGGTCGATGGGATCGGCCGCGGGATAGAGGCTGCCGTCGATGCGGTACTTGATCTGGAAGCCCGTGCCCGTGGTCTCCAGGTGGATGTCCGAGGCGCGGCGCTGGAGAGCGTTGAAGATGGTGGTGTCCACGAGGCGGACGATGGGGGCCTCGTCCTTGTCGGTCAGGCGCTCCAGGTCGAGCACCTCGTCGTCCAGGTCCTCCTCGTGGAGCACCTGGATCTTCAGGGCCTCGCCAGCCTCGTCCATGACCTTCTGGCCGCTTTCGGACTTCTTCAGCACTTCCTGGATCTGGGCCAGGGGGGCGCCTGCGAAGCGCAGGGGCCGCTTGAGCTGCTGCCGCAGGAGATCTTGGGTGGGGATGTCCAGGGGGTCGGCCATGGCCAGCCACAGGACGCCCTCCCGTTCCTGCACCGGCACGAAGTGGTGCTTGAGCATCAGATCGATGGGGATGGCCTGGAAGAGCGCGAACTCCACCGGCTCCCGGGTCAGGTCCAGGTTCGGGTACAGCTCCCGGGCTGGCCGGAAGTCGGTCAGGGCCGGCTCGCCGGTCTCGACGGCATCCGTGGGGTCCGGGGGATTGGGAAAAGTCATGCAAACATCCTACTGGAAGGGGCGTCGGCCTGGATGGGCGGAATCGGGCATGGATCACAAAGGACGCGCCGGTTGGCTTCGATCGTTGACCAGCGCGGGACCGGCACTCCACAATGACTGGTCCTGGAGGCTCCATGCGCGGGTACGCGTCCATCCTGCTGCTGATCCTGGTAGCAGTGGCCCTGCCGATCATCATCCTGAACCTGTCGCGGCTCCTGCGCCCCAGTTGGCCCAGTGCGGCGAAATACTCCACCTACGAGTGCGGCATCGTCACGACCAGCGAAGCGCGGGAGAAATTCTCTGTTCGTTACTATCTGGTGGCAGTGATGTTCCTGGTGTTCGACGTGGAAACGGTGTTCCTCATGCCCTGGGCCATCCAGATGAAGGAACTGGCCGTGTTCGGCTTCATCGAGCTGGGCCTGTTCCTGTTCCTGCTGCTGTTCGGCTACGGCTACATCTGGTCCAAGGGAGCCCTGACATGGGAATGAACCAACCCACCGCCCTGGAGCACATCCTGATCACCACCAAGGTGGAGAAGGTCATGAACTGGTCCCGCGCCACCAGTGTGTGGCCCGTGACCTTCGGCCTGGCCTGCTGCGCCATCGAGATGATGGCCGCGGGCGCCAGCCGCTTCGACTTCGACCGGTTCGGCGCTGGCATCTTCCGCGCCAGCCCGCGCCAGGCCGACCTGATGATCATCGCGGGCACCGTGACCTACAAGATGGCCCCCATCATCAAGACCCTCTACGACCAGATGCCCGAACCCAAGTGGGTGATGGCCATGGGCTCCTGCGCGACCGCCGGCGGGCCCTTCGACTCGTACCACACGATCCAGGGCGTGGATAAGGTCATCCCCGTGGACGTCTACATCCCGGGTTGCCCGCCCCGCCCCGAATCGTTCATCTACGGGTTCCTGAAGCTGCAGGACAAGATCATGACCAGCAGCCTGGCCGACCGGTACAAGGATATCTTCGAGGAGGTGGGCTGATGGCGGAACCGAACGTCCCCCAGACTCCGGAAGTGCCAGAAGCCCCGGCCGGCCCGTACGTGTACGACTACAAGGCCGCGCCGTTCCGCCAGATCGCCATGCCGAAGACGGTTCCCCTGCCGAGCCGCCAGACCTATCTGGCTGAGCAGAAGGCGGCGGCCGAGGCTGATGAAGCCAAGTGGCAGAAGACCCTGGCCGACTTCGAGACTGCCAAGACCAAGGCCGAAGCCGAAGGCAAGGATGCACCCAAGCCCCCCGTGCGGCCCGTTCCCCGCAAGGATGACAACGACCTGAAGACCCCGGTGCCCGAGGAGGCGCAGGACCCCGATCTTCTGAAGCTGCAGGCCCTCCTGGGCGACAAGGCCGAGGAGATCTTCGAACAGGCCGGGGAACTGGTCTGCCAGGTGAAGAAGGAGGCCATTCTCGAGGCGCTGGCGCTGTGCCGCGACGAGGCCGCCCTGAAGTACGAGATGCTCGCAGACCAGTCGGGCACGCACTATCCCGCCGCCAATGGCTTCGCCTACAGCGTGGTCTACCACCTGACGAGCATCAGCCGCCGCAAGCGGCTCCGGCTCCGCATCCTCGTGCCCGAGGGCTTCGCGCCCGAGAGCGCCTGTCCGCTCTATCCCAGCGCCAACTGGATGGAGCGGGAGATCTACGACATGCTCGGGATCCGGTTCGCGAACCATCCCGACATGACCCGCATCCTCTGCCCCGAGGACTGGGAAGGCTACCCCCTGAGGAAGGACTATCCGACCGTGGGCTGGGGCCAGCGGGACATCTCCTTCCGGGAGGACCGCGGCGGCATGCTCGAGCGCATCGCCCTCCAGAAGGCCGGCCAGCTGGGCATCAACCTGAAGCAACCCAAGGCGGACTAGGAGCGGACGGTGTTCAAGAACGAGGAAATGGAGATCAACCTGGGGCCGCAGCACCCGTCCACGCACGGTGTGCTCCGGGTGAAGCTGCGGCTGGATGGCGAGACCGTCACCCATTGCCGGCCGATGATCGGCTACCTCCACCGGGGCGTCGAGAAGATCTGCGAGAACCAGTCCTTCTTCCAGGGCCAGGTCTGGACGGACCGCATGGACTACTGCTCCGCCGTGGCCAACAACCTGGGCTGGGCGGAAGCCAACGAGAAGCTGTTCGGCATCACCGTGCCGCGGCGCGCCCATTACATCCGCACGCTGTTGAACGAGTTCAACCGCATCGCCTCGCACCTCATCTGGCTGGGCACCCACGCCATGGATATCGGCGCCCTGACGGTGTTCCTCTACGCCTTCCGCGAGCGCGAGGATGTCCTCGACATCAACGAGGCCTTCTGCGGCTCCCGGCTCACCACCACGGCCTTCCGCATCGGCGGCCTGCGCGAGGATTTGCCTCCCGGCTTCGAGAAGATGGTGCACAAGTTCCTGGCGAAGTTCTCCGACTGCCTTGAGGAATACGAGAACCTGCTCACCGAGAATCGCATCTGGAAGAAGCGCACCGTCGGCGTGGCCCGGCTGAACGCCGAGGATGCCATCGCCCTCGGTGTCACTGGCCCCATGCTGCGCGCCGCTGGCGTGGCCTACGACATCCGGAAGGCCTTCCCCTACGCAGCCTACTCGGAGATGGATTTCGAGGTGCCCACCCGCACCGAGGCGGACACCTATGCCCGGTACCAGGTCCGCATGGCGGAGATGCGCCAGAGCGCCCGCATCATCCAGCAGTGCATGGATGGCATGCCCGAGGGGCCGGTCATGGCCAAGCTCCCCAAGATCCTGCGGTCCGAGGTCAACGAGGTCTACCACGCCACTGAATCGCCGAAGGGCGAGATCGGGTACTACCTCGTGGGCGAGAAGGGCTCGCTGAACCCCTACCGGTTCCATGTGCGGGCTCCCGGGTTCATCAACCTCCAATCCCTGCCCAAGATGGCCGAGGGAGGACTGATCGCCGACGTCGTTGCGGCCATCGGCTCCCTGGACATCGTGCTCGGCGAGATCGACCGCTAGCCGACGAGGATCCCAAGACATGCCGACCCCGACCCTCACCCAGTCCATCGTGATCACGCTCATCCAGTGCCTGCTGGTGGTGATCTTCGTCTTCGTCGTCGTCCCCCTCACGGTGTTCGCCGAGCGCAAGGTGCTCGGCCATCTCCAGCAGCGCCTGGGCTCCACCCGCGTGGCCAGCGGCCACGTCGGCTTCAGCGGCTGGATGAACCGCAGGATGTGGAAGATGGGCAGGGTGCCCGTCCTCTCCTATTGGCGCGGCATCCCCGGGCTCGTGGGCGATGTCCTGAAGCTGATCCTCAAGGAAGACATCATGCCGGCCAAGGCCGACAAGTTCGTCTTCTTCCTCGCCCCGTCCATCAGCATGGTGGCCGCGATCATCGTGTTCGCCGCGATCTCCTTCGTGCCCGGCACCTTCTTCACGTTCCCCGCCTGGTTTCCCTTCGTGGGGGGCCTCCCGGTCTCCGGGGGCATCGCCGACATCAATGTGGGCCTGCTCTGGATCCTGGGCGTGGCGACCGTGGGGGTGTACGGCATCGTCCTGGCCGGCTGGTCCTCGAACTCCAAGTACCCCCTCCTGGGTGGCCTGCGCAGCGCGGCCCAGATGGTGAGCTATGAGGTCCCCCTGGCCCTCAGTCTCCTCGCCCCGGTGGTCCTCTCCGCCAGCCTCAATTTCGGGGAGATGTCCGCGCGCATGGCGACCGGGATGCCGGCATGGGCCCTGGTGCCCCAGGTCATCGGGTTCCTTCTCTACCTCACCTGCGGCTTCGCGGAGACCAACCGTCTGCCCTTCGATATGCCCGAGGCCGAGAACGAGCTGGTGGCGGGCTTCCACACCGAGTACTCCGGCATGAAGTTCGGGTTTTTCTACCTGGCAGAGTACATCAACATGACCGTGGTGGCCGCCCTGGCCTCCGCCTTCTTCCTCGGCGGACCCTGGCTGCTCCCCTTCGGCCTGCAGGGCCTGTTGATTCCCGCCTCCATCCCGTTCATCGGACAGCCCCACGCCATCTTCTTCGTGGCCAAGATCGTCTTCCTGCTCTTCACCTACATCTGGGTCCGCGGCACCATCCCCCGCTACCGGTACGACCAGGTCATGGCCGTGGGCTGGAAGTACCTGATCCCCATGGCGCTGATCAACCTCCTGTTGGCGGCCGCCATCCGCTGCTTCGCCGTCTAAGGGGCCGTCCATGAACAAGTTCCTGAGGACCCTCATTCCCTCCGACATCGCCAAGGGCCTGTCCATCACCGGCAAGCACTTCAGCCAGGTCTTTTTCACGGCCAACCGGCGCAAGGTGCCCTTCCACATCGTCTCCGAGTA
>DASXUH010000147.1:0-4749 GCA_036504935.1 Geothrix sp. | reverse complement strand
CAGCAGTTCCAGAAGGAGGGCTACCTGCGCTGGGATTCCCTGGGCGAGTTCTCGGCCTTCACGGCCTCCCTGGAACATGTCGCCAACGCCTACAAGAACGCCAAGGCCGGAGTGCTGGCGGAGACCCTCGACCAGGCCGTTGCCAAGTTCCTCGACAACGACAAGTCCCCCGCCCGCAAGGTGGGCCAGATCGACAACCGCGGCAGCCACTTCTACCTGGCCCTCTACTGGGCCCAGGCCCTGGCCGCCCAGACCAAGGACGCGGAACTCCAGGCCCGGTTCGCCAAGGTGGCCCAGCAACTCGGCGCCAGCGAGGCGAAGATCAACGAAGAGCTGATCGGAGCCCAGGGCAAGCCTGTGGACATGGGGGGCTACTACCACCCGGACAAGGCCAAGACCGGCGCGGCCATGCGCCCCAGCGCCACGCTGAATGCGATCATTGACGCCATGTAGTCGCAGGCTCCGGAACTGCGTTCCGGAGATAGGAAACGGCCCGCGTTCGCGGGCCGTTTCCCAGGTGCTTCAAGTGATCTGTTCTCCGGGGCGAAGCCCCGTCAACGGAATTCGGCCCGCGAATGCGGACCGAATTCCGCAGCTCAGAACAACCCGACCACCCTCCCCGTCTCCGGATCGATGTCCACGTCGTAGAAACCGGGTCTGGTGGGCAGGCCGGGCATGGTGGCCATCTTGCCGAGCAGCGGATAGAGGAAGCCCGCCCCGGCGCTGATGCGGATATCCCGCACGGGGATGCGGAACCCCGTGGGGACGCCCTTGAGGGCCGGATCATGGCTCAGGCTCAGGTGGGTCTTGGCCATGCAGATGGGCAGGCGGTCATAGCCCAGCCGCGTGTAGGCCTCGATCTTCGCTTCGGCCTCGGGCGCATAGTCCACCCCGTCGGCGCCGTAGATCTCCCGGGCGATGGTCTCGATCTTATGCTTGATGGGCTCATCCACCCCGTAAAGGAAGCGGAAGTCCGAAGGCCGCTCACAGACGCGCACGACAGCCCGGGCCAGGTCCAGGGCCCCTTCCCCGCCCAGGGCCCAGTTGTGGCAGACCACGGCATCCTCGGCGCCGCTCTCCAGCGAAGCCCGGCGCACCAGGTCCAGCTCGGTGGGGCTGTCCGTGGCGAAGCCGTTGACGGCCACCACCACCGGCACGCCGAACTTCCGGGCGATGCGGATGTGGTGCAGCAGGTTAGGCAGGCCCTGGCGCAGGAGATCCAGGTTCTCCTCCACGTAGACCTGGTCGAGCGGCTTCCCGGCCACCACCTTGGGACCACCGCCGTGCATCTTGAGGGCACGCACCGTGGCCACCAGCACCACCGCATCGGGCACCAGACCCGAGACGCGGCACTTGATGTCGAAGAACTTCTCCATGCCCATGTCGGCACCGAAGCCCGATTCGGTGATCACGTAATCCGCCAGCTTGAGGGCGATCTGGTCCGCCAGGATGGAGCTGTTGCCATGGGCGATGTTGGCGAAGGGCCCCGCATGCACGAAGACCGGCGTGCCTTCCAGAGTCTGCATGAGGTTGGGCTTCAGCGCGTCCTTCATGAGCACGGTCATGGCGCCAGCCACGCCCAGATCCTCGGCAGTGACAGCTTCACCTTGCCGGTTGAGTCCCACCACCATGGCGCCCAGGCGCCGCCGCATGTCCTGGAGGTCCGTGGTGAGGGCCAGCACGGCCATGATCTCGCTGGCCACGGCGATGTCGAAGCCCGTCTCCCGGGCGAAGCCCTGCTCCTCGTCGCCCCGGCCCACGGTGACGCCCCGCAGGAACCGGTCGCTGGTGTCCAGGATGCGGCGCCAACTGATGGCGGCAGGATCCAGGTCCAGCCGGCACACCCGGCGTCGTTCATCCGGAGTGAAATCGTCGGGATTCCCCTTCGTGATGCCTAGCCTCGCGCAGCGCAGCTGCAGCGAGCGCGGGAACTTCCTTCCGGATTTTCCCGCCGGGAAAATCCGCTCGAACAGCTGCTCGTCTGAAGCTCCGGCTTCATGGAGAATGCGGGCGTCGATGGCCGCCGCGCAGAGGTTGTGGGCCGCGGTGATGGCGTGGATGTCTCCGGTGAGGTGGAGGTTGAAGTCCTCCATGGGGATCACCTGGCTGTAGCCGCCACCGGCGGCGCCACCCTTGATGCCGAAGGTCGGGCCCTGGCTGGGCTGGCGGATGCAGGTCACCACGCGCTGGCCGAGGTGGGCGCCCAGAGCCTGGCTGAGGCCCACAGTGGTGGTGGTCTTGCCCTCCCCGAGTGGCGTGGGGGTGATGGCGGTGACATCGATGTACTTGCCATTGGGTCGCGCCCGCAGGCGATCCATCACTTCCAGGCGCACTTTGGCCTTGGTGGGGCCGTACCGCTCGAGTTCGTCCTCCAGCAATCCCAGCTCCGCCGCCACCAGCCCGATGGGCTTGAGGGTGGCCGCCTGGGCGATGTCCAGATCCGAGGGCACAGGCTGCCGACGCTGCAGTGCCGTGGGCGTGAAAAGCCGCGTGACGGTATCCATGCCGTCTCCTCGAAAAGATCCACCCCAACTATAAGTAAAAAACGACTGAATGGTCGTCATTGGATCCACTTTGTTGATTCCCGTCACAGCCGCATCCATGCTGGATCCATGCGTCGGTTGAAAGAGGTCGTGACCCACCGTTTCCGTGAGAAGGCTTCGGTCTTCCTCACGGAGCTGCACCCTGCCCGGGATGCGGCGGAACGGGCGGCCGTGCTGGCGGCCCTGCGCAAACGCGACTTCGACGCCACCCATCACTGCAGCGCCTGGCGGGAAGGCGTCCCCGTCTCAGCCTTCGGGGCCGACGACGACGGGGAGCCTTCGGGCACGGCCGGGCGGCCCATGCTGGCCGTGCTTGAGGGGGCCGAGGCCACGGATCTCATCGCCATCTGCATCCGCTGGTACGGCGGTACCAAACTCGGCACCGGCGGCCTGGTGCGGGCCTACACCGAAGGCGTGCAGGGTGCCCTGGCCGAGGCAGATGCCCAGGGCTTCTGGGAGAAGGTCCGGGTGCTGCGCACGGGGGAGATCCAGGTCCCAGCGGCCCAGGCCCACTTCCCCTTCGCCCTGCTGGGAGCCTTCCCGGCCGCCGCCGTGATCGAACAGGCCTTCGAAGGCCAGGTCGCCATCCTGCGCTTCGAATGCCCGCCAGACCTGGTTCTGGCCCTGGAGCATGCCTGGCAGGAACGCAGCCGGGGCGGGGCGATCACCTGGGACTGACCGCTCGCCGGTCCCCGCCCCCCATTCACCGATCCTCCCGCGGATTCCTGTCGGGACGTCCGTAGCTTGGTCATGCGGAAGGAGACGGACATGATCCACGCGGGATGGTTCCTCGACAGCCCCTGGTGGTGGCTGGCGCTGTGGCTGCCCTCCCTCGCGTTCGTCATCCCCTTCGGCTCGGAACGAAAGGAACACCGCTCATGAACGCCCAGGAACGCCCCCCGGTCTTTTCGGTGAAGCTGGTCCTCGGCCTGGCGGTCATCGCCACCGGCCTCATCCTCCTGGCGGACAGCCTCCACTGGTACGACGCCTGGCATCTGCTGGCCTGGTGGCCCCTGGCCCTCGCCGCCTTCGGGTTCGCTCGCCTGGTCCAGGACGGTCCTCTCAGCCTGCGGGGGCACATCTGGCTTTGTTTCGCCGTCGCGGGCTTCATCTCCCAGTTCGGCCCCTGGGGCCTGCTGGAGCGCTGGTGGCCGATCTTCCTTGTCTGGGGCGGCGCGGTCGTCGCCCTGCGGGCCATCTTCCCCCAGCCCAAGCGGGCCCGGACTCCCAAGGCCGTCCCCCCATCGCCAACACCCAGCGTTTCCTGTGATCCTGAAACCGAATCCACGCAGGTGAAGCCATGAACGCCCCCGACGACGCCAAGGCCCCGAGCCCCTTCAGCCCCAAGCTGGTGGTGGGCGTGGCCATCATCGTGGCGGGCCTGGTGCTCACCCTGGACAACCTCGGCCTCATCGAGGCCCACACGATCTTGAAACTCTGGCCCCTGGTGCTGGTGGCCATAGGCGCCGCCAAGATCCGCCAGGACCGTGGCGGCAGCAGCCTGGGCGGCTGGTTCCTGGTGCTGGGCGGAGCCTTCCTCCTGCTCTTCACCTTCGGCCATGGGCATCTGGCCGACGCCCTGGGACCCATGCTGGTGGTGGCCGTGGGCATCCTCATTGTGGTCAAGGCCCTCAAGCAGAACCGGGGCGTGCCTCCGGAGCTGGCCCGCTCAGAGGATTTCCTCCAGGGCACGGCCATCTTCGGCGGCTTCAAGCGGCGGGTCTCGACCCAGACCTTCAAGGGCGGCGAGTTGACGGCCATCTTCGGCGGCTACGAAGTGGATCTCCGCCAGGCGGTCCTCGAAAACGGCCAGGCCCGCATCGATGTCTTCGTGCTCTTCGGTGGCGGCGAGATCCGTGTCCCCGAAGGATGGGAGATCTCCAACCGCGCCACCGCCATCGCCGGGGCCCTCAATGACAGCACCCACCACGGCCCGGCCTCGCCGGACAGCCGGCCCCGCCTGGTGGTCACGGGCCTCATCCTCTTCGGTGGCACCGAGGTCAAGAGCTGATGCATCCCCTGCTGGCCAGCCGAGCCCGTCTGGGGGCCTACCTCCTGGGGTGGGTCCCCATCGCCCTGCTGCTCACGGGCATCGCCCGGAGCCAGGGCTGGAGCTGGGCCGAGGCCGGCATCCTCGCCTTGCCCCTCTGCCTTATGGCGGCCTTCCTGTTCCTGTCCGCCTGGTTCCTCTGCCGGGCCCTGCCGC
>DASXUH010000146.1:0-4383 GCA_036504935.1 Geothrix sp. | reverse complement strand
GCGCGCCAAGGCCCTGACGGCCTGAATCCGGATACCCGGGCCGTTTCTCCCGCGGCTAGGCTGGAGGGATGGCCCAGACCTACCGACAGCTCCGCCTCGACCTGGGCGCGGCCCTCGCCGCGTTTCTCGATCCATCCGAGGCCCACGCGGAGAGCGTCCGCTGGTTCGAGGAGGGTCTCGAGCTGACGCGCAGCTGGATGGCCGCCCACAGCGGCGACCTGGTGCCTCCCGAGGTGTCGACCCAGGTGAATGCCTGGGTGCACCGGCGGAAGACCGGTGAGCCCTGGGCCTACATCCTGGGCTGGTGCCTCTTCCGGGACCGCCGCTTCCAGGTCACACGCGACACGCTGATCCCTCGTCCGGAAACCGACCTGCTGGTGGAGGCGGCCCTGGAGGTGGGGAGGCGCCTGGGAGTGGACCGGTGTGTGGATGTGGGCACGGGCAGCGGCATCATCGCCGTGAGTCTGGCCCTGGAGACGGACTGGCAGGTGTCGGCCACGGACCTGAGTCCAGGTGCCCTGGCCGTGGCCCGGTGGAACGCTGCGGCTCTGGGCGTCAAGGTGGCCTTCTTCGAGGGGAACCTGCTGGACCCTGTGCCGGATCCCCTGGGCCTGGTGGTGGCGAACCTGCCTTATGTGGACCCGGCGGACGAGCCCAGCCTCCAGCGGGAGTTGGCCTTCGAACCGGCTTCGGCCCTCTTTGCCCCGGATCGGGGGCTGGCCCTGTCGGCGGAGTTGCTGAAGCAGGCCCGGACCCGCAAGGCGCCTGCCTGCCTGCTGGAGATCGGGACCGGGCAGGGTGGTGAATTGTGCCGCAGGGCTCATGGGGCCGGGTGGTCCAAGGCCATGATCCATCAGGATTTTGCGGGCCACGATCGGATCCTGGTGGCTCTGGCCTGAGGGGCGCCGTGGCGAGGCGGCTGTCTTGACATGGGCCTGAGGTGAAAAAGAGGGGACGGAGTGCTTGAGAGATTCCCGCCACCTGCCGATAGGAGCCATGTCGAGGTGGGCATGAGCGGCAGCGGCAGATCACGCAGTGGCAGCAGCCGGGAAGCTGCGGGCCCGAAGGGTGCCACAGCCGACCATCTTGTGGCTGTGGCGCATGAGGTGCTCGCAGGGACACCTGACATCCGGACCGAGAAGCTCAAGGCACTCAAGCGCCAGCTGGATACGGGTACATATCACCCCGACGAGGGGGCGGTCGCGGAAGGGGTGATCCGCGAGTACCTGGCGAAGGCGGATCGCAAGGGCTAGCGGGGCTGGAGGGTTTGCAGGGGAAGCCACCACATCCGGTCCGGGCTGCCGCAGAGGAGAGCTCCGGCCTCGGGGCGCAGGCTCCCCTCCCCCGGGGGGCCGGCAATACCCGGAGGCGGCGTCAGGCGTTTCCAGGCCTCCGCCAGGACGACCACCTTCATGTGGTCCTCGCCGGGCTTCCAGCGGTAGAGCCGGTCCAGCCCCTTGTTGAGGTGCGCCTCCAAGGCTTCCCGGGAAGGCTGGATGGCTGGCGGCGGCGGAGATGCGACCGGCTCCGGAAGCGCCGGATCCGAAGCACCTGGAACCGGAACCATCGCCGGTGCAGGAACGGGAGCGGGCGCCGGAAGGGTGGGGCGCGCCAGTCCGAACCACAGGTGCCCGTCCGCCTCCTCGCCGAGCAGATGGAGCAGGTCCGCATCCAGGCTCGATGCTTCAGGCAGCAGCGCTTTCAAGTTCCGGGGCTCCCCGGCCTTCCCATCCGGCCCCAGGGGGATCAGGACTCCGGGCTCCGGCTGCCACCAGTTCACCTTCGCGTGGCCCGTGACCATGCCCAGCCCAGGGGCGAACCCGAGCGGCGAAGAGGGCGGGGCCTGCACGTGGGTCCAAGCCCCATTCCGCCAGGCCGAGAGCCCCGAGTCATGGGCCACCAGGAAGGAGCGGGGCCCGATGGGAATCAGGTTGGAGATTCTCTTCACTTCCGGGGCAAGCTCCACGGTGGTGGATGCGGGCTCATGGCTGTTGGCCCGATTCGCCAGATCCAGGATGCTCACAGCCGTTCCCGCCCCGAAGAGGAACACGCTGCGCCGATCCGGGGACAGGGCCAGATGCCCTCCCGGCGCGCGGCGGGACCACCGGACCTCCTGGGCGCGCAGGTCCCAGGCCACGATCAATGCCGGCGAGGCAGCATCTTCTGGACTGCGGTAGAGGAGCACCAGGGAATCATCCGGCACCAGGGCTGCATCCACCAGGTCCGCGAACTGGAAGAATGTATTGGAGCCACCAGCCAGTGCGGGGAGGGAAAAAGCCGGACCGGGCTTCCCCTGCACAAAGAGGACCACCTGCTGCCGACCGGTCTGGGTCAAGATCTGGGCCACTGCCGCATCGCCGGATAGGGGGGAGGTCCACCGGACGCTCCGCAAAGGCACGGATGGCGGTTGGAGGTCGATAAGCTGCCCCGCGCCCGCCGCCGAGACCTTGAATGGTTCCAGAATCTCCTCCTGGGGCGGAACTCCTGGATTGCGGCGGGCCAGCCACCAGCCTCCGCTGCCGAGGGCGATGGCCAGGGCGGCGGCGCCCAGGGCGAGGGAGGGACGGGTCATGGCAGGTCTCCTGCGAGTCTCAGGTGGCGCTCCAGCGACTGGAGCGCTCTCTCCCGGTGGGCCTGGCCCTTGGCGGATTTCACGGCGCGGGTTCCCCCGGAGCGTTTGAGGCCACGCAGGTCCAGAAGGTCCTCGGGAAGCGGCGGCAGCAGGCCCAGCATGGCGTTGGTAGGGCCGAAATCCGCACTGGAGGCTTGCGCCAGGTAGCGGAGCAGGCTGCCCAGCATGGTGTCCGGCGGGAAGGGCAGCGGCTCCAGGCTGCGTACGGCGCGATCCGCGGCGAAGGCGGCAGCGAGGCCGCCGGCGGCGGATTCAAGGTAGCCCTCCACTCCGGAGAGCTGTCCCGCGATCCAGAGCCCCCGGACGGATTTGACAGCGAGTGTCGCATCGATGACTTTCGGCGCCTGGATGTAGGTATTCCGGTGGATGCTGCCGAACCGGGCGAACTCGGCCTTCTCAAGGCCCGGGATCAACCGGAAGACCTCCTTCTGCGCCCCCCACTTCAGGCGGGTCTGGAAACCCACCAGGTTGAAGAGGTCCCCTGCCAGGGTGTCCTGGCGCAGCTGGACTGCGGCGTGGGGCCATCGCCCGGTGCGGGGATCATCCAGGCCCATGGGCTTCATGGGGCCGTGGCGAAGGGTCTCGCGGCCGCGATCCGCCATGACCTCGATGGGCAGGCAGGCCTCGAAATAGGGTGTGTCCACTTCCTGGAGAGGGACGCGCTCGGCCGCGAGCAGCGCGTCCAGGAACCGCTCGTACTGCGGCTTGTCCATGGGGCAGTTGATGAAGTCGGCACCACCCTTGTCGTACCGCGCGGCCATCCAGGCGATGTCCATGTCGACGCTGTCGCGTTCCACGATCGGGGCGATGGCATCGTAGAAATGCAGCCGGTCGCTGCCCGTGATGGCCGCCAGCCAGTCCGCCAGGGGTTCCGCGGTGAGGGGGCCTGTGGCCAGGATGGTCAGGATCCCAGGTGCCGGCGCCTCGATGCGGGCCACCTCCCAATGGATTCCCGGGTGGCCCTTCAGGGCGGAGGTGACCGCCCCGGAGAAGGCGTCGCGGTCCACGGCGAGGCTGTTTCCCGCGGGCACGCGGGTGGCCTCCGCACAGTGCAGGATCAGCGAATCCATCCGGCGCATCTCGGCTTTGAGAATCCCCGTGGCGGAATTCGGGTCGTCACTCTTGAACGAGTTGGAACAGACCATCTCTGCGGCCCGCTCCGTGGTGTGGGCGGGTGTCGTCCAGTCCGGCCGCATTTCGGAGATACGGACCTCGTGGCCTCGCGAGGCCAACTGCCATGCGGCTTCCGAGCCGGCCAGGCCCGCCCCGACGATATGGATCACGTATCCCCCAGGGGGTTGATTCTACGTCAGAGCTCCGGGGGCCTTCTGAGCCTCAACCACCTTCCCGGGGCCCGGATGGGGCCAGGTCAATCCGTTTCAGGGCGCCCCATGAAATTTCCCCTTGCATGCAGGCTGCGCGATGTTAGTCTGAATGTCCTGCGCAGTTGAGGCTGCGGGGTGCTGGGAGGGGCCGCAAGGCGACTTCGGACCGTGCGGAAGCGCGGTGGGCGTCTTTGAAAACCGGATAGAAGATAGGAAGCCTTTGAGGGTTCCGTGGGGCGTCTAAGGATGTCGTACGGGATTCAGAACAATTTTTCGACCAGAACATTGGCCCGAGGGGGAACCCGAGGGTGAGAGTTCAGAATGAAACTTGAGAGTTTGATCCTGGCTCAGAATGAACGCTGGCGGCGTGCCTAACACATGCAAGTCGGATGTGCCGCAAGGTGCATGGCAGACGGGTGAGTAACG
>DASXUH010000145.1:0-1727 GCA_036504935.1 Geothrix sp. | reverse complement strand
CTTGAGGGTGCCCATGTCGAGGGTGGCGGCGTTGAGGGTGAACACCCATTCCAGGTCGCCCGAAAGGATTCGCAGCTTCATCTTCGCGGGGCGCATGCCGCGGCCGAGGGACTCGAAAGCTTCGCGGCTCTCCGCGGGATTGCCCTTGCGGAGGCTGATCTCCTTCACTTCGCCGCGCTCGGAGGCCAGCTGGATGGCGTCGTCCACGAAGCAGCCGGAGCCATCGCCAGCCTCGCCGCTGGCGCCACCTTCGGTCATGCTGCGCATCCAGAGCCAGAGGAGGAACTCCTCGCCGAGGAAGCGGCCCTGTTCCATGAGTTCAAGCGGCTTCACCTAGACCTCCTCGAGTTCGAGATCCAGCGGATCCAGGGCCATCAGGCCCTCTACGGACAATCCGGGGCTGAGCCGGCCCGCCAGCACCAGGGGCGCCAGGGGATGGATCTCGCAACCGAAGGACTTGATGAAGAGGCTCGTGAGGGCGCCCTGGGCCTTGCTGGAAGAGGCCGTGGTCCAGAGGATGCCGCCCTTGAGATCCCAGGCCACCTCCACCACCCGCGGCGTCGGCAGCACCTTGCGCAGCAGCTCGATCTTCACCTCGTCCTGCAGGGAGATGCGGGCCTCCTTGCCGATGAAGGCCAGGTCCTTCTCTTTCTGGAGGCTCTGCAGCCGCAGGTCCACATGGGCCCTGAGCAGAGCCGCCGGCACGCGGCGCGTATCGATGCGCAGGCCGAAGACGGCGAAGCGCTCCTGTCCGACCCAGTCCTCGTCCGGCGGCGTGATGAGCGGGTTGCGCCAATCGCACCAGCCCATGCGCTCCTCCTCCATCCCGTCCTGGAAGGGACGGAACTGGTCCTGCTCCAGACCGGCCTGGAGGTCCTTGGGGTCGGGTACGGGACCCAGCACCAGGAAGCGTTTGAGGGACACGGTCCCTTGCAGGATGCTCATGAGGCGGCGCCTCCGAAAAGTCCCCGCAGACGGCTCCAGAAGCCGCGCCCCCGTCCCCCGGAATCCGGGTACAGCAGGTCGATGGGCTCGCCCGGCGTGGGCAGGGGAAGGGAGGGATCATTGAGGATGAGGACCACCCCGGTGACATTGTCCCGGGCCCCCCGGGCGATGGCCTCGTCAAGCAGCAGCTCCAGGCTGCGCCGGGGGCTGAGGTTCTGGTTCAGGATCTCGCGGATGTGGTCGTCCCCCACTTCGCCGTGGAGCCCGTCGGAGCAGCAGAGGAGGCGATCACCCCGGCGCAGGGCTAGGCGGGAGAGCGCCACCTTCAGGGGCTGGGGCGAGCCCAGAGCCTGGGTGATCATGTTGCGCTGGGGATGGTTGCGTGCCTGCTCGCGGGTCAGCGTGCCCTGGGCCACCAGATCATTCACGAGCGTCTGATCTTCCGTGAGCTGGTGCAGGGCGCCCTGGCGCAGCAGGTAGGCCCGGGAATCACCGATCTGGGCCACATAGGCACAGCCATTCCAGAGGACCGCGGCCGTCAGCGTGGAGCCCATGCCCCGGGCGGTGCGGTCGTCGTCGGAATAGCGCAGGACGGCGTCGCTGGCCTCCCTCACGGCGGCTTCCAGCGCCTTGATCAGGTCCGTTTCGCGGCCCTTCCCTGGCGCAAGGCGCCCCCAGTGGCCGAAAAGATACAAAGCGATCGCCGCCAGGCCTTCCCGGCTGGCCACTTCCCCCGCGGCGGCCCCGCCCATGCCGTCGGCCACCGCCACGAGGAGGCCCGG
>DASXUH010000144.1:0-11088 GCA_036504935.1 Geothrix sp. | reverse complement strand
AGCTGATAGCTATATTTCCAGATAGGTGTGCAGCTTCCGCTCTTCGGTGAGCAGCGCCCGCAGGGCCTCGGCGGCGTCGCTCTTGGCGCTGGGTTTCCGCTTGGTCTGGGGGCCCTGGATGAGCACGTCGGGATCGTAGTGGACACTGCGGAGCACGTGATCCACCGTGTCACCCTTGACGAGGTGCTGCACCTTGAACGTGTCGTCTTCGTGCACCACGATGTGGGCCTCGTTGGGCGCGCCGAAGAGGTTGTGCCGCATGCCCAGGATGTCCTGGTAGGCGCCCGTGAGGAAGAAAGCCACGTAATAGGCCTCGCCGCTGCGAGGTTCGTGGAACGGGAGTTCGTCCCGCACATCTTTCAGGTCGATGAACTTCTCCATCTTCCCGTCGCTGTCGCAGGTGATGTCGCAGAGGGTGGCCGATAGGGCGGGCTTCTCCTTCAGCCGATGAATGGGCATGACCGGGAAGAGCTGCTCGATGGCCCAGTGGTCGGGCATGGACTGGAAGATGCTGAAGTTGGCGATCAGCTTGTCCGCCAGGCTCTTGTTGAGGTCCTGGAACTCCTCGGGAATGTACTTCAGGCTCTTGCTGGTGAGGATGCGGGACAGCTTGCGGCAGACCTCCCAGAACAGGGTCTCGCCCTTGCTGCGGTCCTCCAGACCCAGGTAGCCCAGGTTGAAGAGGGTGAGCAGCTCATCCTTCTGGGTGATGGCGTCGTGATACATCTCGGCGAAGTTCTTCACCGAGATGTTGTCCCGGGTGTAGGCCAGCTCCTTGAGGATCTGGGGCTCATTGCCCGTGAGCGTCACACTGTACTTGGTGTGGGTGGTGTCGATGAGGCCGATGATGTCCACCACGACGACCTCATGATAGGCCACGATGGCGCGGCCCGACTCGCTGAGCAGGTCCGGCATGGGCACCTGCTCCTGGGCGCAGATGTCCTTGGTGGTGTAGACCACGTCCGCGGCGTACTCGGCGATGGTGTAGTTCATGGAGCTGCTGAAGGTGGTCTTGCTGCCGTCGTAGTCCACGCCGAGGCCCCCGCCCACGTTGAGGTAGCGGATGGGCAGGCCCATCTTGCGGAGCTTGGCGTAGATGCGGGTGGCTTCCTTCATGGCCGACTTGATCTTGCGGATGTCCGTGATCTGGCTGCCGATGTGGAAGTGCAGCTCGATGACGCTGTCCAGCAGGTCGCGCTTTTCCAGCACCTCGATGGCGTCCAGGATCTCCCGGGTGGTGAGGCCGAACTTGGCGTGGTCACCGGCGCTGGTCTCCCACTTGCCGCTGCCCTGGGCGTTGAGCTTGGCCCGGAGCCCGATGAGGGGCTCGACCTTCAGCTCCTTGGCCACCTTCAGGATCAGCGGCAGCTCGGTCATCTTCTCCACGGTGATGACCACCTTGCGCCCGGCCTTGCGGGCCAGCAGGGCCATGCGGATGAAGGACTCGTCCTTGTAGCCGTTGCAGAGCACCAGTGCCTCGGGATGCAGGTCCAGGCTCAGGGCGATCATGAGTTCGGGCTTGGAGCCCGCCTCCAGGCCGTAGTGGTACTTGTTGCCGGAGCGGACGATCTCTTCGACCACTTCCTTCGTCTGGTTGGTCTTCACCGGATAGACGCCCTGGTAGCTGCCCTCGTAGCCGAACTCGATGATGGCGCGGCGGAAGGCCTCGTTGACTTCGACCACCCGATGGTCCAGCACCTGCGGGAAACGGAGGTTCACCGGCGTGCGGATGCCCTTCTTCTTCAGATGCTGGACGATCTCATAGATGTCGCAACTGAGGGACTCGTCCTTGGTGGGCGTGATTTCCAGATGGCCCTTGGCGTTGATGCCGAAGTAGCCATTGCCCCACTCCTTCACGCCGTACAGGGTCGCGGCGTCCTGGACCGTCCAGTGCTTCATGGGCATCCGAGGGGCCTCCTCAAAATCGGGGCGGCCACCTTTGGCCGGAAGTTCGTTTATATGGAAGTTTCGATGAGAGGTCCAGGATGAATCCTAAACCTCAGCACCCTCAACAATTTACCTTGTATCGACAGCAGGTGGGAAGATTTTCCTAAAACGCGGTAATCAAAAAGGTTACCGAATGACGCGCCGCTCCAGGTCTTGGAGGCCTGCCACCGAATCTGTCCGTTGGGACGAGTGAAGGATTTGGTTGAACGTGCGGAAAAGGGACCACGCTCACGCGAACATCTTATTGGCCGCTTCCTGCAGCTCTTTACTTCCGGCTCAGCTATTCAGATCCACTGTGATGGTTTTTTGCTCGGAGCCACGCAGGATCGTCAATGTCACACGCTTTCCGGGGTTTCTTGCCAGGAACCTAGTAAAGCTCTGAACGTCAGTGACACTCTCATCATCTGCTTTGATGATGACATCCCCAACCAGGACGTTTGCATAGAAGGCGGGGGTTCCCTTCATGAGAAGGTCAATCACGACTCCTGTATTCCTTTGGAACTGCCTACTCAGTTCGGGCGTTAAGTTGAGGTAGAACGCTCCGAATCGGACATTTCGAATTTTGGCCCAATAGGTTGCAAGGTAGTCATACCTTTGGACTGTGTAGGGAATGATCTGTGTTGTCGTTGTACCTGGGACATATGTAGAACTGGACCCTTGGTAACTGCCATAGGCGGACCCTCCGGTCCCATAGGCATTAGCAGTTCCATATGAGTTTGTTGTGATTACCTGTCCAGGGGAGGTTGTGGTGTAGGGCATCGCGGATGTAAAGGAACCAGCGTATTGGCTCTTTACCATGACGACAGAGGCACCGACTGTTCGGGCCTGCGCGAGTAAATTTTCTTTTGTCGCTCCGGCTCCCCCACCAGAGAAGGACGAATAACCGACCAAATCGAACCCATTCTCTTTCATTGCTCTATTGTCTTTATCCAAGTTGCCAGAGTAGCCGTAGATGGCTGGATCTCCTTGTGGCTGGACGAACCGATCATTCCCAATCACTTGTTGGCGTGATTGGTAGAAGTCCGTGTAAGGGTTCTTGCAGCCGACCGATATGGCCACAAGTACAGACAGGGCTACAAGGCCAAACGGATTCATGATCACCTCGCCTCATATGAGCAGAACACGGTTAGGATGGTCCTAGTCCCACTGCCCTTCAACTGAAATGCGAGACACATCCATCTCGGTGGAACCCTGTCATTTAGGTGTCCTGATTGAATTATGTAAAAATAAAACCAATTAATTCACATATTTAGAAGTGATATTTGTTTGTATGGAAAAAAGCCCAACAGTTCCAATGAAAAATCAAGAATCGAGGATTCGGGCCAGGGTGGCCCGCCAGTGGCGGTCCCTCACCCGCCTCAAGGCGGTCCGCCGCGTGAGCTTCCGCCACTGGGCCGCGCCCCGGGGCAGATCCTCCGCAGAACGGGTGTGGAGGGGGCTGGGGCCGCCCCAGAGGGCCGGGTCGCCCCAGATCGGGACCCGGTTCCAGGGGCAGGCCTCCTGGCAGGCGTCGCACCCCGCGGCCCAGCGGCTCTCCGCCAGGGCGGCAGCGATGTCAGGAGGGGGTTCGGTTTCGGTCTCGATGGTGTAGGTGGTCAGACACCGGGATGGGTCGAGGCGGAAGGGTTCCAGGGCACCGGAGGGGCAGGCCTCCAGGCAGGCGGTGCAAGTGCCGCAGTGCTCGGTGGTGAAGGGCTTGTCTGGCGGCAGTTCGATAGAAAGCAGCAGCGCGCCCAGAAAGCCCCAGGAGCCATCCTTCCCGGCGATGAGGAGGGTGTGCTTCCCCTGCCAGCCCAAGCCAGCCCGTGCCGCCAGCTGACGTTCCAGCACGGGGGCCGTGTCCACGCAGACCCGGCCCTCCAGCCCCGGCCACTGGTCCTGGGCCGCCTCCAGCAGCCGGGCCAGGCGGGGCTTGAGGAGCATGTGGTAGTCGGGGCCCCAGAGGTACCGGCTCAGCTTCAGGCTGCCCGGTACCGCGCCGGGGACAGCCTCGGGCCTGGCGTAGGGGAAGAAGCCCACCAGGGCCGTGCGGGCCTGGGGCCAGAGGGACCGGGGATCCAGGAGCGTGGCGGGAGCCAAGTAGGGGAGCAGGGTGCCCCGGCCCTCCTGGAACCAGGAGAGGAGCCGATCCTCCTCTCGCTGGAAGGGCTCGCAGCCTGCGAACCCCGCCAGGGCGAAACCGGCGGCCAGGGCCTCGGACCGAAGCCAGGCCTTGAACGCCAGCGGATCAGGGTGTTCGACTGGCACGGGCAGGCCACCTCCCAGGGATATCCTCACCCCCCCGGGCGGTTGATGTCACGGGCTACCGGGCCGGGGCGACGCGGGCATCTCGGAAAAAGGCGGTAGGCTGGATGCGGAGCCGAACGCCCGCCATGAACCTGCCCAACCTCCTGTCGCTCGCGCGGATCCTCATGGTCCCCGTTCTGGTCGTGGTGCTCATGACCAAGGTGACGAACCATGAAGTCATCGGCGTGCTGGTGTTCTGGGCGGCCTCCATCACGGATGCCCTGGACGGCTACTTCGCCCGGCGCTGGAAACAGGTGACCACCCTCGGCAAGCTACTGGACCCCCTGGCGGACAAACTGCTGGTGTCGGGGGCCCTGATCTCACTGGTGGAGCTGAACCTGGCGCCGGCCTGGATGACGTTCATCATCCTGTCCCGGGAATTCGCGGTCACCGGCCTGCGTGGCATCGCCAGCGAGGAGGGCCACACCATTCCGGCCGGCACCATCGGCAAATGGAAGATGGGCTTCCAGGTGGCGGCCATCTCCTGTCTCATCCTCGGCCCGCGGCTCGACTACTGGCTATACGACTGGACCCACAAGGAAATCTTCCACCTGTTCATCCAGCTCAACCGGCCCTACAGCTTCTTCTGGGGCATGGGCGTGCTGCTGCTCTGGGGTGCGGTGATCCTGGCCATCTGGAGTGCCATCTCCTATTTCCACACTTTCTGGAAGGTGGTGGGGCCGAGCATCATGGCTGAACAGGGCCGCCTCACCGGTCACAAGGATACGGAATGATCCGCAAGTATCTCCTCGCAGGCCTGTTTACCTTGCTGCCCCTGGTGGTGACGCTCTGGATCCTGAAGGGCATCTTCACGGCCCTGGTGGGCATCTTCCGGGAGCCGCTGACCTTCCTGTCCCACCTGATCCACGTGCCGGATCCGCCGACCTGGGCGCTGACGCTGTTCTCCGCCCTGGCCACCGTGCTGCTGCTGCTGCTGGTGGGCGCCCTGATGGGCAACTTCATCGGCCGCCAGCTCCTGTCCTGGATGGACGATCTGATGATGTCCCTGCCCGTGGTGAAGACCGTCTACGGTGCCACCCGGCAGCTCATGGGCGCCATCCAGTCGGGCCAGGGCGGCAGTTTCAAGGAGGTGGTGGTCGTGGAGTGGCCCCATCCCGGCTCCTACACCCTGGGTTTCGTGGCCAGCCGGGACTGTTCCTGGGCCATCCCCGGGGGGCAGGGCATGCTCGCCGTCTACATTCCGACCGCCCCCAATCCCACCTCCGGCTACGTGATCATGATCGAGGCTTCGAAGGTGATGCCGGCGGACCTCAGTGCCGATCAGGCCCTGACCTGGGCCATCAGCGGGGGTGTGGTGGTGCCGCCCCGGACGGGAACCGGCTCGTTCCGGATGCCGGAGAGGCCATGAGCGCCCTGCAGGGCCGACGCATCCTCATCACGGGTGCCGGCAGCGGCATCGGCCGAGCCGCGGCAAGGCTCTTCAGAGATCGCGGCGCGGATCTGATCCTGGCGGGGCGGCACCTCGCCACGCTCCAGGACACACTGCCGGACGCGGTCCACGTGGTCCTGGACCACTCGGACGATGCGGCCGTGGCGGCCTACGCCCGGGAATGCCCGGAGCTGGATGGCATGTTCCTGAACGCGGGCGGGCTGGTGCTGGGTTCAGTGGCTTCAACGTCCATCGCCGATTTCGACGCGGCCATCGCGGCGAATCTCCGCGGCCCCTGGCTCATGGCGCACTACCTGGGCGGCCGGCTGAAGGATGGCGGCAGCGTGGTGGTGATGGGCTCCAACATTGGCCTCCGGGCTATCCCGGACAGCGCGGCCTACAGCGTGGCCAAGGCCGGCGTCCACATGCTGGCGAAGGTGCTGGCCCTGGAATGGGCGCCGCGGCGCATCCGCTGCAACGCCATCGCGCCGGGCCCGATTCGCACGGCCATGGTGGACGCACGCTTGGCCGCCAGCTCCGATTCCGAAGGTGACCTGACCGAACTATCGGCGGTGAATCCCCTGAAGCGCCTGGGCACCGAGATCGAAGTGGCCACGCTGGCGGCGTACCTGCTTGGCGGCGAGAGCGGGTGGACGACGGGGGCCGTGATTCCGATCGACGGGGGCGCGGACGCCGTTTACTAGGCCGCCGGCGAGGTGATGTCCGACGGCGGTGGGGATCAATCCACTTCTAGGAAGTTGAGGTCCTTCGCGTGGGTCTCCTCCATGCCCCAGAGGCTCAGGGCCGCGACGGCCAGGCAGCACAGGCCGATGAACAAGGCGGAGTTGACGATGCCCCAATGGGCCTTGAGAGCCAGGAAGCTGGTGGTGATGGGGACGACGGCCCCGCGGACGAAGTTGGGGACGGTGACCGTCACCGTGGCCCGCATGTTGGTGCCGAACTGCTCGCTGGCGATGGTGACGAACACCGCCCAGTATCCGGCGGAGAAGCCGAGGGCCACGCACATGGCGTAGTAGGCCTGCGCGGAGACGCCGCGGCTGAGGAGGGTGACCAGCACGGTCGCCAACGTGAGGCCCTGGAACATCAGGACCGTCTTCTTCCGGCTGGCGATCCACTGGCTGATGAACCCTGAGCCCAGGTCGCCGATGGCCAGGCCCAGGTAACAGGAGGCGATGGCGTGGCCGGGGTTCACGGCGCCCACGACGCCGAGGCTCCTGGCCAGTTCGGGTGAGGAGGCCACCAGGATGGCCACGACGTACCAGATGGGGACGCCGATGAGGATGCTGCGCAAGTACCGTGAGAAGCGGGCGAAACTGGTGAACAGCATCAGGAAGTCCCCCTTGACCACGTTCTGGCGGGCCAGGTCCTTGAACATCCCGGAATCCGTCACCTTGATGCGGAGGATGAGGAGGAGGAGGCCCAGCACGCCGCCGGTGATGAAGGCGCCCCGCCAGGAAAGGGTATTGCCCACGAGATCGGCAACCAGGGCTCCGGTGATGCCGACGCTCGCCACCACCGCGGTGCCGTAGCTCCGGATCTCCTTGGGAAGCACTTCGCTCACCAGGGTGATGGCCGCGCCGAGTTCGCCCGAGAGCCCGAGGCCTGCGAGGAACCGCATGACCGCATAGGCGGGGATGGTGGTCACGAAGGCATTGGCGACGTTCGCCAGGGAGTAGAGCGTGATGCTTCCGAAGAGCACCGACATGCGCCCCTTCTTGTCGCCCAGGATCCCCCAGAGCACGCCGCCCGCGAGCATGCCGATCATCTGGAAGTTGAACAGATAGACGAAGGTGGGGAGGATCTGGTCCGGCGCGACACCAAGGTCCGTGAGGCTCTTCGTACGGATGATGGGGAAGAGGATCAAGTCGAAGATGTCCACGAAATAGCCAAGGGCGCCGACGATCACGGTGAGGTTGACGACGTCCTTCCAGGAGTGGCTTTTCATCGGGCAGCTCCAGATGTGCTGGGGGTGGGTGGATCCATGGTTCCTGTGAAGGGGTCCCAGTTCAAGAGGTGGGCATGGGTCGGGGGATTCTAAGAGTGCCTAACAAAACCCCGACGAGGCCGCGATGAAACCAGGCAGGATGCACCGCAAGGAAGGGCCCGCAGGGCAACGTGGTTCGTTGTTCAAGGGGCCTGACGCCGCGGGGCGCCTGCCTGGCTTCATCCCTCCGGGCGAGGGTCGGCGGGCGTCGCGATGCAGCGTCACGCTCGTCGCGCGTAGTACCCGCTACGCGTCTCCTCGCGTTCCTCGCCTCGCTTGCCCGGCGACCCTCGCGCGGCCCCGTGGGAGTTTTGTTAGGCACTCTAAGCCCCCGCTTGAGGCGGGCGAAGCCCTCTTCCGATACGGCCATCACCCGGGCCACGCGCCCTTCACAAGGAGCACCCCATGTCCCAGCCCTGGACCACCCTCTTCAGCATCGATCGCGACGTCCTGATGGAGAAGAACCTGGCGGCCGTCACCCAGAGCCAAGCGGATCGGCCCCCTTCCCACGGCGTGAACAGCATCACGTGGATCCTCAGCCACATCCTGGAATACCGCCACGAACTCCTCAGGGAGGTTCTCAAGTCCGCCTATCGGCCGACGACCACCGGGCCCAGGACCTTGGCGCAGTTCAAGGCCGCCATGGACGAAACGCAGGCGGCCCTGAAGGAGGCCTTCGACTCCACCGACTGGGATGAGCGCCAATTCCATCCCGCGTTTCAGGCCTCGGTGCCGCTGGGCCAGATCGTGGGCACGCTCTTCATGCACGAGACCTACCACCTGGGCCAGCTGGGCACGGCCCGAAAACTCCTGGGCTTGCCCGGCGCGATCAAACCGCCTGGGGCCGCGAAGGTCTAGATCCCAGGGCAGCGTCCCCGGAAGAGGCTCCGGGTCAACTTCCGAGCCATTGCGCCCACTCCGCCAGCACGCGCTGGGCCTGGATCACGGGGCCGTCCTGGATGCCCAGCAGGGGCAGGCGCACGGCGCCATCGGGGCTGAGGCTGGCGCCCTTCCGCTGGCCCACCCAGGCCATCAGCCTCGCTGGATCCATGGCCGTCTGGGGACTGAGGCGCAGCTTGAGCTGACCCTTCTCCACGGCCACCTCGGACACCCCGAGAACCTGCGCCAGCAGCTTCACCTTGAGCAGCTCGAAGAACCGCAGCGTGTCCGGATCGTCCTCGGGGATGCGGCCGAAGCGGTCCTCCAGGTCGAGACGGTACAGCTCCAGATCCTTCTCCTCGCGGAGCCGCGAGATGCGCTTGTAGGCCACGAGGCGCTCGGCAGCCTGGTCGATCCAGCGGCGGCTGAGCTGGGCGCCCGGTGCCAGGCCGTCCACCTTCACCTCGAAGGTGCCGCTGGGCTGGCCCTGCAGCTCCGAAAGGGTCTCCTCCAGCAGCTTCACGTAGAGCTCGAAGCCGATGTCGTGGATGTGGCCAGACTGCTCGCCGCCCAGCAGGTTGCCTGCGCCGCGCAGTTCCAGATCCATGGCCGCCACGCGGAAGCCCGAGCCCAGTTCCGAGAAATCCTCCAGGGCCTGGAGCCGCTTGCGAGCGTCGTCGCTGATCTCGTGCTTGGGCGGGATCAGCAGGTAGGCGTAGGCCGGGACATCGCTGCGGCCCACGCGGCCCCGCAGCTGGTAGAGCTGGCTGAGGCCGAAGGCATCGGCCCGGTGGACGATGAGCGTGTTGGCGTTGGGCACATCGAGGCCGTTCTCCACGATGGTGGTGGCCACCAGCACATCGACCCGGCCTTCCATGAAGCCGAGCATGGCCTGTTCGAGCCCTTCATCGGTCATCTGGCCGTGGCCCACGGCCACGCGGGCATCCGGCACCAGCTCGCGCACCCGCGCGGCGATGGAGACGATGGATTCCACGCGGTTGTGCACCAGGTAGACCTGCCCGCCGCGGCGTAGTTCGAACTGGATGGCGGTCTGCACCAGCTCATCGCTCCAGGGCGCCACCACCGTCTCGATGGCCAGGCGGTCCTTGGGCGGCGTCTCGATGAGGCTGATCTCGCGCAGGCCCGTGAGGCTCATGTGCAGGGTGCGGGGGATGGGCGTGGCGCTGAGCGCCAGCTGATCCACATTGAGGCGCAGCTTCTTCAGCTTCTCCTTGTGGCCCACGCCGAAGCGCTGTTCCTCGTCGATCACCACCAGGCCCAGGTCCGCGAACTTCACGCGGGCGCCCAGCAGCTGGTGGGTGCCGATGACGATCTCGATCTTGCCGTCGGCCACTTCCTGGAGGATGCGCTTCTGCTCTCCCGGATCGACGAAGCGGTTGAGCATTTCGATGCGGATGGGGAAGCCGGCGAAGCGCTCCTTGAAGGTCCGGAAATGCTGGAAGCAGAGCACCGTTGTGGGGCAGAGCACGGCCACCTGGCGGCCCTCCAGGGCCACCTTGGCCGCGGCGCGCATGGCGACCTCGGTCTTGCCGAAGCCCACGTCGCCCACCAGCAGGCGATCCATGGGGCGCGGCGATTCCAGATCCGCCTTCACGGCCTCGATGGCCTCGATCTGGTCCGGCGTGGGCGTGAAGGGGAAGCTGGCATCGAAAGCGGCCATGTCCGGCCCGTCCGGCGGATAGGCGTGGCCCTTCTCCAGCTTGCGCAGGGCATAGAGCTTCAACAGCTCGTCGGCCATGTCGCGGATGGCCTTCTTGGCCTTGCGCTTGACCTTGGCCCAGCTGGCGCCGCCCAGCTTGTCCAAAGGCGGCAGGTGGCCCTCGGCACCGGTGTAGCGCTGCATGAGGTCGGCCCGTTCGAGGCTCACATTCAGCTGGCCGCCGTCGGCGTAGCGCAGCTGCAGCACCTCCTGCTCCTCGCCGCCCACCACGAGCGTGGCAAAACCCACGAACTCGCCGATGCCGTGGTCCAAGTGCACCACCCGGTCACCGGGCTTGAGGTCCCGCAGGTCCGACAGGAAGGCCGCGCTGCGGGATTTCTTCGGCGCCGCCTGCACGGCCTTGCGCCCGAAGATCTCGCGTTCCGTGAAGACGACGAGGGCCGGTTCCTTGAGATGAACGCCCGCGCTCAGGGAAAGCTGGATGGCGCGGCAGCCGGTCTCGGTGCCGTAGGCCTGGGGCAGGTCGTAGTCCCTGAGGAACTCCGCGAAGCGGCCTTTCATGCCGGGCGTCGAGCCCGCGAGGAACACGCGGTGGCCCGTAAGTGCCAGTTCCTGCACGTGGGCGGCGAGGTCCGGCAGGCGGCCTTGGAACTCGCGCAGGGGCAGGGCCGCCAGGGGCACGGTGGCCTCGCTCTGCCACTCCGTCAGGTGGAAGGTGGGACGGCTGGGGTCCGAGGCCAGGAAGCGGTCCTCGAAATCCGGACACACCACACCGCCCCGGCGGAGGGCCGCCAGACCCTCCTCGATGCGGGCGCGCTCCGCCTCGCGCAGGGCCTCCTCCCAGGCGCCCTCCAGGCGCACGCGCAGGCAGGGCGGCACCCAGTGGATCAGCTGGCCCTT
>DASXUH010000143.1:0-9889 GCA_036504935.1 Geothrix sp. | reverse complement strand
ACTCCGGGGCTTCCGGCGGCGCCGAACCGCTGCCCGCGTGAAGGAGACCGGCATGCTTGAGGTGGAGAATCTTCATGCGGGCTACGGTGCCAGCGAGGTGCTCATCGGCACCTCCCTGGCCGTGAAACCAGGCACTGTGGTCGCGCTCATCGGAGCCAACGGCGCCGGCAAGACCACCACCATGCGCGCCATCTCCGGCTTGCTCCGGCCTTCCCGCGGCCGCGTGGTGCTGGATGGCAATGAGGTGCAGGGCCTCGACGCCTCCCGCATCGCCCGGCTGGGCCTCGCCCATTCCCCCGAGGGCCGCAAGGTCTTCGGCCCCCTGTCCGTGGAGGACAACCTGCTCCTCGGCGCCTACGGCCGCCTGCCGAAGTTCCTCGGGTACAAGGCCGGTGCCCGGGCGGACCTGGACCGCGTCTACGAGCTGTTCCCCCGCCTGAAGGACCGCATCCGCCAGGCGGCCGGCACCCTGTCGGGCGGCGAGCAGCAGATGCTCGCCATCGGCCGCGCTCTCATGGCCCGGCCCAAGGTCATGCTGCTCGACGAGCCCTCCATGGGCCTCGCGCCGGTCATCGTGCAGGAGGTGTTCCGCACCATCCGGCGCCTCAAAGAGGAGGGCATCACCCTCCTCCTCGTGGAGCAGTTCGCCAAGAGCGCCCTCGAAGTGGCCGACTACGCCTACGTCATGGAGCGTGGCCACATCGCCGTCGAGGGCACCCCCGAGGAACTGGGACGGAACGAGCGGGTCATCGCGGCCTACCTGGGGTGAGCAGGACTGGCCCCGCGCCAGGCCTTGAGGTAGGATGATTCCCTGCCGCGGGCGTAGTTCAGTGGTAGAACGCAAGCTTCCCAAGCTTGATGTCGTGGGTTCAATCCCCATCGCCCGCTCCAAATCAGAAGGCCCGCCGGATGGCGGGCCTTCTGATTTGGAGCTAGAGAAGGGCTGGAACCGGAACGAACGATGCCCTACCCCTTCCCCTGCGACTTCATCTCCAGGAACCGCTTGGCCTCGCGGCGCAGCAGCTCGGCGACGTTGCGGTCTTTCACCAGCAGCTTCATGTCGCTTTCGAGCAGGCGCTTGAAGTGGGTCATGGCCAGGGGGAGCGGGGTGCGCGGGTTCAGGACCAGGGCCTTGGTGATGGTGTATTTCTTCATCCACTCGCGGTTGCCTGCGATGATCCGCAGCACCTCGTCATTCACGGTGCGCATCTGGGCGATGTAGGCCACCTCGCCTTCCGTGATGCGGCCGTTCCGCATGACGTTCACCTGGATGAGGCGGTTGGCCTCGCGGATGAGGATGGTGCGCTCCTCCTTGCCGCCCTTGATGGCGAGCATGATCTTCTGGTTGGTCCGGAGCCTCGCCACCCGCTGGGAGAGGGTGAGGACGATTTCCTGGCCCTGGTCATCCACCAGGGGTTTCTGCGCCAGCAGGCGGCGCTCGGCGGCCAATTCCTCGGATTCAATCTCCGCCTCCTCCTCTTCCTTGGATTTCTCCTTGGGCAGGGGCAGCTCGGCCCAGGCCTTGTCCAGGTGCCCCGCCTCCACCTCGTCGAGGATCTCGAGACGCTCCTTCTTGACCTCTTCGGGAATCAGGCGCAGCACATCGAACCGGTACTCGTTCACCCGGCGCTTGATGACGTACTCCCCTTCGGGATGCTCCTCCAGCAGGTCGAGGATCCTTGGCCGTTCGATCCACATCACTTGGTTGTTCAGCACGATCTCGAGCACCGAACCCGGCAGGCTGGGGACCGAGGCCTCCACGATCTCCGCCGTGATCGTAGGGTTCAGCAGGGCCTTCTCCAGCAGGGCCGGTTCCTTCCGGTGGCAGAGCACCAGCTGCAGGGGCCTGGGCGGATCCATGGGATCGAGCAGGACACCCGTGAGCATGGATTCGGGCATCGAGCCGAGGCATTCGAGGGCCCGGGCCGTGTAGGGCGTCTCCTGGAGGACGGCGTGGGCCAGGGCCTGGAGCAGATCCTTGGTGGGGACCGGCAGGCTCCCCCCCACCAGGGACAAGGCCATGGGCTCAGGCAGGCTGCCCTGGAGGAAGCGCTCGACGATGGGATTCATGCTCATGGCTTGGTTCCGTCTTCTTCGTCATCGGGGGGCTGAGAGGCCGGCGCGGGGACCGGCGGCGGGGCCGGCCTGAGCCAATGGCCTTCGGCGTCGAACCGTCCGGACCAGGCCTCGCCCACATTCTGACCGTGGGGGATCCGCACACCGGCCACCTCCACGTTCACCACGCCCGCGTTATCCAGACTGAGGGTGAAAGGTCCCTTCACCCGGAGCCGCCAGGGTTCCGATACCCGCAGGGTGTGGGTCTGGGGCGGTCCACCGGAATCCGGGGAGGACTCCAGCCGCACCTCGCAGGTGTCCATGGATCGCAGGCTGATCAGCGCGCCCTGGTCGTTGAGAGGCGCCTCCGGCAGCAGCTCACCCAATACGGGATAGGGCGAGGTGGAAGGCGCGGGCGGGGGCGGCAGGGTGGTCTTGGGGAGGGCCGACAGGTAGGTAGGTGACGGCTTGCGGCCAAGGCTGGGACCGGGCACCACCAGCCAGGCCGCCACCAGCACCGAGGCCACGGTGAGAAGGCCCATGACCAGCCGCTCCAGCCGCTCCTGCCGGGGATCGGGAGGCACCAACTCCCGCACACCGGGCACGGTCTGGAAGGCGCCCGTGTGGAAGTCCAGATCCACGCCCAGGCGCTCGGCCAGCTGCCGGGCCAGAGGCCGGGGGCGCCCCGGCGGGAGGGCCGCCCAGTCGTCGGCTTCGATGGCCTCGATGTGGCGCAGCGGCAGCTTCAGCTCCACCGCCAGGATCTCGCGGGAAAGCCCCTTGGCCACGCGCGCGTCCCGCAGGATCTGGCCTACGGTCTCGCCCTCCCTCATCCGGCCCATCCCACCGGCAGATCCTTGAGCAGGCGGGCCATCTGTTCCCGGCGATCCGTGCGGTTGAGGCGCCGGTCGTCCAGGCTGCCGCGGTGGGCCATGGTGTCCGCCAGGGTGGCCTGCAGGTCATCGGGTGTGATGAAGTCGCGCCCATCCAGCCAGGCCTCGGCCTGGGCCAGCCCCAGCCAGTGCTTGACCGCGCGGGTGGAGCAGAACCCGCCGCCGGTGCGGATGCGGTCCACCATCCGCTCCGCGTAGTCCATCACCGCCTCGGCCACCCGGACGGCCCGCACCGCGGCCCGGGCCAGCCGCCAACCCTCCAGATCCAGGGCGGGATGCAGCCCCTCCAGACGCTCCGAGCCGGCTTCCCCTTTCAGGATCCGCCGCTCCGCCTCGCGGTCCGGGTAGCCCAGGTGCAGGGAGCAGGAAAAGCGGTCCAGCTGGCTTTCCGGAAGCGGGAAGGTGCCCGCGTGATCCAGGGGGTTCTGCGTGGCGATGACGAAGAACGGATCCGGCAGCCGGTGGGTGCTGCGGTCCAGCGTCACCTGGCCCTCCACCATGGCTTCGAGCATGGCGCTCTGGGTCTTGGGGCCGATGCGGTTCAGCTCGTCCAGCAGCAGCACCTGGCAGAAGACCGGGCCGGGCTGGAACCGGAAAGCCTGTTCCTTCGCGTCCCAGAGGTGCACGCCCAGCAGGTCCGACGGCAGCAAGTCGTTGGTGCCCTGCACCCGCTGGAAGCTGCCGCCGAGGATGCGGGACAGCCCCTTGGCCAAGGTCGTCTTGCCCACGCCGGGCAGGTCCTCCAGCAGCACATGGCCCCCCGCCAGCAGGGCGGCGAAGGCCCGCCGGACCTGGGCATCCTTCCCCACCACCACGGCCTGGAGGGCCGCGAGGCCCGCCCGGGCCGCGGGACGGACAGCTTCCAGCGACCGCACCGGCGGGGCGAGGACGGGAGGTGCCTGGATTGGATCCTGGGTCATGGGGCCTTCCGGGGAACGGGGCTTCCTCTATCTTCCAGAGGGATGCCATGGTCCCGCAAGCGCTGAGCCAGGCTGCGCAGTGTCAGACCGAGCTCTTCCGCCGCCCGCGGGAGGTCGCCCTCGGCTTGGGCCAGGGCACGCCGCAGCAAGTGGGCCTCGGCCAACCGCGAAGCGGCCCGCACCATGGCATCCAAAGGTCCCCGCTCAGGCCAGGGCAGGCTCAGGAGTTCCGAGCACCCCAGTTCCAGGTCCGGGAAGGCCCGGATGGCGGGCCCATCCGATAGGGCCAGGGTCCGGACCAGCAGCGCCTCCAGCTCCCGCACATTCCCGGGCCAGGCGCGATCGAGCAGCTGGCTCTCCGCCGACCGCTCCAGCCAGGGCGCGGGTCGGCCTTCCAGGTGGGCGCCACGTTCCAGCAGCGCCTTGGCCAAGGCGAGGAGGTCCTCCCGGCGCTCACGCAGCGGCGGCACCTGCAGCTCGAGGGAGCCCAGGCGCTGGGCCAAGTCTGGGGACAGTACAGCTCCGGATTCCAGCCCCGCCATCCAGTGGAATCCAGCGCCAGCGGCATCCATGGCCCGGACCAGGGGCGCCACCGCCGCCGTTGCCAGATGCTCCAGCCCGGCCAGGTACAAGCTCCCACCCTGGACCAGCTTGAGGAGGGCCGGATCCGGTCCCTCGGGCCCCAGGGTGGCCGCGGCCAGGCTCAGGTAGGGCGCGCCAGGATGCCGGAGGGTGTGGAGGCGCCGGGCGCAGCGGCCCTTCCCCACACCCCGTTCCCCCAGGAAAAGCACCGGCAGGTCCGTGCCCGCGGCCCTGCGCAAGGCCTGGTCGAGGGCCTGCATGGAGGCGCTGTGGCCGACCCAGGGTTCCGCGGGATCCGGGGGCGGCGCGCCCACCAGGGCCCGCAGGCGCTCCAGCAGGGCCAGGAAGACATCCAGATCGAAGGGCTTGGGCAGGAAATCCTCCGCGCCCAGGCGCATGGCCTCGACAATGTCCCGGGGCTCCCCGAAGGCGGACATCAGCACCACCCGCAGCGTGGGATGCAGCCGGCGGGCCCGCCGGATCAGCTCCAGCCCGCTCATGCCTGGCAGCCGCAGGTCCGTCACCAGCACATGGGACGGCGCCGCCTCTAGGGCCCGCAAGGCCTCCTGGGGATCCGCCACCGCCCGCACCGACCAGGCTGAACCCTCCAGCGCCTGGGTCAGCAGGCGCCGGAAGCTGTCCTTGTCCTCGACGAGAAGGAGGTCCATGGAAAGAAGCTATCAGCTGTCGGCGATCAGCTGTCAGGTGGCTCCGCCACATCCCCGGATGAACCGCCGGCTCTGGGCCTCGGCTTGGGCGTCGAAGAGGGTGGCACCAGACACCAGATCCAGCCCGGCCTCTCGTGCCCAGAAGGCGAAGGCGGTGTCCTCCTTGTAGATCCATTCCACGGCCCAGCGGGCGGTGGGGAGGGCGGCCTCCAGCAGGTCCGGGAAAGGCCTGGGATCTTCCGGGACCATGCCCAGGCTGGTGGCCTGCACCACACCCACGGGTGCGAAGGCGGCCACGGCGGCGGGACTGGGGGGTGTCTGGCGCGAGACCTGGAGCACAGGACGGCCTGCGGTCTCCAGCACGGCGAAGCTGGTCTGGGCCACGCCTCCGCGGCCGAGCAGCAGCACGGGGCCGGGATCCAGGTGCGACAGTGACTGTCCAAGGGCTTCCGCATCAGTGTTGGCCCCCTGCCAGGAGTCCCCCGGCGCCCGGCGCCAGAGTGTGTTCAGGGGGCCCTCCAGGCCGAGCGCCTGCGGCAGGGACAGTTTGAGGGGCGCGGTGATGCTGAGGCCCAGGAGGCCGAGCGCCTCCAGGGCCTCCACGGCCTCCTCGGCGTCACCGCACACCAGGGGGAGATAGACGAGCTCCTTGGACGCCTGCTGGAAACGGGGGTTGTGGAAGGCCGGGCCCCTGGAGTGCAGCACGGGATCCCCGATGACGCCACAGAGGCAGTGGCTCCGGCCCAGCTGTGCGCAGCGCCAGGCCTGGAGGGTGGCCAGGGGGAGCTGACCCGGAGCGGCGGCAGGGCCGTCATCCGGGGCCGCATAGGTGAAGGCGCCGCCCCAGGCGGCCTGCATGGCCCGGCTGGTGAGACCCTTCGGCCCCATGAGAAAGGCGGAGAGGGCGATCCCGTGGTCGCGGGCCCAGGCGAGAATGGGCCGCAGGCGGCCGCTGTCCCCCAGGCGTCCGGCCCAGCCCACCCACTTGAAGGCCTCGCCTTCCGGCAGGGCCCGCAGCCGCTGCTCCAGGTCGAAGGTGCCGGGCGCCACATGCACCGAGCGCAACAGGCGCACCCGGGGTCTCGCAGCCTTGAGGCTAGGCGGTACCGGCAGGTCCCACTCCAGGTCCACCCACTCGGGTCGGCCTTTCACGGCACGAAGAAGGTGGGCGATGCGGCCCGCTTCGTCCCCGTCCGGCCACCGCCCACCTTCAGACTGGCGGCGGCAGGTCACGAGGCAGCGGCCCCCCAGGGCCTCCACCAGGGCCTCGGGATCCGCCTCCGGGAACAGGTCCAAGCGCAGCTCCGGCAGGGCGTCTCCCGGCAGGTGCTGCGCGCAGGCCAGGGCCACCTCCCAGTCGGGCTGGCTCAAGGTGACGATGTGGAAAGGAAGGTGACTCAATGGAACCATCCGGATGCCGCCATCCTAACGCCCGCCCCAGGGTGCCGCCTCCATGAAACTCTTGGCATGACTCACCTTCATGAAGATGGCTCGGAAAGCAGCCTGTGATTTATTGCACACCTTGTCATCATCTTTGATTCTCTCCGGTGGTTCCAGCTGCTAGGCTCCACATCATGATTTGGTTCAGTGGTCAGACCATGAACCCTTGAAAACAGGAGAGCTCTGAGATGTCCCCAGCCGTGATGTTCTGGACCCAATTCATCCTCGTGCTCGCCGCCATCCTTCTGGGCATCCGGAAGGGCGGCGTGGCCCTGGGCCTCATCGGCGGCCTGGGCGTGGCCGTGCTGGTCCTGGGATTCCGCGTGGCCCCCGGCACGCCGCCCATCGACGTGATGCTCATCATCCTGGCGGTGGTGACCGCCTCGGCGACCCTCCAGGTGGCAGGCGGCCTGGACTACCTGGTGCAGCTGACGGAGCGCCTGCTCCGCGCCCACCCCAAGTACGTCACCATCCTGGCCCCCCTCTCCACCTTCTTCCTCACGGTCTGCGTGGGCACGGGCCATGCGGTGTACGCGCTACTGCCGGTCATCTCCGACGTGGCCCTGAAGACCCGCATCCGGCCCGAGCGCCCCATGGCCATCTCCAGCGTGGCCTCCCAGATGGGCATCACCGCCAGCCCGGTGGCCGCCGCCGTGACCACCTTCCTGGCCATGGCCGCCAAGAACGGCCATCCCGTGGGCCTCTTCGACATTGTCCGCATCACCCTGCCCGCGGGCATCATCGGCGTCCTGGCCGCCGCGGCCTGGAGCTTCAACCGCGGCAAGGAGCTGGACCAGGATCCCGAGTTCCTGGAGCGCATGAAGGACCCCGAGTTCGCCAAGGCCCTGGACGCCAACGTGACCACCCTCGACAAGGAGATCCCCGTCTCGGCCAAGCTCTCCGTGGGCCTCTTCTTCGTCGGCGTGCTGACCATCATCCTCCTGGCCCTGAAGCCCAGCCTGCTGCCCCTGGTGAACGGCAAAGCCGTGCCCATGACCACCGTCGTCCAGATCATCATGCTGGCCTTCGGCTCCTTCATCCTCTTCGCCACCAAGGTGAAGGCCCCGGACATCGCCCGCTCCAGCGTCTTCATCGCGGGCATGATCGCCGTCGTCTCCATCTTCGGCATCGCCTGGATGAGCGAGACCTTCATCAAGGCCAACGAGGGCTACCTCATCGCCAACATCAAGGCCATGGTGCAGATGGCACCCTGGACCTTCGCCATCGCCATGTTCTGCGTGTCCGCCTTCGTGAAGAGCCAGGCCGCCACGCTCACCATCATGCTGCCCTTCGGCTACGCCCTGGGCCTGCCCACGTCCCTGCTGCTGGGGCTCATCCCCGCCAGCTACGCCTACTTCTTCTTCGCCTTCTACCCCAGCGACCTCGCCGCCATCAACATGGACCGCACCGGCACCACGCGGATCGGCAAGTACCTCCTCAACCACAGCTTCATGATCCCCGGCCTCATCGGCGTCAGCGTCTCCACCTGCGTCGCCTACGGGTTGTCGAAGCTCTTCGCCTGAACATCGTTCCATGCGAAAATGCCCCGCCGGATGGCGGGGCTTTTCGTAGGTGAGAAAAGCTACCAGAGGCCCAGCACCTTCCACCACAGGCCGCCGAGACCCACCCAGATGATGATGTTCACGACGCTCACGATGAGCCCCGTGCGCCACCAGGTACCGAGCTCCACGTAGCCCGTGCCGAAGAGCACCGGGGCGGGGCCCGTACCGTAGTGGGTCATGCCGGCGAAGAGGTTGCTGAAGAAGGCGAGCACCAGTGCCGCCAGCACCGGCGGGGCGCCGGCCACGATGGACACGCCCAGGAAGGCCGCGTACATCGAGGCCACATGGGCCGTGTTGCTGGCGAAGAAGTAGTGGCTGTAGAAGTAGACCAGCGCCAGCACCAGGAAGGCCGCGATCCAGCCCTTGCCCGCCACCATGCCGCCCATGGACTTGCTGAACCAGGGCACCATGCCCAGCTTGTTGAGGAAGCTGGCCATCATCACCAGGGCCGCGAACCACACCAGGGTGTCCCAGGCGCCGGTCTCGGCCTTGATGTCATCCCAGGTGAGGACGCCGGTCAGCAGCAGCACCGCCAGTCCCGCCAGGGCCGAGGTGGTCGCATTGAGGTCGCCCAGCTGCTTGGCGAAGATCCAGAGGACCAGCAGCAGCACGAAGACGCCCAGCATCATCCACTCCTGGCGCGTGATGGGGCCGAGGTCGCGCAGGTGCCCCTTGGCCATCTCCACGGCTTCCGGGGTTTCCGTGATCTCGGGCCGGTGGAGACGATAGATGAGGAAGGGAATCACCAGCAGCGCGACAAGACCCGGCACCACCGCGGCGAGCGCCCAGCCAACCCAGGTGATGTTCACCTTGAGCTCCCCCGCCAGCTTCTGGGCCAGGGGATTGGCGGCCATGGCCGTGAGGAACATGGCGCTGGTGATGCAGTTCACCTGGTAGGCCGTCAGCGTCAGGAACGAGCCCATCTTCCGTGCGCTGCCATCACCGGGGTGGCTGCCGTAGGCGCGGGCCAGCGAGGCCATGACCGGCATGACGATGCCGCCGCCGCGGGCGGTGTTGCTGGGAATGGCCGGCGCGAGCACGAGGTCGGTGGCTGCCAGGCCGTAGCTGAGGCCCAGGGTGCGCTTGCCCAGCAGGGCCATGAAGTTGTAGGCGATGCGGGCGCCCAGGCCGGTCTTGATGAAGCCCCGCGAAATGAAGAAAGCCAGGACGATGAGCCAGATCGTCACGTCGGAGAAGCCACTGATCGAATCCGCGATGCCGAGGGTGCCTGACAGGGCCGTGACCGCGATGCCGATCATGGCCACGGCCCCCATGGGCAGTGCCTTGACGATGATCCCCACGATGGTGGTTACGAAGATGGCGAAGAGGTGCAGGCCCCGCACCCAGTCGGCCTTCCGCTTGGCATCGGCCTCCAGCTTGGCCTTGGCGTCGGCCTCGGCCTTCACCTTCGCGTCCGCCTCGGCCTTGGCGGGAGCTGGGGCCGGCGCGGCGGCGGGCTTGGCTGCCGGCTTGGCCACGGCGGGCTGGCCCGTGAAGAACTTGGCATCCGGGACCGCGGCCAGCTGGGGCAGGCCGAAATAAAGGATCAGACCGAGAATCAGGGTGGCGAGGGCCGGGATGGGCCGGGCGCCCTGCCAGCCGGGCAGACCTCCGGCCGCAGCCGTTCCGGAAACGGGTTCATGGCTCATGCGGGAGCCTCCATGGTTAGGATGGGGTGGGATTTCGGTGCGTAGTCTACCCCTGAGTCGCATAGTGTGAAGAGGTATCTGCGCCATCAGCAGGCCTCATTCATTCATCAATTAGATCTA
>DASXUH010000142.1:0-10406 GCA_036504935.1 Geothrix sp. | reverse complement strand
TCCGGATGGAACTTCGCCTGCCCATGCCTGCACCGCCGTCCCCGCGCCTGCTGGACCAGCTGCGGGGGGAGCTGCGGATTCGGCACTACAGCCTGCGGACGGAGGAGGCCTACTCGGACTGGGTGCGCCGCTACATCCTCTTCCATGGCAAGCGCCATCCGAAGGACTTGGGGCCCGTGGAGGTCGGGGCCTTCCTCTCGCACCTGGCGGTGGACCGGAAGGTGTCGTCCTCCACCCAGAACCAGGCCAAGGCGGCGCTGCTCTTCCTCTACAAGCACGTGCTGGGGGTGGACCTTCCGTGGCTGGCGGAGGTGGTGCAGGCCAAGGAGCGGCGCCGCCTGCCGGTGGTGCTGAGCCCGGGCGAGGTGCGGACCCTGCTCGACCAGATGGACGGCACCATGGGCCTGGCGGCGGCCCTGCTCTATGGCACGGGCCTGCGCCTGCTGGAGGGCCTGCGCCTGCGGGTGAAGGATCTCGATTTCGACCGCCTGGAGGTGGTGGTGCGCTCGGGCAAGGGCGACAAGGACCGCGTCACCATGCTGCCGGAGCGCCTGGTGGAGCCTCTGCGGGCCCACCTCGAGCGGGTGCGCGGCCTGCACCAGAAGGACCTGGCCGAGGGCTTCGGCGAGGTCTTCCTGCCGGATGCGCTCGCCGTGAAATACCGTGACGCGGCCCGCCAGTGGGGCTGGCAGTGGGTCTTCCCCTCGGCTGTGCGGACGGTGGATCCCCGCTCGGGCGTGACGCGCCGCCACCACCTGTACCCCGAAAGCGTGCAGCGGGCCGTGCGGGAGGCCTCGCGGCGGGCGGAGCTGGCCAAGCCCGTCACGCCCCACGTGCTGCGCCACAGCTTCGCGACGCACCTGCTGACGACGGGCCACGACATCCGCACCGTGCAGGAGCTGCTGGGCCACAAGGACGTGGCCACCACCATGATCTACACACACGTGCTGAATCGCGGCGGCCGCGGCGTGGCCAGCCCCCTGGACGGGCTGTGACCGGGCTTCCGTGCTGAACTGAAAAGCTTTTTCGCCGCCGATTTCAGTGATTTCGGTGATTCCGGTCCAGCGCAGCATGGGCTCACGGTGGGTGCCAGGGCCGCGCTCCCCAAAAGGCGCGGCCCTGGCACCCACCCGGACTTCCGGCGGTGCCGGAAGCCGCCTCTGGCGGGCCCATGCAGAGGCCGTTTCGGCTTTATCACCGTGCATCACTGAAATCAGTGGCTGATCTTTTTTGAACCCTGCGGCGGTACGATGGGGCCATGCACATCTCCCATCCGAGGTTCCGGCAGCTGGTGGACGAGGCGCTGGCGCTCGTCCCGGAGGAGTTCCGGCCCTACCTGGCGGGGGTGCCCGTGGTCATCGAGGACTGGGCACCCGACGCCCTGCTGGACGCCCTGGGCGTGCCCGAGGACGAGACCCTCTACGGGCTGTATTCGGGGCGGGCGCTGACGGAGGGGCGGGCGGAGAGCGGCGATCTGCCGCCCCGCATCACCCTCTACCGTGGGCCCCTGCTGGAGGACTGCGAGGACGAGGACGACCTGCGGCGGGAGATCGCCATCACGGTCATCCACGAGATCGCCCACCACTTCGGCATCAGCGAAGAGCGGCTGGAGGAGCTGGGCTGGGGATGATGTGGGATTGACTTGGGGGAGACTTGAAAAGATCACCACCAAGACACTCAGGCACCAAGAACTGCAAAAGAGCTTCTGCTTTTCTTGGTGTCTTCGTGTCTTGGTGGTGAATCTGTTCCTTTCCCTTCGCGCATCCGCCACTGACTGCCAAAGGGCTCTCGGGTAAAATGGAGGGTCGGAGTCGGGATGTTCAAGCGCCTGTGGTCCACCTTCAAAGGCAGTGTCGCCGGCTCGGTGCTGGCGGCCAACGCCGTGGCCATCTTCTCGGGCATGATCCCCCTGGCCCTGCTGAAGCTGGCCCTGCCCATCGGCGCCGTCCGCCGGGGCGCGGACCGGGCGTTGAATGCCCTGGCGGAGGGCTGGATTGCCGTGAACGGCTGGTGGATGGCGATGGTGCAGCGCATCCGCTGGGATGTGAAGGGCCTCGACGGCTTGCGCCGCAAGGGCTGGTACCTGGTGAGCAGCAACCACCAGAGCTGGGTGGACATCCTGGTGCTGCAGAAGGTCTTCCACCGCCGCGTGCCCTTCCTGAAGTTCTTCCTCAAGCGGCAGCTGCTCTACGTGCCTGTCATGGGGCTGGCCTGGTGGGCCCTGGACTTCCCCTTCATGCGCCGGCGCAGCGGCAGCCGGTCCAAGGACCTGGCCACCGCCCGCAAGGCCTGCGAGAAGTTCCGGCAGATCCCCACCTCGGTGATGAATTTCCTGGAAGGCAGCCGGTTCAGCCGGACCAAGCACTCCGCTCAGGGCTCGCCCTACCGGCATCTGCTGAAGCCCAAGGTGGGCGGGCTGGCCACGGCGCTCTCCGCCATGGGCGAGCGCTTCGATGCCCTGCTGGATGTCACCATCGTCTACCCCGAGGGCGTGCCCACCTTCTGGGACCTGCTCTCGGGCAAGGTCCGGCAGATCGTGGTGCAGGTGCGTGAACGCGAGATCCCCAAGGATCTGCTGGGCGGCGACTACGAAGGCGATCCCGTCTTCCGCGCCCGCATGCAGGCCTGGGTGCAGGAGATGTGGGCCGAAAAGGACCTCAAGATCGAGGAGATCGTGCTGGGATTGCGAGCGGGGGCCATGGAAGGCCTGAGGCCCTGACCACCTGTTCCCTGGGCACAAAACGGGCACCGTTTCCGGTGCCCATTTTGTGCCTTGAGAACACCTGACTACCCGTTCACCTTCACGAACTGCTCCATGAAGTCGACGAGGGTCTTCACGTGGTCCACGGTGACGGCGTTGTAGGTGCTGACGCGGATGCCGCCGATATCGCGGTAGCCCTTGAGGCCCACCATGCCGGCCTTCTTGGCCTCCTTGACGAACTGGTCATCGAGCTCGGGGGTGGGCAGGAAGAAGTCCACGTTCATGACGCTGCGGTGGGCCCTCTCGGTGACGAAGCCGCGGAAGAAGCCGCTGTGCTTGTCGATGCAGCCGTAGAGCAGCTCGGCCTTCTTCAGGTTGGCGGCCTCGATGGCCTTCAGGCCGCCGATGCTCTTGTTGTAGGCCAGCACGTTGCGCAGGATGTAGATGCCGAAGGTGGGCGGGGTGTTGTAGAGGCTGTTCTTCTCGGCATGGATCTTGTAGCGCAGGTAGCTGGGCAGGTCCTGGGCCTCGCACATCTCGAGGAAGTCCTCGCGGATGATGGTCAGCGTCACGCCGCTGGGGCCGAGGTTCTTCTGGGCGCCCCCGTAGATGAGGCCGAAGGGGCTCACATCAAATGGACGCCACATGAAGTCGCTGCTCATGTCGCAGACGTAGGGCACGTCGCCCACCTTCGGGAACTCGTGCCACTGGGTGCCCTCCACGGTGTTGTTCGACGTGAAGTGGACGAAGGAACTGTCGGGCCCGACCTTGATCTCGCCGGCATGGGGCAGGCGGCTGAACTTCTGCTCCTTGGTGCTGGCGGCCACGCGGACATGGTCGCCGGCCACGAGCTTGGCCTCCTTGGTGGCCTTCTCCGCCCAGTTGCCCGTGACGATGTAGTCGGCCTTGCGGCCGCCGCGCAGCAGGTTCAGGGGGATCATGCCGAAGCTGAGGTGCGCGCCGCCCTGGAGCAGCAGCACCTTGTAGTTGGAGGGCAGCCCCATCAGCTCCTGTGTGAGGGCGATGGCTTCCTCATGCACCGCGTCGTACTCCTTCGACCGGTGGCTGACCTCCATGACGGACATGCCGGTGCCGGCGAAGTCCAGCAGCTCCGCTTGGGCACGCTCCAGCGCGGGTAGGGGCAGCCCCGCAGGGCCGGCGTAGAAGTTGATCACGCGATGGGTCATGGGGGATCTCCTCACGCTTTGAAGTCTGACAGGATGGCCACGACTTCGTCGCCGATGCGGGCGAGGTTCTCTTTGGAGCTGGCGCCGAGGTGGGGCGCCATGAAGACGTTGGGGGCGTGGAGCAGGGGGCAGTCCGCGGGGGGCGGATCGCTGGGCCACACGTCGGTGCCGTAGGCGCGGACCTTGCCGCTGTGGAGGGCGGCGGCGAGATCCGCGTCCACCACGCACTTGCCGCGGCCGGTGTTGATGAGGGTGACGCCATCCTTCACCTTGGCGAGGAAACCGGCGTTGATCATGCCCCGCGTCTCGTCCGTGAGGGGCGTGTGGATGCTGATGTAGTCGGCCTTGGCCGCCAGTTCGTCGAGGCTGACCATGCGGGCGATGGGGTGCTCCTTCAGGAAGGGATCGTAGGCGACCACCTCCATGCCGAAGGCCTGGGCGCGCTTGGCGACTTCCGTGGCGATGTTGCCGGCGCCGATGAGGCCCAGGGTCTTCTTGAAGAGCTCGGTGCGCTTCAGCTCGCTCTTGAGGAACTTGCCCTCCTTCATGGAGGTGTGGGCCTCGATGAGGCGCGCGGGGATGGCGACCATGAAGGCCATGGCCATCTCCGCCACGGCCACACTGCTGGCCCGGGGCGTGTTCATGGCCTTGACGCCCTTCTCGGCGCAGAGCTTCTTGTCCACGTTGTCCATGCCCACGCCGCCGCGGATGACGAGCTTGAGGGCGGGGGCCTGGGCCAGGAGGTCGGCGTTCACCTTGGTCTTGGAGCGGACGAGGAGGACGTTGGCCTGCCCGAGGGTGGCCATGTCGGAACTGGTGGTTCCGTAGGGTGTGAGGCGCTCCGGCAGCTTGGCGTCGAAGGCTTCGGCGATGAGGATGTGCATGGGGTCTCCGTTTAGCCTTCGTACATCCGAACAAGGAGGCCGGAGCGCAGCTTGGGTTCGAACCAGGTGGACTTGGGTGGCATCACTTCGCCGGCGTCGGCCACGGACATGAGCTGGGTGAGCGAGGTGGGATACACGGAGAAGGCCACGGCGCAGCCCGCTTTCACGCGGCGCTCCAGCTCGTCCATGCCGCGGATGCCACCCACGAAGTCGATGCGGGTGTTGGTGCGGGGATCGTCGATGCCGAGGATCGGGTTGAGCAGGTTCTCCTGGAGGATGCTGACATCCAGGCCGCGCACCGGATCGTCGGCGGGGTAGGTGCCGGGCTTGGCCTTCAGCTCGTACCAGGCGCCGCCGAGATACATGCCGAAGGTGGTGGGGGCCTGGGCGGCGCGGTGGGCCGAGGGGGCCACCTCGAACCGCTCGCGCACCTTGGCGAGGAAGGCGTCCTGGCTGAGGCCGTTGAGGTCCTTCACCACGCGGTTGTAGTCCATGATCTTCAGCTGGTCATGGGGGAAGACCACGGCCATGAAGCTCTCGAAGGGCTCGTCGCCGGTGAGGGTGATCCCCTTCGCCCTGGCCTCGGCGCGGCAGGCCTGGCCATAGCGGATGGCGGCGGCGGTGCGGTGGTGGCCGTCGGCGATGTAGAGGGCGGGCACGCCGTTGAAGAGGTGCACCAGTTCATAGACCACCGTCTCGCCGGACACGACCCACACGGTGTGGCCGATACCATCCGGCGTGACCACGTCGTAGACGGGAATCTGCTTCCGGATGTCGTTCACGATGTGATCGATGTAGGGCACGGCCTGGTAGGTGAGGAAGACGGGCTCGGCGTTGGCGGCCTGGTCGGTGACGTGCCGGGTGCGGTCGTCCTCCTTGTCCTTGCGGGTGAATTCGTGGCGCTTGATGGCGCCCGTCTCGTACTCCTCGACGGAGCAGAGGCCCACCAGGCCCGCCTGGACATGGTCGCCCATGCGCTGCTGGTAGACGTAGAGGCAGGGCGTGTTGTCCTGGAACAGGGTGCCCCGCTCGATCAGGCCGCGGAGGTTGGCCACGCCCTTGGCGTAGACCTCGTCGGCGTGGACGTCGATGCCCGCGGGCAGGTCGATCTCGGGCCGGCCCACGTGGAGGAAGGAGTGGGGGTTCCCCTGGGCCAGCTCGGCAGCCTCCTGGGTGTTCACCACGTCGTAGGGCACGGCGGCCACCTGGGCGGCGAGCTCGGGCCGGGGGCGGTAGGCGCGGAAGGGCTTCAGCTGGGACATGGACACCTGCCTGGGAAGGGCCCCCGCGGGGCCGCACACACGCGCCATTATTCCCCGGTGGGTGCCCTTTGGAGGGCCCGTCTGTCTGGTTTTGACGAAAGTCCCAGACTTGGGGCCTGGATGGCGCGATCTGTCAAATTCCGGGCCGGCCCGCAGACGGGTCCGGGGCCTGCGCCAGGCCGGCTCCGGCCAGGTAGGGGGCGAGCTTTTCCGCCACCTGCCGCGAGAACGCGGCCGCCCCGTCGGCGTTCAGATGGGTGGCGTCGTAGTAGGCGGAGGCGGGCTGGGCGGAGGCCAGGTCGATGACCCGGCCGTCGAAGATCCGCGCCACCTGGGCCCGGTAGAAGGCCAGATCGGGCTGGAAGCGGGCCTCGTAGGCGGGGGCGAGGGCCGGGTGGACGGGCAGGAAGAGGTAGACCACCCGCGTGCCCCGGGCCTCCCAGTGGCGCACGAAGGCCTCCAGGGGGGCCAGCCGGGCGGCATCCAGGTAGCCCGGTTGGCTGGACATGAAGCCGGGCATCCGGGGCACTGTGCCCAGGGGCGTGCCGCTCGACCCGTAGAGCACGGCGCCATCGGCATCCACCCGGTAGGTCGGGTCGTGATCCAGGTAGGCCACGAAGGCGTCCAGGTGGTACTTGGCGACGCGGGTGCCGGGGAAGAAGGCGACCTGGCTCAGGTTCAACCGCCCGTAGTAGCCGCGGATCACCTCACCCAGGCCCGGCCGGGGGGAATCCAGGAAGGCGAGGTCCGAGTCCAGGGTGCGGAACTGCTCGGGCAGCATGGCCAGCACGATCAGGCGGGGATGCGCCATCCCGGCCTGATCGAGTTTCAGGCCGAGTTCGGGCAGCTCGACCCCCTGGAGCCCCGATCGGGCGAGGTTCTGGGCCCGGGGGGCGATCAGGGAGGGCCGCAGGTCCCGGCTCATGGTGGAGTCGCCCAGGAAGAGGATCTCGGGCGGGGCCGCCAGGCGCCGGGCCGCGGCCTGCTTCTCCCGCCACTCCTGGTAGGCCCAGCGGCCGGTGTTGGAGGTGTGGAGCGACGCCCGGCGGGTGAAGGCCAGCCGGTCGAGCGCGAGCGCCGTGCCGAGCCCCAGGGCCAGCAGGATCGCCGCGCGGAGGAGCCGCCGGGGCCTAGAAGCGCTGATAGATGAAGGTCGTGGCATTGCCGGCTCCGATGAGCACGAGGAAGAGCAGGATGCCGTAGGCGACGGCGAAGGTGGGGGCGGGGATCCGGGCGGTCCGCTTGACCAGGCCCGTGAACCGCCGCTCCAGCGCCTGCTCCAGGTGGGCGAATAGGAGGATGGCCGCGAAGTACTTCAGGGCGTGGTCCGTGGCGGAGCCGAACCAGGCCGAGGATCTCGGCAGGGCATGCCAGATGGCGGCCATGCTTGGTTCGCGGAAGGGGATCCAGGTGAGCATGACCAGTAGCTGGAAGAGGACGTACTTGGGCCAGCGGGCCCAGGGGCCCTGGGGGCTGGGCACCACCCGCTCCCAGATCAGGTAGGCGCCGTGCATGGCGCCCCACAGGACGAAGTTCCAGCCCGCGCCGTGCCAGAGGCCGCCCACCAGCATCACGAGGAACAGGTTCACCAGGGTGCGCAGGTAGGTGCCCCGGTTGCCGCCCAGGGGGATGTACACGAAATCGCGGAGCCACTGGGAGAGGGTGACGTGCCACCGCCGCCAGAACTCGGCGGCCCCGCGAGAGACATAGGGCTGGTGGAAGTTGCGGTCGAACTTGAAGCCGAAGAACCGCCCCATGCCCACGGCCATGTCCGAGTAGCCGGAGAAGTCGCCGTAGATCTGGATGCCGTACATCACCGCGAGGAAGATCAGGCTGCCTTCGCGGCCGCCGGAGTTGTGGAAGGTGAGGTAGGCCTCATCCACTTTCGGGGCGATGAGGTCGGCGATCCAGACCTTCTTGAACAGGCCCCAGAGGAAGATGAGGAGGCCCGTCAGCATCCGCGACCGGAAGAAGGTGCGCGCCTGGTGGAAGCAGATGAGGAAGGCGTGGGGCCGCATGATGGGGCCGGCCTGGTGGTGCGGGAAGAAGAAGATGTAGAGGAAGAACTCCCAGAACGAGCCGTCCCCCGTCACCTGGCCGCGCCGGATCTCCACCTGGTACGAGATCATCTGGAAGATGTAGAAGCTGATGCCCAGCGGGATCACCAGGGCATAAGCGGGATGCAGGCCCACCAGGCCGGACAGGAAGATCCGGTACTTGAACCAGGCCAGGAAGCCGATGTTGGCCACCACCATGGCCGCCGCCGCGCGGCGCTTGTCGGGCGCGGCGTAGGGCACGGCCCAGTTGGCGAAGACTGCAGAGAACAGCAGCAGGAAGTCGGGGAGGCCCGCGGCCATGTAGACGATGAAGCTGAGCAGGATCAGCCAGTACTTCTGCAGAGCCTTCGGCATGAGCCAGAACGTCAATACGAAGAGGGGCAGGGAGAGGATGAAATTGAAACTGCTGAACGGCATGGATCTCCTAGAACCGGGGAGGTATGTCTCCAGTGGGAGCCGGTGGCGGATCAGGATCCCAGGGGGTCGGGCCCCAGCGAATCGTTGATCAAGGCCACGTTCAGCAGAAGCTCGGTGAGGGGGAGGTCGATGGTGCGCTCGACCCGGCAGGTCTCCACGAACTCGATGTCCGGGTGATCCCAGGTAAGGATCTCATAGACCGCGGGGAAACCCTCCTGGTCACGGTAGGCGGCATGGATCACATCGCCCCGGCTCAGATACAGGAGGCCCAGCCGGGCCGCGGAGGTGACCGTGAGGGTGCAGGATTTCTGCTCCCAGGCCAGGAGCTGGAGGATGCTGCCAAGGCTGAGGCCGCGGATCACCCCAGGGGGTCCGGCCTGGACCGCCGCGCGGATCACCTCCATGAGGAAACCCAGGCGGAGCGGCTTGCTGAGGATGCGGACCGCGCCCAGATCCAGGGGGGTGTTCAGGTGCTGGCTCTCGTCCAGGCCGGTCATGACGATGACGGGGATCTGGGGATAGAGCCGGCTTACCTTGGTGATGAGGTTGAAGCCGTCCATGACGGGCATGTCGAGATCCGTGACCAGCACGTGCACGGGCTCCTGCCGGAGGACGTCCAGCGCCTCGCAGCCGTTCTGGGCCGAGAGGATCCGGAAGCCCTGGAGGCCTTTCAGCCCGGCCCGGTAGAGACTGAGGGTGGCGCGGTCGTCCTCCACCACGAGCAGCGTACGGGCGGGGGCCTCGGGATCGGGAAGGGGACGGGCGCGAGGGGGAGGGTTCATAGGATCTACCCGAGGATACCGTCAGCGGGCCTCGCCTTTGGGAATTTTACGCGCCGGGGCCGGCTCCTTCGCCAGGATCGCCCGGGCCTCGGACGCATCCCCCGGATGCCGGCTCTCCCAGCCCACCACCCAGGGCGGCAGGTCCGCGTCCTCATAGTCCCGCACCTTGCGGTGCCAGCTCACGAGGGACTGCACCACGGCCTCGTGGAGGTTCTCGGCCCTGGGGGGGATGTGGCCCTCCCAGATGGGCTCGCGGAAGTACTGCCGCAGGGTGGCCTCGACGGGTTTGCCCCACACGGCGTAGGTGCGGTCGAGGGGGCCGCCGATGGGCTTCTGATTGAGGTTCTCCCCGTAGAGGTAGTAGAACACCGCGTCGCCGTCGCTCCAGTGGCGCAACACGCCGAAGGCGCCCTTCAGCAGCAGGTCCTGGAGGGCCAGGTCCACGGGCTTGTCCGTGCGGAAGTCCCAGGGGCCCACGTGGGCGTGGGCCACGCTAGGGTAGCCCACCTCGGTGATCATCACGGGCTTGGGCCCGCGGACATCGGCGAAGCGGGCGGACAGGGTGCGGGCCTTGTAGACGATCCACCACCAGGCATCGCGGATCTGGTCGGGCGTGGGGTAGTCGTCGTACTTGGCGATGGGATCGTAGGTGTTGATGCCGATGACATCCAGGCAGTCGCCGAAGGTGAAGCTGTCGTGACTGTCGAAGTTCACGCTGTAGACGAGCTTGCCCTTGAAGACCTTCCGCACGTCAGCGGCGAGCCTCCGCCACTGGTCCGGGAAGGGGTGGGTGGAGGCCATCTCGGTGCCGAGGCTGTACCACTCCACGCCGCCCTCCTGGGCCAGGGCCGCCAGTCGCACGTTGAAGTCCGTGTAGTTGCGCCACCAGAGCTCCCAGTCCGAGGGCGCGATGTTGCCCCGCCACCAGTCGGCATTCTCGGCCTCGTCCCGCAGGTTGATGGTGGGGAAGAACATCATGCGCAGGCCGCGGACCTTGGCCTGGTGGAAGGTGCGGCGCAGGCTCTCCTCCGTGGGGCTCGAGGTAGGATGGCGGCGGATCTCGGTGCTGTGGCCCGTGTCCATGCGGTAGATGGCCTGGAGGCTCACGCAGGTGGC
>DASXUH010000141.1:0-21224 GCA_036504935.1 Geothrix sp. | reverse complement strand
CTGCGGCGGTTGCGGACCCCGGCCCGGATCTCGATGCGATTGAGCTTCAGGGTGTGGAAGCCGTGGCCGATCAGGGCCGACACGGCCGCGGTCATCAGGCCGTGCCCTTCGGCCTCCCGGGCCAGCCAGTAGCCGAGGCCTCCGCTGCGGTTGGCGGGATCGATCCACACGAAGCCGGCCACCCCCACCAGGTTCCCCTTCCACCAGAGCCCGAAGGGGAGAGCCGCACCCAGGCGCGCCTGGGCCCGCACGCGCAGGAGGTAGGCGCGGGAATCCTGCAGGCTGCGGTTCGCGTCGGGCCAGGGCAGCCAACGGCGCAGGCGATCCCGGTTGGCGTCCACCAGGGTGAACAGGGCCCTGGCATCGCGCAGGCACAGGGGGCGCAGCTCCAAGGTCCGCCCGGCCTTGATCGCCTCCGTCATCGCCACCCTCACTTGCCTGCAGGGTCCGACTGGGCCGCGGCACGACCGGCCCGCCACAGGATCAGCAGCTCGTCCAGCAGGGCGCCGAACTGCTCCAGGCGCATCGCATTGGGGCCATCGCTGTAGGCCTTCTCCGGGCAGTCGTGCACCTCGAAGAAGAAGCCGTCCACGGCGGTGGCCGCGGCGCGGGCCAGGGTGGGGATCATCTCCCGGGCGCCGCCGGTGGCGTTCCCGAGGGCGCCGGGCTTCTGCACGCTGTGGGTGGCGTCGAAGACCACGGGGCAACCCGTCTGGCGCAGGTGGGGGAAGCTCTGGAAATCCACCACCAGGTTGCCGTAGCCGAAGCTCGATCCGCGCTCCGTCACCCACACGGGGCCGTGGCCGGGGACGGACTGGAGCTTCTCCACGCCATGCTTGAGGTCCCAGGGGGCGAGGAACTGGCCCTTCTTCAGGTTCACCGTGCGGCCCGTGGCCGCGGCCGCCACCAGCAGATCCGTCTGGCGGCAGAGGAAGGCGGGGATCTGGAGCACATCCACGGCCTGGGCCGCCGGGGCGCACTGGTCGCTCTCGTGCACGTCCGTGAGCACGGGCACGCCATAGCGGCTGCGGACTTCGGCCAGGATGTCGAGGCCGCCTTCCATGCCCGGCCCCCGCTGGCTGTCGCGGCTGGTGCGGTTGGCCTTGTCGAAGCTGGATTTGTAGATGAAGGGGATGCCCCGGGCCTCCGCCAGATCCCGCAGGCTCGACGCCATCAGGTGGGCATGCTCCCGGCTTTCGATGACGCAGGGCCCCGCGATCAGGAAGAAGCTCTGGCCAGTGAAGGGTCGGGCGAAGTCCATGTGCACCTCTGCCTGCATTTTACCTCGACCGAGTCATTTACGGGTTGTCATCCGTATTGATGGGTAGTCTTGCACAGTGTTCAATTGATCCCACAAACCCCATTTCCCGGAGACCGACATGGCGAAGACGTTGATGGAAGACGATCTGAACCGGCGTCTGGTGGCCCTGCTCCAGCAGGAAGGGCGCATGAGCCACGCCGAACTGGCGGAGCGGCTCGGCGTGAGCCGCCCGACCATCATCGACCGCGTGAAGCGGCTGGAGGCCGAAGGCATCCTGGCGGGCTATGCGGCCCGGGTGGCGCCCGCGGCCGTGAACAAGCCCAACGTGGCCTTCGTGGCGGTGCGCTACAAGGACAACAACGAGGCCATCGAGCAGCGCTTCATCAAGGCGCTCGAGGACGAGCCTGACATCCTGGAGGCCCATACCGTGGCCGGCGAGGACGCCCTCATGCTGAAGGTGGTGGCGGACACCCCCGCGGGCATCGCCGAGCGTCTGCGCCGCATCCGCGCCCTGGGGCCCATGGTCACCACCCGCACCACCATCGTGCTGGAGACCCACTGGGAGAAGGCCGGGCCGAGCCCCTTCCCTGGCGACGGCCAGGCGAAGAAGGCCAAGAAGTGATCGCGCGAACCCCCGAGCCGCCCTACCTCGCCGTCATCTTCAGCAGCCATCGCACCCCGGGGGACCAGGGCTACGGGGCGATGGCCGACCGCATGGTGGAACTGGCCCGCGCGCAGCCCGGCTTCCTCGGCGTGGAGAGCGCCCGGGACGCCGAGGGCTTCGGCATCACCGTGTCCTACTGGAGAGATGAGGCCTCCATCGCGGCGTGGAAGGCGCATGCCGAGCATGCCGTGGCCCAGCGTCTGGGCCGGGAGCGGTGGTACGGATCCTTCCGCCTGCGGGTCTGCCGCGTGGAGCGCGAAGCGGGCATGGACACACCCTGATGCTCGCCTGGCTCGCCTACTTCACCGTGGCTGTGGTGTGGGGTTCCACCTACTTCGCCATCGCGCTGGGACTGGAGTCCTTCACGCCCTACGGCATGGTGGCGGCCCGCTTCTCCGTGGCCGCGCTGCTCGCCCTGGGCTTGGGCAGGCTCCGCCGCGAGCCCTGGCCGCCGGCCGGGGAGATCCGCCACCTCATCATCGTGGGGGCCCTGCTGCTGGGCTGTTCCAACGCCCTGATCTCCTGGGCCGAGCTGCACGTCTCTTCCGGGCTGGCCGCGGTGTTCGCGGCCCTGGTGCCGCTCTGGCTGGCGGTCTTCTCCATGGCGAAGAACCCCCTGGGCGCCAAGGGCTGGGCGGGCCTCGCCCTGGGTCTGGCCGGGGTCTGCGTGCTGGTGTGGCCCACGGGCGGCGGGCGGGTCCACATCGGCGGTCTGGCCGCCCTGGTGGCCGCGCCCATCATCTGGTCCTGGGGCACCCTCCATGGCAAGCACTTCGTCCGGGGCGGGGGCCTGCTCACCAATGTCGGCCTCCAGATGGCCACCGCGGCGGTGATCGGCCTCGTGCTGGCGCCCCTCACAGGCGGGTTCCTGCGGGGCCCCGTCACGCCCAAGGCCCTCGGCGCCGTCGCCTATCTGGCCCTGTTCGGCTCCATGCTGGCCTTCTCCGCCTACATCTACCTGGCCAAGGCCTGGCCCCCGGCGAAGATGGGCACTTACGCCTACCTGAACCCTCTGGTGGCCGTGCTGCTGGGCAGCCTCATCCTGCACGAGGCCTTCGGCCTGCGCGAGATCCTCGGCATGGCCATCATCCTGGGGGCGGTGGCGCTGGTGCAGCTAAGGCCGAAAATGGCGGACGTCGCGGCCTGAGAACGCCTAACAACCCCCCCGCCGGGCCGCGAGCAATCCAGGTGGGATGCACCGCAGATGTCAGTTTGTCTCGCGTATCGCCAGAGGCGACACCGAGAGGGAAGGGCCCGCAGGGCGATGCGGGACATCGTTCAAAGGCCCTGACGCCGCGAGGCGCCCACCTGGCTTTTTCCCTCCGGGCGAGGGCCGGCGGGGGGTATGTTAGGCACTCTAAAATGCGGCCGACTGTTCCGACACGGCCTGTGGAAGCCCGATCGCCCTAGGGAAGTCGGGGATGGCTTCCAGATCGTGGAACAGCTTGCCCATGGCCTTGCGGAGGGAAGCCTGGAGCTGGCGCTCGCGCCGGTTCTGTTCCGTGGCCGGAAGGGCCGCCAACTCCCGGCGGGCCCACAGCACGTAGTACGTTTCCTTCCAGAGGGGGTGTCGGAGCCTGTCTGGGTGAGCTGTGCCTCAACGACCGCCGGAGAGGACCAGCGCCCCATGAGCATGGAGCCCCCGATCCAGAAGGCGCTTTCCTCCAGCAGTTCGTAGAGACCGAGTCCCACCGCCAGGCGGGCGTCATGGGCCAGCAGGCCCACGCCTACACCCCAGACCACGCCACTGAGGATGCCCCAGGCGATGTATTTGGCCCGCACCTCGATTTCGAAGGCCGCGCGCTGGGCCTCCAGGGCCGCCTGGCGGGCCGCGGGCGTGTCCGCTTCGCCCTCCGGCTCCTTCAGGCGCGCCAGCTTCCGGCTGTGGTCCTCGACGCGGACCGCCAGGTTCAGGGCGGGCGCGCCCTTCCCGGGCTTCAGGTCCGCCAGGGGCGAGCGGCAGGCGAGGCCCGTCAGCGCGAGGGTTGCGAGCAGGAGGGGAGGAAGCCTCATGCGGCGGGCTGTTCCTTCAGCAGCCTCCAGGCTGCGGCCGCCAGGGCCAGCACGGCGATTCCGGCCACCCAGGGCATCCAGGGCCGGGCCCGCTCATCGGCGCCGCTGCGGTGGGGCAGGCCCTGCGGATCAGGCTCGCTGGGACCGAGCGTCAGAGGCGCGGCCGATGCGAGGGTGCGCAGGGAGGGCAGGGCGCCCAGGTTCCCGGGGGCCGGTTTTGCCTCACCACCCAGGTGCAGCGTGTAGACCTGCCCCGCCTCCACGGGAAGGAGCCAGGTCTGCCTCCGGACCAGTGCCCGCAGGCTTTGCGGCGTGGCGCCCTCGGGCAGGCTGATGGTGATCGACTTCGTGAGCCTGGGCGCGAAGGCGATGCGGGTAGAGCGGGTGCGGAGGGCCGGGAGGTTCCACACCAGGTCGCCGCAGGCCCAGGTCTGCTCCGTCTCCCGGCTTTCACCCAGGTGGATCTCCGGGGCGAGGGGGGCCGCAGGCGGCGCGAGCATCAGGTCCAGGCCCACCACGCGCTCCGTGTCCGGCAGGGTCAGCCGCCAGGTGCGGGGCCTGCCGGGCTCGGGCGTAAACGTTCCGACCAGGGCCAACTCCGCTTCCAGGGCCTCAGGTCGCGTTTCCGCGCGGACCGAGAGGCCGCGGATCCGCGGGGCCTCCCCTTGAGAAGCGAGCAGCGTCAGGCGGTAGCGCTGGCCGTCCCAGGGCAGGTCGAGCGTGCGGCGACTGCCCGAGGGCGCCAGGTCGTAGAGATGCAGGGGCGTGGCCGGATCATAGGCGATGAAGCCCCCGCCCTCGCCCTGGCGTTCGGCCTTCACCTGGGCCACCCAGGGAGCGCGCCCATCAAGGTCGCATTCGATCTTCAGTGTTTCCCGCTCACCCACCTGCCAGCCCTCGGGCAGCCTCAGGGAGAACTCCACCGTGGGGTGGCCCTCGGCATCCCGGCCTGTGAGCAGGTGCTCCAGGGGCAGGGCGCGCGCTTCCCACAGGCCCTCCCGGGCCTCCAGGAAAGGCACGCTGCGTCCGCCGGCATCACCGATCCAGGCGCCTTGCACGTGGCGCTGGGCTTCGGCGTCCAGGGGCAGGCGCGCCCATCCGCTGGAGGCTGCCGGCGAAATGGGCCGGAGGTGCAGGGCCGCAGTGTCCTCGCGGCCGCAGGCGAGGCAGAGGAGGGAAGCGAGCAGGAGGGCGGGTTTCATGCATTCCCCTCAGGATGATGCCGGTGGGCGAGGATGGCGGCGGCCATGCCGATGGCGCCCACGCCCAGGAAGGCCAGGGCGCGCAGCGGCGTATCGGCGCGGTCCAGATCCGACACGATGAGCTTGAAGCTGGCGATGCCCATCCAGGCGTAGCCGGCTGCGAGCAGGGCGCGGCGGGCAGCATCGCGCTGGCCCAGGCCGCGCATCCACTGCCAGGCGCCGGACAGGGCCCAGACCAGGGTCATGGCGATGGAGGCCGCGCGGGAGGGCCCCCAGCCCCAGCCCTGGGAGCCGGGCGTCTGCAGCCAATGCACCAGCCGGGCCGCCTCGAAGGCCAGGGTCACATTGGCGGTCAGCTCCAGAGCGAGGAAGGCGATCAGGCCGAGCAGGCCACCCCTTCGCGTGAGCAGGAACCAGGCCACGGAAGCCAGGGCTCCTTCCGCGAAGGCGGAGTTGAAGAAGGGCGTCCCCCCTCCGCCGTGGGAGAACAAGCCGTCCAGGCCATGGACCGCCCAGCGCAGCGTCGTAAGCAGGGCCATGCCGGTGGCCAGCCAGCGCAGGGCGGTGGCCTCCTGGGCGAACTCGCCGGCCTCGGCCTTCAGGGAGGCCCAGGCCAGGCCCAGGGCGAAGGCGCCCCACAGCGGGCCCACCCAGCGCCAGGCCAGGGCCACGGGCACGGCCAGGGCCAGGTGTCCCGCCGCCAGGGCCAGCAGGCCCCAGTCCGCCTGGCGGTTGCCCATGCGGAGCCGCAGGGGTTTCATCAGGGCGAGGTTCAGGGCGGCCGCGGCAAGCACGGGCAGGGCGAAGGTTTCAGGGGTGAGGCCGAGGCGCTTCCACAGCAGCCAGCCGTACGAGGTGGCCAGGATCGAAGCGATGAGCCAGAGCACCGTGGGCGTCCCGGGCTTCTCCTCCCGGCCCGGCAGCCAGGCCCAGCACCCGGCCAGGGTCAGGTGGAGGATCAGCAGGATGGCCAGCAGGGAGGCATCCGCTTTCAGCACCTCGGCGCAGGCGGGGAGGAGCAGCAGCCAGGTGCCGATGAGCGCCGTCCACCGTGCGCCATGCCAGGCGCCGCCGATGCCCGCGAGGTAGGGCACGGCCAGGGCGGCGGCCATGAGCACGGCCAGGTAGAGGGTCAGGGCCACTTCGTGGTGGCCGCCCTGGCTGAAGACCAGGGGCGCCGCCAGGCCCGAGACCAGGGCCGCCGTCAGGGCGCCGCCGCTGCGGCCGCGAGCGGCCAGCCCGCCCGCCACCAGGGTGACCAGGGCCGCCGCCACCAGGCCGAGGGAGGCGGGGTAGAAGTGGTAGGCCATGGCCCCGGCCCGGAAGGTGAACTGGAGGGTGCCAAGGCCCGCCAGGAGCAGGGCCACACCCAGGCGCCGATTGTCTCCGAGGATCAGCTTCGCGGCCACCGCGGCGATGGCGCCGCCCGCCAGCAGGCCGAGGAGGAAGCGCAGCTCGGCGCCCAGCCAGCCCTGCTGGATCGCCCAACGGAAGAAGAAGATGGCGCCCACGAGGAAGATCGCGGCGCCAGCGCCGGCGATCCAGACCACCGGGGACAGTTCCTTCCGGGGGGTCGTGGCGGGAACAGGCCGTGGCCGCGGGGGCGGCGCCGTGGGCGCCTGCTGCCGCTGGAGGAGCCAGGCCACCTGGGCCTCCAGGCGCGCCACCCGGCCGGCGAGATCCTGCGGTCCGGCTTGATCCTGGGGAAGGTCGGCCATGGTGACTCCATACGGAAGCGTATGGAATCATGCGACGCCGCCCCAGGGCCTGTCAAGCGGCCTGGAGATGCTCCGGAAATCAGCCGATGACGCGGTTCCGGCCCTCGGCCTTGGCCTGGTAGAGGGCCTTGTCCGCCCTGGCCAGCATCCGTTCCATGGTGTCCTCCGGGCCTTCCCAGGTGGCCAGGCCGATGCTCAGGGTCACGCGGTAGGTCTGGGGGAGGCCCGGCAGGGGCTCCAGGGCGACGTGCTCCTGGAGCCGTTCCGCCAGCGCCCGCAGGCCCTCAAGGTCCGTCTGGGGTCCGTAGGTCAGGAACTCCTCGCCCCCGATGCGGCCCAGCTGATCCACCTTCCGCAGCCCGAAGGACATGCGCTGCGCCATGACGCTGAGCACCTGGTCGCCGGTGGCATGGCCGAAGCGATCGTTCACGGCCTTGAAGTGATCGAGGTCGATGAGCATCAGGGACAGGCTGTGACCGAAACGTCCGCTCTGGTCCACCTCGATCTTCAGCATGTCGAGGATGTGGCGCCGGTTCAACAGGCCCGTGAGGGGATCGCGGATGGCCTGGTGATACAGGCGGAGACGGGAGTCCTCCAAAGTGAGGAGGCGGCCCAGCTCCTCGTTGGCGATCTCGAACAGGCGCTCGTACTCCTCGACGGAACGGCGCTCGGCAAAAAACCCGAAGGCGCCCACCGCCGGGTAGCCGGACATGCGGGCGGGCAGCACCCGCAGCACGGGGTCCCGGAGTGCGCGGCGGCGCTCGTCGCCGTCGTCGACCGGATGCCAGTGGCACTCCGCGGGGACGCCCGCCTTGGCGAGCTGGAGGGCGGCGCCCTCAAGGGCCTTCCGGTCCTCTTCGCTGGCGGAGGCCCCGTGGACGCCGTGGCAGACGGTCCCCTCTTCGCCCATGTAGGCCACCAGGAGGGCACCGGGAAGCACGAGCTCCTGGAGGATCTCGATGAAGCCCCGGATCAGCCGCAGGGTGTCGTGTTCGACGGTGTAGAGCCGGGAGATGGAGTCACGCAGCGCGGTCTCGACCACCCGCTGCTCCAGGGCCTGGGCCAGGCGGCGCTGGATGGCGTCCACGCCGAAGTTCTCCTGGGCGAGCCGGGGCGTGCCGGGGAGGGGACGCAGCCGGTCCGTATGCTCCACGAGGGAGATGGCAGCCTCCACCACATGGTCCAGATCCCGTCCCTTCACCAGGAAGCGGTCCGCGCCGCAGGTCTTGGCCCAGAAGCGCGCCAGGCCCACGCCCTGGGCCGTCAGCAGGAGCACCGGCAGGTTGCGCGTGGCCCGGTCGTCCTTGAGGAGGCGGCAGAGCTGGTAGCCGTCCAGGAGGGGCATGACGCAGTCGCTGACCACCACATCCGGACATTCGGTGGCGAGGATGATGAGGGCCTCGGCGCCGTTCTTGGCTTCGAGGGTGGTGTGTCCATGGCGCTGGAAGAGGTGGTGCAGGAGGCTCAGTTGGATAGGATTGTCGTCCACCAGTAGGACCTGGAGGGTCTTGGAGGCCTTGGGGGCGGCAATCGTCATGGGGTCCAGTATCGGTTAAACGGGTTCCAGCTGCGAACTTCGGTCCGGGCCATCCCCGGGCCGGGCATGGGATGCTGGGGCAGGGAGGTTGCCCCATCATGGCCAGCGTCGGGTGGAAAGAACAGGGAAAGGTGAGTCTGTGGACGCTCCCCTGATTCTGGCCTTGGGGCGGGCTTGGCTCCGCGAGCGGGGGGACATCCCCCTGGAGTCCGTCTGGGCCTCGGGTCGGGCCCTGGGCCTGCGCTGGGCCGGACGGAAAGCCGCCGAGGGCTGGGTGCTGCTGCTCCAGCCGAGGCCTGAGCTCTGGCTGCTGGGGGCGGGCCACCCCGCCTGGACGCGCCTCCAGGCCGAGGCCACCCGGGACAGCGGGAAGGTCTGGGGCCCCTACCTTTCAGGTGCCCGCCTGAAGGCCATCGAGGGGGATCCGCGGGAGCGCTGGCTGGGCCTTTTGTTCCAGCGGCGGGCCATCACGGGACGGCTGGAGACCGTACGCCTCGCTTTCCAGGCCATCCCCGGCCGGGCCGGCATCCGGGTGGACGGCCTGGATGTGCAGATCCCCCGCCTGGGCCTGGGCTCTCCCTTCCCCGCAGCGCCACCGGAGCCGCAGGAGGATCCGCCCCCCTTCCGGCGCTGGCGGGAGCGGTGGGGCCCCGACCTCGACCGCGCGCTGGCCGGGGAGATCCCCGAGGTGCTGGAAGGCCGGGATGGCCTGCTGGACCGCCACCGGGCCTGGTCCGAAGCCCGGGCGGAAGCGCTCATCCTTCAGCCCGCCAAGGCTGCGGCGGAACGGAAGCGCCAGACCGAGGCCGCCCGGATGGAACGCCTGGCCCTGGCCCTGGCCCGGGACCGGGCGAAGCACTTGGCGGTGCTGCCCCTGAAGCTCCAGGCCCAGCGTCTGGCGGCGGAACTCTACCGCCTGAAGGGCGCCACGCGGGAGGCGGTACTGCTGGACGGGACGCGAATCCAGCTGCCAGAGGGGGCCTCGGTGGAGACCGCCGTCCAGGCCTGGTTCGCCGCAGCCAAAAAGGCCGAGCGGGGCCTGTCGCGGGTGGCCGAACTGGAAGCGGAGCTCGCCCGCGAGCGGACCGCTTGGACGAAGCGGATGGAGGCGGAAGCCGGGGGTCTTGCGCTGGAACCGCCCGCCGCGAGACAACCGAACGGGAAGGGCGCGGCGAAACGGTCGGACACGGCGAAAGGCAAGGGGACGAAGCGGATGGGCGGAGCGGAGGCGAAACGCAAGGACGGCAAGGGGGTGGCTTTCCGCAGCGTGATGGTGGAGGGTTTCGAGGTGCTCATCGGCAAGGGCGACGCCGAGAACGATCAGCTCACCTTCAAGGTGGCCGACAACACCGACTTCTGGCTGCATGTGGCCAGCGTGCCCGGCAGCCATGTGGTGATCCGCAATCCCGACAAGCTGAGCGAGCTGCCGCGGCAGGTACTGGAGCGCGCCGCCGAACTGGCCGCCTACCACAGCAAGGCCCGGGATGGCGGCAAGGTGGAGGTCCACCTCGCCCGCATCGCCGACATCAGCAAACCCCGCGGCTTCGCGCCGGGCAAGGTGATCCTCAAAAAGTGGACGGGCATCCGCGTCTACCCCAAGGCGTGACCTGAATCGAAGACGGGCCATCGGAGCGCGAGCGGTGTCTCGCGTATCGCCGCAGGCGATGCCGAGAGGAAGTGGACGGGCATCCGCGTCTATCCGAAGCCGTAGCCCGATTCGTGCGGGTTTCCGGACGCTGCCCCCAGCCCATTCCGGGATTCCGCACAGATGCAGCGATGAGGCATGAATGGGCTTGGCCATAAATACAGATAAATAGGTCATCTATAAAATTATGGATGAGGCTGGCGTGAGGGCACGGGCATTGCTCTGAGAGGGCGGGGGTCCTGTGCGACCTCCGTCTCGATCCCCCTCCGGAGTGCCGCCATGGATCCCCAGTCCCCGTCCTTCATCAAGAAATACGCCCTGTGGTTCGCCTTCGCGGCGCTGCTGGCGATTGTGTTGATGCCCACGCCCGAGGGGTTGCCGGTGGCGGGCAAGCGGATGCTGGGCATCCTGGTCTTCTCGGTCATCGTGTGGATGACGGAGACCGTTTCGTACCCCGTGAGCGCGGCGATCATCGTCACGCTCATGGCCTTCCTCCTGGGTTCGGCGCCCGGCGTGGCCGATCCCACGAAGATCCTCGGCACCAACGGCGGCCTGGGCATCGCCCTGGGCGGTTTCAGCAACACGGCCTGGGCCCTGGTGGCGGGCGCGCTGTTCCTGGCGGCGGCCATGACCAAGACCGGCCTGGACAAGCGCATCGCCCTCATCGTGCTCTCGAAGATCGGGGCCCGCACGAACCGGGTGCTCATCGGGGTGATCTTCGTGGGCTTCCTGCTCAGCTTCTTCGTGCCGAGCACCACGGCGCGCGTGTCCTGCCTGGTGCCCATCGTCATGGGCATCATCCTGGCGTTCGGCGTGGAGCGGCGCAGCCGCTTCGCCGGCATGATGATGATCGCCACGGCCCAGGCGGACAGCCTGTGGAACGTGGGCATCAAGACCGCCGCGGCCCAGAACATGGTGGCCGTGAGCTTCATCCAGAAGCAGCTGGGCGTGGACATCACCTGGATGAAGTGGTTCATCGCCGCGGCGCCCTTCTCCGTGATCATGTCCGTGGTCCTCTACTTCGTGCTGATGAAGATGATGCCGCCCGAAACCGAGGAGATCGTGGGCGGCAAGGAAGCCGTGGCCCGTTCGCTGGCGGAACTCGGCCCCATGCGCCCCGAAGAAAAGCGCCTGCTCGTGACTTCGCTCCTGCTGCTCTTCTTCTGGACCACGGAGAAGGTGCTGCATCCCTTCGATACCTCGACCACCACCATCGCCGCCATCAGCTACATGCTGCTGCCGCACCTCGGGGTCATGAGCTGGGAGGACGCGCAAAAGCGGATCCCCTGGGGCACCCTGGTGCTGTTCGGCGTGGGCATCAGCCTGGGCTCGGCCCTGCTCTCGACCAAGGCGGCCCCCTGGCTGGCGAAGCTCATCGTCGGCGCCTTCGGTCTCCAGACCGCCTCGGCCCTGATGATCCTGGCGGTGCTGTCCGTATTCCTGATCGTCATCCACCTGGGCTTCGCCAGCGCCACCGGCCTGGCCGCCGCCATGATCCCCATCATCATCTCGGTGCTGCAGAATGTGAAGACACCGGGCCTCAACGTGGTGGGGATGACGATGATCCTCCAGTACGTGGTGAGCTTCGGCATGATCCTGCCGGTGAACGCGCCGCAGAACATGATCGCCTATGGCACGGGCACCTTCGAGGTGAGGGACTTCGTGCGGACGGGCATCCCCCTCACCATCGCGGCCTATCTGGTCATCCTCCTGCTGGGTGCCACCTACTGGAAGTGGCTGGGGCTGGTCTGAGGACTGAAGTGGAGTTGCTGGTACGCTTCCGGAGACACGGATCGCCGCGATGACGCCAGCAACTCCAACCCTTTTCGCCCGGTGGCGCATGCCCGTCCTCCTGGTGGCGCTGGGCCTTGGCATCTGCGGGCTGGCGGGGTGGACCACCCGGCAGCTCGTCCTCGCCAGGCAGCTGGCCAACCTCGGCGGGGAAACCCAGCGCCACCTGGAGTTCTACCGGCTCAGCCTCGAATCCGTGCTGGCCAAGAACGAATCCCTGCCCCGGATCATCACACTCGAAAGACGGCTCCGCGATCTGCTGGCGCGCCCCACGGACACCGCGCGCCTGGCCACAGCCAATGGCTACCTGAAGGAGATCCGCCGGGAGGCGGGCATCTCCGAGACCTTCCTCCTGGATCAAGCGGGCCTCACCCTGGCTTCCAGCAATGCGGGTGAACCCGGTTCCTTCGTAGGGCTGAGCTACGCCTACCGCCCCTACTACACCCAGGCCATGGCGGGGGGGTTCGGGCGTTTCTACGGCATCGGCGCCACCACCTGGATCCCGGGCTACTTCCTGGCGGCGCCCATCGACACAGAGGCGGGCCGCATCGGGGCCGCCGTCGTGAAAGTGTCGCTGGATGACTTCGAGTCGGCCCTGCTGAAGAGCGGCGATGTGGTGCTTCTGGTGGACGCTTCCGGAGTGGTGTTCCTGACCTCCGTGCGGGGCTGGAAGTACCGGACCCTCCAGCCACTGGATCCGACAGCCCGGGCAGCTCTCCAGCAATCGCATCAGTACCACGACCTGGACCTCCGGCCTCTGGATACAGGCCTGCGCCTCGGGCCTGGCACCTCGTCCGTCCGCGTGGCCGTGACGCAGGGACGCCCGCAGGACTTCCTGGTGCAATCGAGCCCCATCGGGCACCTGGGCTGGCATCTGATGCTGCTGAAGGGTACCCGCCAGGAACGCCAGGCGGCCCTGCTGGCAGGCATCGCGGCGGCCTTCGCCATGGCGTTCCTGCTCTCCCTGGCCACCTATGGGCGGCTCAACCGCAAGCGGTTCCGGGAACGACAGGAGGCTGACGCGGCCTTGCGGCGCGTCCACGAGGACCTGGAGCGCCGCATCGCCGAGCGCACGGGCCACCTGGTGGAGACCAACGCCTCACTGGAGGACCGGGTGGAGGCCCTGAAGCGCACCGAGGCGATCCTGCGGGAGACCCGGGATGACGCCATCCAGGCGGGCAAACTGGCCGTGCTGGGCCAGATGTCCGCGGGCATCAGCCACGAGATCAACCAGCCCCTCACGGCCCTCCACACCTTCACGGACAACGCCGCGGCCCTGCTGGACCGGGGGCGCCTGCCAGAGGTGAGGGAGAACCTGGGCCTCATCCGCCAGATGGCCGACCGCATGGAGCACATCGTCCGGGAGATCAAGACCTTCGCCCGGCGCTCCTCCGCGGAACTCCGTGCCACGCCGGTGGAAGCGGCCATCTGTCAGACGCTGATACTGGTGGAGCCCCGGCGCCGGCACCTGGGCGTGGAGATCGAGGTCCTGCCCATGCCTCCGGGGCTGACGGTCCTGGTGGATCCGCTCCGCTTCGAACAGGTGCTCCTGAACCTGCTCCGCAACGCCCTGGATGCCACCGCGGACCGGCCGGTGCGGTGGATCATCCTCGATGTCGCGGAGGTATCCGAAGGGGTGCGGCTCCGGGTGCGGGACAGTGGCGCGGGCCTGCCCCCGGAGGTGCTGGCTCGGCTCTTCGATCCCTTCTTCACCACCAAGCCTGCGGGGCAGGGCCTGGGCCTGGGGCTCGCCATCTCGCGCATGATCATGGAGGAGCTGGGCGGACGCATCGAGGCGCGGAACGCCGGGGAAGGCGGGGCGGAATTCACCCTGCTGCTGCGGAGGGGCGATGGTTGAGAACGGGAAGGAAGAAGGCGGGCCCCTGACGGTCTACCTCATCGAGGATGACGAGGCGGTGCTGCGCGGCTGCGAACAGGCCATGCACCTGGCGGAGCTGGACGTCCAGACTTTCCGGGACGTGGAGAGCGCCCTGGCCGCCCTGGAGGAGGTCCGGCCCGCCGTGGTGGTGAGCGATGTGAGACTGCCGGGGAAGTCCGGACTGGATCTCCTGGAGGACCTGCACCGGCGCGACCCGGATATCCCCGTCATCCTGATCACCGGGCACGGCGATGTGACCATGGCGGTCGAAGCCATGCGGTCCGGCGCCTACGACTTCATCCAGAAACCGTTCCATTCGGAGCGACTGGTGGATGTCACGCGCCGTGCCCTGGAGAAGCAGGTCCTGGTGCGCGAGAACCGCCGCCTCCGCGAGCAGCTCGGCAGCCTCGGCGCCAAGCCACTCATCGGGCGGTCCGAGGCCATGCAGAAGGTGCGCCGGTCCATCGCGGCCCTGGCGCCCACGGACGTGGATGTGCTGGTGCTGGGGGAGACGGGGACGGGCAAGGAGGTGGTGGCCCGGGCCCTCCACGCGCAGAGCGGGCGCAAGGGACCCTTCGTCGCGCTGAACTGCGGAGCCCTGCCGGAAACCGTGTTCGAGAGCGAGATGTTCGGCCACGAGCCCGGAGCCTTCACCGGCGCCACCCGCCGCCGGATCGGCAAGGTGGAGTACGCCAATGGCGGCACGCTCTTCCTCGACGAGATCGAATCCATGCCCCTGTCCCTCCAGGTGAAGCTGCTCCGGGTGCTCCAGGAGCGGAGCGTCGAACGCCTGGGCAGCAACACTTCCATTCCGGTGGACGGCCGCATCCTCGCGGCCACCAAGACGGACCTGAAGCAGCTATCCGATCAGGGCGCCTTCCGGGCCGACCTCTACTTCCGATTGAACGTCGTTTCCATCGAGCTGCCGCCCCTCCGGCGGCGTCTCGGCGACATTCCGGCACTGATGGCCTATTTCCTCGCCCAGGCCGCCGCCCGCTTCAACCGCGAGGTGCCGGCCTGGGACGAGCTGGATCTGGTCCGATGGCAGCAGTACGACTGGCCGGGGAACGTCCGCGAACTGAAGAGCGCCGCCGAGAGGATCTGTCTGGGTGTGGGTGATGGGCTGGGGCCGGCCCGGACCGCCTCGGCCTCCCTTTCCGCCCGCTTGGAGATCTACGAGCGGGGGCTGATCCGCGAGGCCCTGCGAACCGCCAAGGGGCAGGTGGTGGTCGCGGCGGATCTGCTTCAGCTGCCCCGAAAGACGCTGTACGACAAACTCGCACGGCACGGCCTGGATCCGGACCACTTCCGCTGAGACCGGCTACTCCACCTTCACCGCGAAGGGCTTGAAGCCGGCCTTCTTCATCTTCTCGGCGGTCTTGTCGATGGTCGCGCGGTCGGCGGACTTGGCGAGGCGCACCTTCACCTGGCCCTTGTCTTTGAGGGTGGTAGTGGCGAAACCCGCGGCCTTGGCCTTGTCGGCCACGCGCTTCGCTTCCGCGGCGTCGGGGGTCGAAACCAACTGGAGGGTCCAGACGCTGCTCTCGGCTGGTTTCGCCTCGGGCTTGGGTTCCTCCCTGGGTGCCGCGGCGTCCACCCGCGGCGTGGCCACGAGCTTGTCCGGGCCGTCGCCCTCGAAGAACTTGAGCTGATCCAGCAGGGGCTCGGGCAGGTCCTTCAGTTCCTCCTCGACGCCTCGCTGGGTGGGGCGGCGCAGGGCCGCGCCCTGCTTGCCCACCTGGACGCCGAGGACGAACGCCAGGGTCACCAGGCCCACGCCCACACCCGCCACCCAGAGGATGGACTGGCTGCCGATGCTGATCTGGTCGCGCTGGATCATAGGCTTTCCAGCCTAACCCCTTCGAGAAGGGCGGCGAACTGGGCCCCGGAACTGGCGGGGGCGGTGGCCAGAGTCCAGTCCGAGGGCTCCAGCAGGGCCGCGGCCAGCAGCTGGCCGCCGGAGCCGCCGAACTCGCCCCAGAGGGCTTTCGGGAAATGGGGTGCGGGCCAATCCGGGTGGGCTGCGGCCAGGCGGGCCTCCTGGGTGTCCATGTGAGCCAGGCCATTGCCACCACCGATCCAGCGGGTGGGGCAGCGCCCGTCGAGGGCCAGCGCCGTCGCGAGGGCCAGGGCCTGGGTCCGTCCGTCCGTCCCGGTGTCCCGCGCGGAGCGGTCGGCCAGGGTGTGCAGGGTCGCCCGTGGCCGGGCGCCGCGCGCTGCGGCGTGGCTCGCTGTCTCCAGCAGGAAGGCCTGGGCGCCCTCCCCGGGCAGGAAGCCCTGGCCGGACCCCACGTCCGGGTCTCCGTGGCGAGCCAGCAGGCGGGCCCCTCCGCAGACATCCATCAGCAGGGGGAAGAGGCCGTCCGTGCCGATGACGAGGGCGGCGTCCACGAGGCCGGCGCGCAGCCAGCGGGCCGCCTGATCCAGGGCCGTGAAGGTGGCGTTCTCCCGGTCCACGAAGGTGGCGCTGGGGCCCTTGAGGCCGAAGGCCAAGGCCAGGTGGCCGCTGGCGGCATTGGCCACGGTGTTGGGGAAGAGCAGGGGGGAGGCGCCTTCGGGCCCCCGCTGGAGGTAGGGCCGCATGAAGGCCTCGCTGGCCTCGCTGCCGCCGCTCATGGTGCCCACCGCCACGGCGATGCGCTCACCTCCATCCCATGCGTCCGCCTTTGGATCGAGCCCCGCGTCCCGGAAGGCCTGGTGGGCCGCCACCCAGGCGAACCGGGAGGCCCGGTCCAGGCGGCGCAGCTGCATGGGCGGGATGATGCCCGCGGGGTTGAACGATGTGCAGACCGCGCCCCGGCCCTGGCCCAGGGTCTCCGGCAGCGCCGCGAAGCAGGGCGTGCGGGAGGCGAGGCTGGCCCGGGCGGCCTCGACGCCATCCCCACAGGGCAGCACCAGGCCGAGGCCCGTGATGGCGAGGTCGAGGCTCATGCCCCCTCCCACCGTCGGAGCGCCAAGGACACGTTGTTGCCGCCGAAAGCGAACGCATTCACCAGCGCGACGCGGACAGCGCGTTCCTTCGCCACGAGCGGCGTGCAGTCCAGGTCGCAGACCGGGTCGAGGTCCTCCAGACGCAGGGTGGGACTGACCACCTGGTCGCGCAGGGCCAGCAGGGCGGCGGCGGCGCCGAGAGCCCCGGCGGCCCCCAGGGTGTGGCCGAACTGGCTCTTGGTGCTGGTGACGGACACCGCCTCGGCCGCCCCACCCAGGGCCCGGCGGATGGCCAGGCATTCCGCGCCGTCGTTGGCGGGAGTGGCGGTGCCGTGGGCGGAGACCAGGTCCACCTGCGCCGGTTCCATCCGCCCCGTGCGCAGGGCCATGGCCATGGCCCGGGCGGCGCCCTCGCCCTCGGGGTGGGGGGCCGTGGGGTGGTGGGCGTCCATGCTGGCGCCGTAGCCCAGCACCTCGCCGTAGATCGTGGCGCCCCGGGCGAGGGCGAGATCCAGGGGCTCGAGGAGGAACTGCACGGCGCCTTCACCCAGGTTGAGGCCCGCCCGATCCCGGCTGAAGGGGCGGCACTTGTGCGGGTCCACCGCCTTCAAGCTGGAGAATCCGGCATAGGTGGTGCGGCAGAGGCCCTCGGCCCCCCCGGCCACAGCCACGTCCAGCTCACCGGCGGCCAGGCGCTCCCAGGCCAAGCCCAGGGCCAGCAGGCTGGAAGAGCAGGCATTCATGATGGTGCCCCGGGGACCCTCGGCGCCCACGCGGCGGGCCAGGGCATCGGTGGCGGTGCAGGGGCCCTGGTAGGCGGGTTCCGCGGCGTGGCCCCGCCGCCCGGCCAGGCGGTCGTTCAGGTAGGCCTCTGCCACGGGCAGGCCGCTGGTGCCGGCGCCTTGGAAGATCCCGATTCGGGCTGGATCGCCGCCGGGCCGGAAGCCATCCAGGGCCTCCTCCAGGGCCAGGAGGGCCATGCGCTCGCAGAGGGTCTGGTGCCGCAGGGGTTGCAGGGGCACCTGCCCGGCGATCTGGGCGGGCTCCGCCGGCAGGTCCAGCCGGGTGAGCGGCCCCAGGCCGTCGCGTCCCGCGAGCATGGCGGACCAGGTGCCCTCGCGGTCGAGGGCCAGCGAGCTCACGATGCCCAGGCCGGTCACGACGACGCGGTTCATAGGCGCTTCACCAGCAGGGTGGCGGTGCAGAGCTCGCGCCCTTCGCAGCCCACGGTGCCCTTCAGTTTCATCAGCCCCGCGAAGGCGCCTTCGGCGGCCACCTCCAGCCGCAGCCGGTCGCCGGGGAAGGCCGGGGCGCGGAACCGGGCGTCCCGCACACCGGCCAGGAAGATGGCGGCGCCATGCAGGGTCTCGGCCTCCAGGAAGCCGCCCGCCTGGGCCAGCATCTCCAGTAGCAGCACGCCGGGCACCAGGGGGCGGCCCTCGAAGTGGCCCTGGAGGTAGGGCTCGCTGTTGGTGACGAGCTTCTCCGCCACCACGCGCACACCCGGTTCCCGCTCCAGCACCCGGTCCACCAGGAGGAAGGGGTAGCGGTGCGGCAGGTGGGCCGGGATGTCCGTCATGGGTGCTTCAGACCTTGGCGTGCTCGGCGATGAAGTCGGTGAGGGCCTGGACGGACTTGAAGGCCTTCAGCCCGGCGGCCTCGTCCTCGATCTTCACCCCGAACACCTGTTCGATGCCCAGCACCAGTTCCAGGGCGTCGATGGAATCGAGGCCCAGCCCATCCCCGAAGAGGGGGGCCTGATCCTCGATCTGGTCCGGGGTCATGCCCTCGAGCTTGAGGCGCTCGATGATCATCTCTTTGACGCGCAGCTTCAGGTCGCTCATGACAATCCCGGCAGAAGGGTGGGGAGATTGATTCTATCGCTAATCGGAGGCCCCGGTAGGGTTGTGATATTGGCACGGTTTCGGGATCCGCAAAGGGCGCTAAGCTGGATCCTCGCGGAAACCTCCGCCCGAGAGCGCCATGGCCCATCCCGCATCGCCTTTCCTGCCGATCCTGATCCTGCTGCTGGTCGCCGCCGTGACGGCCATCGCCATCCTCGTGCTGTCGGGCAAGGTGCTGCCCCTGCTGAAGCCCAACAACCCCCAGGAAGCCAAGCTCCGGCCCTACGAATGCGGTGTGCCGCCCCTGCAGGAAGGCGCCCGGCACAAGTATTCCGTGAAGTTCTACCTCACGGCCATGCTCTTCATCCTGTTCGACGTGGAAGCCGCGTTCCTGCTGCCCTGGGCGGTGAACTTCAAGCATGCCCTCTGGACCTTCGCCGCCATGCTGAGCTTCATGGCCACCCTGCTGGTGGGCTTCATCTACGCCTGGGGCAAGGGCGCCTTCGAGTGGGAGCGCTGACATGGCCGAAATGAACATCAACGACGCGGTGGTGACCACCCGTCTGGACGCGGTGGTCAACTGGGGCCGCAAGAACAGCCTCTGGCCGCTGCCCTTCGGCACCGCCTGCTGCGCCATCGAGTTCATGAGCATGATGGCGTCCAAGTACGACATGAGCCGCTTCGGCGCCGAGGCCATGCGCTTCAGCCCCCGCCAGAGCGACATGATGCTGGTGCTGGGCACCGTCACCAACAAGATGGCCCCCATCCTGCGCACCATCTACGCCCAGATGGCCGAGCCCAAGTGGGTGATCTCCGTGGGCGTCTGCGCTTCCTCGGGGGGCATGTACCGCACCTACGCCACCCTGCAGGGCGTGGACCGGGTGATCCCCGTGGACGTCTACGTCCCCGGCTGCCCGCCCCGGCCCGAGAGCATGATCTACGGCGTGATGAAGCTGCAGGAGAAGATCGAGAAGGAATCGCTCTCCATGCGCAAGGAGCACATCGCGCGCTTCTACGAAAGCCTGGCCCGGCAGGAGGCCCTCCAGGCCGAAAAGGGGCTCACGGGCCAGCAGACCATCCGCAACATGCTGATGGATGCCGCGGAACGCGGCGCAGGCACGATCTTTTAGGACGGTGCGACCATGATCATCGAGCACATCGACGCACAGCTGCCGGGCGCCGTCACCGACCGCCACGCCTTCCGGGGCGACCAGACCATCGTGGTGGCCAAGGAGAACCTCCTGGCCCTGGTGGACCTGCTCTACCGCGAGGGATTCCAGCTCCTGGTGGACATCACGGCGGTGGACTGGCCGGAGCGGCCGAATGCCGAAGGCGGCGCCGCCGCTGGGAGATTCGACGTGGTCTACCACTGGCTCAACCTCGCCAGCCAGGAGCGCCTGCGGGTGAAGGTGCCCGTGGCCGACGGCGGGACCGTGCCCTCCCTGACGGGTCACTTCAAGACCGCCGACTGGTTCGAGCGCGAGGTCTTCGACCTCTTCGGCATCCGGTTCGACGGCCATCCGAACATGAAGCGCCTGCTCACCTGGGACGACTTCCCGGGCCATGCCCTGCGCAAGGACTTCCCGCTCGATGGCGGGGATCCCTTCTGCATGGAAGGCTGCACCGCCCCCTACAACAACGGCGAACGGGCAAGGGGCTGAGGACATGACCATGGATTCCATCGCCCTTTCCCGACAGCAGCTCGATGGCGATCACATGATCGTCAACCTGGGGCCCTCGCACCCCACCACCCACGGCACCCTGCGCATCATCCTCGAGCTCGAGGGCGAGACCATCCTCAAGGCCACACCGGAGATGGGCTACCTTCACCGCGGCGTGGAGAAGCTGGGTGAGAACCTCAGCTACCAGCAGTTCATCCCCCTCACGGACCGCCTGAACTACTGCAGCTCCATCATGAACAACGTGGGCTACACCTGCGCCGTGGAGAAGCTGCTGGGCATCGAGATCCCGAAGCGGGCGCAGCAGATCCGCGTGCTGGTCTCCGAGCTGGCCCGCATCGCGGACCACATCGTGTGCGTGGGCGTGAACGCCGTGGACATCGGCGCCTTCACCGCCTTCCTCTACCTCTTCCGGCAGCGCGAGACGGTCTACGATCTCTTCGAGATGGCCGCCGGCCAGCGCCTGCACACCAGCTTCACCCGCATCGGCGGCCTGTTCCGCGACATTCCCGAGGGCTTCGTGCCCCTGTGTGAGCGCTTCCTGGTGGAGTGCGAGGCCTCCGTGGACGAGTGCGAGCGCCTGCTCACCCACAACCCCATCTGGCATGACCGCACCAAGGGCATCGGCGCCATCAGCCCCGAGGACGCCGTGAACTGGGGCTACACCGGCCCCTGCCTCCGCGCCGCGGGCGTGCCCCAGGATCTCCGCAAGGCCCAGCCCTACCTGGGCTACGAGACCTACGACTTCGATATCCCCGTGGGCACCACCGGCGACGTGTTCGACCGCTACCTGGTCCGCATGGAGGAGATGCGCCAGAGCCTACGCATCATCCGCCAGGTGCTGGACCGCCTTGAGCCCGGGCCCGTGAATGTGGACGATCCCAAGATCGCCCTCCCCTCCAAGGAGAAGGTCTACACCCGGATGGAAAGCCTCATCCACCACTTCAAGCTCATCATGCACGGCATGGAGATGCCCGTAGGCGAGATTTACAGCGCCACCGAGGCCGCCAACGGTGAGCTGGGCTTCTACATCGTGAGCGACGGCGGCAAGAACCCCTAC
>DASXUH010000140.1:0-10575 GCA_036504935.1 Geothrix sp. | reverse complement strand
GGCGCGGACCTGCTCCTCGATGGCCATGGCCTGGGCGATGCCCACGCGGGCGGCCTGCTCGGCCTGGGCTTCGGCCATGACCTTGATGCGCTTGGCTTCGCCTTCGCCCATGAGGCGCACCTTCTCCGCCTCGGCGCCGGCGAGTGTCTGGATCTGCGCCGCCTGCTGCTGGGCCTTGGCGTACTCGGCCTTGCCCTGGTTGCTCTGCACCTCGATGCCGATGGCGGATTCCGTGAGCAGGGTCTGCTGCTTGGCCCGGGCCTCGGCCTCGCGCAGCTCCCGTTCCTTCACCGCCGCGCTCTGCTGGCGGCCGTAGGTCTCCACCTGCTCGTCGGCGATCTGGCGGCTGCGGAGCTGGACGAGGATCTGCTCAATCTGCCCGCCGGGCGCGCCGCTGGTGGGCGTGCCGATGAGGACTTCCTGCAGCTCGAGGTTGTACTGGGCGAACTTCTCCTTCATCTGGGTGCCGCTCTGTTCCTGGATGGCGCTGCGGTCCTGGATGAGCTGGATGAGGGTGCGCGTCTGGCCGATGTTCTTGAAGTAGGCGCTGACCATGGGATCGAGGGTCTGCTCCACCAGCTTCTTGATGTCGCCAAAGCGCTGGATGACGAGCGGGGCCTTGCGGTAGTCGATGTGGACCACCACGGACAGCGGGAGGCTGGGCTCGAAGGCGTCCTTGGTGATGAGGCTCACCTCGGTCAGGTTCTCGTCGAACTTGTGGCTGCCCACCTCGCCTTTGGTCCACTTCAGGATGAAGTTCGTCGTCGGCACCATGAGCACCTTGCCGGCGTAGGTGTTGAAGGCGTACTTGCCGGGCAGCAGCGGCTCGCTCCACACGCCGCGCTGGCCCATGGTGACCAGCTCGCCATGGCGGTAGTCCTGGCCGCTGATGTCTGCGCCCTTGGCGCCGGTGTAGCTCACCACCACGCCTACCGTGCCCACGTCCACGACCGTCTTGGGGATCAGTTCTACCGTCGCGAAGAGGCGGTTGATGTAGTAGGTGCCTTCCACCAGCACCTGGTACTGGCGGCCGCGCTGGCCGCCCGCCATCAGGAACTTGTCCGCGTCCTGGAAGTTGTTGTGGTAGGTGGCGGCCTGGTGCGGGTCCTCGCCCACGGTGGAGGCGATGATCTCGCCGCTGCCCAGGGAAGGGCCGTCATGGACGGTCACGATGCCCACGGCGTCGTCCGTGCCCTTGATGATCACGGGGCGCCAGCCGCCGCGCTCGGCGATGATGGCGCTCATCTTCTGGAAGGTCTCCACCTCGCTCTTGTCGAGCGGGAGGTAGTAGACCTGGTCTTCGGTGAGCACCACGAACTGCACCAGGTTGATGGCGTACATGCCCTCGCGCAGGATCTGGCGCTGAGGGCCTTTCTCCCCGCCGCCCTGGATGAAGGCCAGCACGTCCTGGAAGTCGGCGCCCCGGACATTGCTGGCGAGGGCCTGGGAGGAGGGCAGGTCCTTGCCATCGCGGGCGAACACGTAGCCGATCTTGCCCTGGGGGATGGTGACCATGGGCATCTTGTGGATGCGGTACTGGAAGGGGGTGAGCAGGTGCCAGCCGCCGCGCAGGAGCTGGGGCTGGAAGCCCGCCTCGCCGCTGAGGGCGATGAGGCCGGTCTTGACGGACCCCTTGCCGCTGATGAGCTTCTCGACGATGCCCACGCGGTTGTTGGGGATGTAGCGGATCCACTTGCTGAGGAGGATCACCGCGAAGGCGGTGACGAGAAGGCCGAGCAAGCTCAGGCCGGGGTTGGCGGAAAGCCAGGTGAGGTCCATGAGGACTCCAGGGGACGGGTTTCGAGAAGTGTATCGGCCCAGGGCGCCGTCCCGCCCGGGTTCCGGAGTCCATCCGCGGTCCTGCGCCCGCACGCCTGGGGGAGTGGGCAACTGGGATCCGACGCGGAAAGAACCATACGAAGGCTCAGATCATAGGCGGGTCCTTCGTTCGCGCCGTGACGGACATCACCATTCCGCCTAGGCTTGGTCATGCGAATCACAGGTGAAGGGGTCTGGAGCCGGGGTGGCCACTGCCGGAGGGCCGCGGCGATGGCCTTTCTGGCGGGGGCCGCGCTCGCCGCCCAGACACCGCCCACCTGGGAGGAACTGGAGGCCAGGCAGGCGCGCATCGCCAGCATCGACCTCCGCATTGGCGATGTCTTCGACCCTGCCCGCCCCCACGAAGACCACTGGCTCGGGCGCGCGGCGAACTTCCTGCACATCGAGACCCGGGACCAGGTGGTGCGCCGCGAACTCCTCTTCCACCCAGGCGAGACGGTGAATGCCCGGCTGATCCACGAAACCGAGCGGAACCTGCGGACCTTCCGCTTCCTGAAGAATGCCTGGATCGAGCCCCAGCTGGACGAGGCCGGGGCCGTCCACGCGGTGGTCCACACCACGGATGCCTGGACCCTGAAGGGCAGCGCCGGCTTCACCCAGGTGGGCGGGCAGCGGAGTTTCGGCTTCTCCCTCCACGAGGCCAACCTCCTCGGCTTCGGCAAGGACCTGATCCTGGCCCACGAGAGGACCCCCGAGCGGTCCATCAATACTGTGCAGTACCTCGACCGCCAGTTTCTGGGCACCTCGTGGACTCTGGATTCCCGCTACCAGGCCCTCTCGGACGGGAAGACCCGGTTCCTCGAGCTGGCCAGGCCCTACCGTGGGCTGGAGACGCCCTGGTCCATGACCTTCAGGGCCTCGTCCTCGGATGCCATCGAGTCGGTCTACAACCTGGAACGGACCGCCTACACCTTCAGTTCCCGGCAGGAGAGCGCGTTCGTCGAGGGGTCCATGGCCACGGCGGTGACGGATGGCCGGGCCCTGCGGCTGGGCGGGGGGCTGGACCTGAAGCGATCAAGGTTCGGTCCCCTGCTGACCGTGGACGCGGGAAGCCTGCCGGCCCCCTGGTTGCGGGACCGGCTGCTGCGGGGCGCCCACGTTTCCTGGAGCCTGTTCGAGGACCAGTTCCGCGCCTTCGTGGATCTCGCCGGCATGACCCATCCCGAGGACTTCAACCTGGGATGGGAGGCGCAGGTCCGCGTGGGGTCCTACCTGAGGGGCCTGGGCAGCGACGTTGCCTCGCCCTTCTTCCAGGCCAGCGCCTCCAAGGGCTGGGTGCCGGGGCCCGATACCCTCCTTCTGCTCCGGACCCACGGTTCCGTCCGCCATGAATCCGATGGCTGGCAGGATGGGGCGCTGACCCTGACCTTCACGGCCTACCATCAGGGGTTCCGCTCGCAGACCCAGGCGGCCTACGTGCAGCTGGACGCGGTCCACCGGCCCGACCCCGGTTCCTTCCTCTACCTCGGGGGGATGGATGGCATGAGGGGGTACGGGAATCATCTGCTGCTGGGCGACCGTCGCTGGATGACCTCCCTGGAGGAGCGGATCAACACCGCCTACGACTGGCTTGGCATCCTGCGGCTCGGGTTCGTGGTGTATGCGGATGGCGGGGCCATCCGGCGCGCCGACACGGGAGGATGGAGCCGCACCTACGTGGATGTGGGCGGTGGGTTGCGCCTGGGCAACCTGAAGAGCTCCATCGGCCGGGTGTTCCTGATCACCGTCGCGTTCCCCCTGGTGCGGGATGCGGGCACGGACCACCACCAGTTCATCGTCGCGGACATCGTGCGATTCTGACTCGGACCGGCACCCGCGCCCGGGGTAGCCTTGGGGATGGACGAATGGCTCGATGGGTTGCGTGAGCGCCGGGGGACCCTGGCGGTGGTGGCCGTGGCGGGATGCCTGGGCTTCTGGTGGTGGCAGGGGCGCGCCGTATCCCAGCCCGCGGGCATCCTCGCGCCCGGGGATCCCATGCAGGCGCCCCCGGATTCCCAGGAACCCTGGACCTACCGGAACCACCGGATCACGCCGCTGGCCCGCTTCGAGATCCGCGCCCGGGTGCTGAGCGCTGAGCGGTACCGCTTCGACCGGGCCGCCGAGCTGTCGCCGGTGGACCTGGCCCTGGGCTGGGGCCCCATGTCCGATTCGCGGGTCCTGGAGGCCTTCACCATCGAGCAGCGGGACCGCTGGTACTTCTGGAGGGCGGCGGCCATGCCCATTTCCGGAACCGAGGTCATCGGCCACAGCGCCAACATGCACATGATTCCCGCGAGCGAGGGGGTGGCCCGGCGCCTGAAGTCCGCCCGCGCCGGCCAGCTGGTGCGCCTGCGGGGGAAGCTGGTGCGGGTGGATGGAAGAGACGGGTGGCATTGGGTGAGCAGCCTCACGCGGACGGATACCGGGGATGGCTCCTGTGAGGTGATCTGGGTGGAATCGGCAGAGGTGGCAGACCGGTCGCCAGATATGTGACCGAGAGATCGGCAAAATAGAATCTGCCGCCTGCTAGACTCACCGCTGCAAGGCCCTCCAGAGCCCCGCGGAGCCCCATGTTTGACATCGAAGCGTCCCTCGACAGCCGTCTGCTGGCCGTGCCCCGGAACCGCCCCACGGTGGTGTTTCCGGAGGCACTGGAGCCCCGCACCCTCGAAGCAGCCTGCTTCCTCAGCCGCTTCATCCGCCCCGTCTTCCTGGCGCCCGAGGCCGAAGTGCGGGCCGTGGCCGCCCAGAAGCTGGCCCACCTTGGGGCGGACCGGGTGGCCTACACCCTGTCTGAAAGCGCCTTTGTCGATCCCCGGTCCCGCCCTGATCTGGTGGAGTCCTTCGCCGCGGCCTGCGTGGCCTTTGGCCGGGACCACGGCCGGCCCATCGGGCTGGACGAGGCGCGGCTGCTGGTATCCGAACCTGGCCGCTTCGGCATCTGGGCGGTGAAACTGGGCCATGCCGACATGGTGGTGGGCGGCGCCATCCACGAGCCCAAGGCCTTCTTCCGGCCCATGGTGGACATCCTTGCCCAGCGCAGCGTCACCTGCGAGGCCGGCATCTTCGTGCTCCCGGACGAACACCCCGAGGAGGTCTACCCCCACAACATCGTGGTCTTCGGCGATGTGGGCGTGAACGCCAGCATGACCCCCCGCACCCTGGCGGAGGTGGCCGTGGGCACCTGCGCCGTGGCCCGGGACCTCATCCCCGAGGACGTGCTGCCCGAGATCCGCTGCGCCATGGTGTCCTACTCGAACCGCGGCAGCGACGAGGGTCCCTCGCCCGAGCTGGTGCGCCAGGCGGCGGACCTGGTGCCGGAGATCCTCGCGGAGCGCATCGCCCACAGCCCCCGGTACGCCAGCATCCAGATCCGGGGCGAGGTGAAGGTCAGCGTGGCGCTGTCGCGCCGTTCCGCCGGCCTCTACCACGCAGACGGCCTGCCCTGGGAAGGCGTCCCCAACGTGATCGTGTGCCCCAACCTGGACATGGGGAACCTGCTCTACCACCTCTACGCCACCCGCTTCCCCGAAGCCAAGAAGTTCCCCGTGATGTTCGGCCTCTGGTTCCAGGGCGTGGACCTGCCCATGGACTGCACGCCGGAGGACATCCGCCTGGCCCTGAAGGCCTCGCTCATGCGGCTCCACGCCTACGGCGAATGGAAGCGCACACCCAAGGACACCTTCTTCCGGCGCCACCGCGTGCTGGTGCTGAATCCGGGCTCGACCTCCACCAAGACCTCGGTCTTCGAGGGTGACGAGGAGCGCTTCACCGAGGAATTGCAGCACTCCGCCGAGAACCTGAAGGCCTTCGAGGGCAAGCCCATCACCGAGCAGTTCGGTTTCCGCAAGGAGGCCGTGCTGCGGTTCCTCGCGGACAAGGGGCTCTCCCTGGGCGATCTGGATGCCGTCGCCGGCCGCGGCGGGTTGCTGCGGCCCATTCCCCACGGCACCTGGAATGTGGGCCCCGCCATGCTGGCGGATCTGAAGGCCGGGCAGCGCGGCGAGCATGCTTCCAACCTGGGGGCCCTCATCGCCTCCGAGCTGGTGGCGGGCACGGCCACGCCGGCCTACATCGTGGATCCGGTGGTGGTGGACGAGGCCGATCCCAAGGTCCGGATCTCGGGCCTGAAGGAGCTGCCCCGCCGCATCATCAGCCACGCCCTCAACCAGATCGCCACGGCCCGCCGCTATGCGGAGGAGCACGAGACCTTCTACGAGCGCATCAACGTCATCGTGGCCCACATGGGCGGCGGCATCACCGTGGGCGCCCACCGCAAGGGCCGCTACATCGATGTGAACAACGGCCTGGACGGCGAAGGGCCGTTCTCGCCCCAGCGCACGGGCACGCTGCCCGCGGGCCAGCTCATCGACCTCTGCTTCTCCGGCAAGTACACCAAGGCCGAGCTGAAGCTGAAGAACAAGGGCCGGGGCGGCATGATCGACCTGCTGGGCACCTCCGACATGCGTGAGGTGGAGCGGCGCGTGGAGGCCGGAGATGCCGAAGCCACGCTGGTCTACGACGCGATGATCTACCAGATCGCCAAGGCCATCACGGGCCAGGCGCCCGCCTTCGAGGGCGCCCCCATCGACGCCATCCTGCTCACCGGCGGCATGGCCCGGTCACCGAAGCTGGTGGGTGAGCTGCGCCGCCTCACCGCCGCCCTGGGCTGCCCCGTGAAGGTCTATCCCGGCGAGAACGAGATGGCCGCCCTCGCCAAGGGAGCCCTGCGAGTCCTCTCGGGCCGGGAGAAGGCCCGGGACTATCCACCTGCCTAGGCCAGCAGGGCCGCCAGAGCGATGGAGCTGAGCTTGGTCTTGGCGGTGTCGCCGCGGCTACTGAGGACGCAGGGCACCTTGGCGCCGGCCACCACGGCGGCGATCTCGGCGCCGCCGAGCTTGGTGCCGGCCTTGTAGAAGGTGTTGCCCGCTTCCAGGTTGGGGAAGAGCAGACAGTCGGCGTCGCCAGCCACGGGGCCGCCCATGCCCTTGATGCGGGCGGACTCCGGGTCGATGGCGCCATCCAGGGCCATGGGGCCGTCCACCAGGGCGCCCTTGATCTGGCCGCGATCCGCCATCTTGGACAACAGGGCCGCCTCGGCGCTGGCGCGCATCTTCGGCTGCACCTGCTCTGAGGCTGCCAGCACGGCGACCTTCGGGGTTTCGATGCCCAGGGCCTTGGCGGTCTTCACCAGGTAGCCGAGGATGGCGACCTTTTCCTTGAACTCCGGCTCGGGGATCACGGCCACATCGCCCGCGATGAGCAGCTTGGCGTGGCCGGGGTGCTCCATCACGGTCACATGGCTGAGGATGGCGCCGGGTTCCAGCAGGCCCTGGTCCTTGTTCAGGATGGCCTTCATGTACAGCTCCGTGCTCAGCAGGCCCTTCATGAGCAGGTCCGCCTCGCCGAAGCGGATCATGGCCACGGCCTTGTCGGCCGCCTCGGCGGCCGTGGATGAATGGACCACGCGGAAGCGCTCCTTCGGGAGGCCGAGCTCCTGGAACACCTTCGTCATGACCGCCTCGTCGCCCACCAGGATGGCCTCCACCAGGCCCGCCTCCACGGCCGCGTTCACCGCCTCCAGGGTGTGGGCGTCATTGGCCCAGGCCACCACCAGCCGCTTGTGGGGGCGGTCCTTCACGGCGCGGAGCAGGTCATCGAGGGTGTTGATCCGCATGGGGGATCCTGACAAATGACGCCGGGCCTCCGGCGGGTCCGCGAGGAAGGTAGCATGTCTCCATGGCCGTTTCCGTGAGCTTCCGCACATACCTCCTGGAGCAGATGGGGCAGATCCGCCCCGTGGACTCCCGCCGGATGTTTGGCGGTCTCTGCTTCTTCGCCGAGGGCCGCGCCTTCGCCTTGGCCGCGGACGACACGCTCTACTTCAAGGTGGACGACACGAACCGTCCCGACTTCGAGGCTGAGGGCATGGGGCCCTTCCTGCCCTTCGGCGACCCCACGCGGCCCATGCAGTACTACGAGCTGCCCGCCGAGGTGCTGGAGGACCCGGACCAGCTATCGGTCTGGATGGCCAAGGCCATCACCGTGGCCGCCCGCGCCAAAACGAAAACCCGTTCCAACCCCAAACGAAAGTAGCGCCCATGCCAGCCTTCACCATCCGCCCCGCCACGCCAGAGGACGCCGCCATCCTCGCGGATCTCGGCGCCCGCACCTTCCGCGAGACCTTCGAGCAGCACACCTCCGGCCCAGACCTGGAGGCCTTCCTGGCGGCCGCCTATGGCGAGGCCATCCAGCGCGCCGAGCTCGCGGATCCCTCCCGGCCCGCCCGGGTCCTGGAGGTCGATGGCGTGCCCGCGGGCTTCCTCCAGCTGCGCCTGGGCCACCGCGAGCCGGGCGTCCCCGGCGTGCGCCCGGTCGAACTGCAGCGCATCTACGTGCTGCGCGAGGCCCAGGGCGGCGGCCGCGGCGCGGCCCTGATGGCGGAGGCGTTGGAGATCGCGCGGGCCTGGGGGGCGGACATTCTCTGGCTGGGCGTCTGGGAGAACAACCACAAGGCCGTGGGCTTCTACGTCCGCAGCGGCTTCCGCGAGGTGGGGGACCACATCTTCCAGATCGGGGATCAGGTCGACCGCGACCTGATCCTGGCGCGGGACCTGCCTTGAACCTGGTGCTGCTGCTGCCGGAGGATCTGGCGGCTCCGGATTTCGCCCGGCTCACAGGCCGTCGCCTGGCCCATGTCCGCGGGGTGCATCGCGCCACGGTGGGTGAAGATCTGGCCGTAGGTCTGCTGGGCGGGAAGATGGGGATGGGCCGGGTGCTGCGGCTGGACGATGAGGCCCTGGAACTGGCCCTGACGCTGGACCAGGTGCCGCCGCCCAAGCTGCCCCTGACCCTGCTGATCGCTCTGCCGCGTCCCAAGGTGCTGAACCGCGTGGTGGCCGCCGCCGCCAGCCTTGGCGCGGCGCGCCTCGTCCTGCTGAACGCCTGGAAGGTGGAGAAGGCCTACTGGGCCAGCCCGAGGATGCAGCCCGAGAACCTCCGCGAACAGCTGCTCCTCGGACTCGAACAGGCCAAGGACACGGCGCTGCCGGAGCTGCGCCTGGCGCGGCTCTTCCGCCCCTTCGTGGAGGACGAGCTGCCGGGCCTGCTGGCGGGCGGCACGGGCCTGCTGGCCCACCCCGGCACGGGCGAGCCGCCGCCCAAGGTGCTGGTGGCCCCCGTCACCCTGGCCATCGGTCCCGAGGGCGGCTGGATCGAAGCCGAGGTGCAGAGCCTGCTGAAGGCCGGCCTGCATCCCCTGGACCTCGGCCCCCGCATCCTCCGCACCGAGACCGCCCTGGCCGCGCTGGTGGGGAAGCTGTTCTAGGCTAGGAACAGCCGGTACGCCGGGTTGTCGCCCTCATCCACGAACCGGTAGCCCAGGCCATCCAGGAAGGCCTGGAAAGCAACCTGATCTGCGGGGGGGACTTGGATGCCCGCCAGGACGCGACCGTAGTCGGCGCCGTGGTTGCGGTAGTGGAAGAGCGAGATGTTCCAGCCCCGGCTCATGCGCTCCAGGAAGCGCAGCAGGGCTCCGGGCCGTTCGGGGAACTCGAAGCGGTAGAGCCGCTCGTGGGTGGCCGCCGGGGCCCGGCCGCCCACCAGGTGGCGGACGTGGAGCTTGGCCATCTCGTTCTCGCTCAGATCCTGGGCCTCCAGCCCCTCGGCCCGCAGGCGCGCCAGCAGGGGTTCGAGCTCGGAGCGGTCGGCCATCTGGAGGCCCACAAAGATGTGCGCCCGCTCAGGATCCGCCAAGCGGTAGTTGAACTCGGTGATGGCCCGGTGGCCGATGAGCTCGCAGAAGGCCTTGAAGCTGCCGGGGCGTTCGGGGATGGTGACGGCGAGGATGGCCTCCCGCTTCTCGCCCAGCTCGGCCTGCTCCGCCACGAAGCGCAGGTTGTCGAAGTTGGCGTTGGCCCCGGACAGGATGGCCACCAGGTTCCCGCTGGCCGGATCAGCGTCCTGGCGGGCCGCCCAGGCCTTGAGCCCTGCCAGGGCCAGGGCCCCAGCGGGTTCCAGGATGGACCGGGTCTCCTCGAAGACATCCTTGATGGCGGCGCAGATCTCGTCGGTGTTCACCAGCACCATCTCGTCCACGTACTGCCGGCAGAGCTCGAAGGGCAGGGCGCCCACCTGGCTGACGGCCACGCCATCCGCGAACAGGCCCACCCGCTCCAGCTTGATGCGGTGGCCCGCCGCCAGGGAGCGGGTCATGGCGTCCGCATCCACGGGCTCCACGCCGATGACCTTGATCTCGGGCCTGAGCCGCTTGAGGTAGGCGGCGATGCCCGCGATGAGGCCTCCACCGCCCACGGGGACGAACACGGCCCGCAGGCCCCGGGGCATCTGGCGCAGCAGCTCCAGTCCGATGGTGCCCTGGCCCGCGATCACATCGGGATCGTCGTAGGGATGGATGTAGACCTTCCCCTCGGCGGCCATGAGGGCCTGGGAGTGGGCAAAGGCCTCGTCGAAGGAATCCCCGTGGAGGACCACCTCGGCGCCCAGGCGGCGCACGGCGTCCACCTTGATGCGGGGCGTGGTCACGGGCATGACGATCGTCGCCTGGAGGTGCAGCTTGCGTGCGGCCAGCGCCACGCCCTGCGCGTGGTTGCCAGCGGAGGCGGCGATGACACCCCGGGCCCGCTCCGCCGGGGCGAGCTGGGCGATCTTGTTGTAGGCGCCCCGGAGCTTGAAGGAGAACACCGGCTGGAGGTCCTCGCGCTTCAGCCACACGGGGCAGCCCACCCGGCTCGACAG
>DASXUH010000139.1:0-7219 GCA_036504935.1 Geothrix sp. | reverse complement strand
CGGGCCATCAGCCAGGCCAGGGCGACCTCGGCGGGTTTCGCCCCGTGCCGGGCGGCCACGTCATCGAGCGCCCGGAGGATGCGGAAGCCGCGTTCGTTGAGGTAGCCCTTGACCCCGCCGCCCCGCGGGCTCTGGCCCAGGTCGGCCTCGCTGCGGTACTTGCCGCTGAGGAAGCCCTTGGCCAGGCTGAAGTAGGTGATGACGCCGAGGCCCTCGGCCATGGAGAGCTCGCGCAACGCGCCATCGTAGCTTTTTCGGTCGTACAGGTTGTACTCCGGCTGCAGCACTTCGTAGCGCGGCAGGCCCCTGGCTCCGGCCGTGTCCAGGGCCGTGCGCAGCTGGGTCGCATCGAAGTTCGAGGCCCCGATGGCCCGCACCTTGCCCGCCGCGATCAGCTTCTGGTAGGCGGCGAGAGTCTCCTCGTGCGGTGCGTCGGGGTCGTACTTGTGGGACAGGTAGACATCGATGTAGCCGGTCTGCAGGCGCCGCAGCGAATCATCCACCGCGCGCTCGATCCAGGCCGCCGACAGGCCCTTCCGGTCCGGCGCCATCGGCATGCCGACCTTGGTGATCAGGATGATCCGGTCGCGGCAGCCGCGGGCATGCATCCACTCGCCGAGGATGGTTTCCGACTCGCCGCCCACGTTGCCGGGCTTCCAGTAAGAGTAGACATCGGCCGTGTCCACCGTCTCGAAGCCGGCCCCGGTGAAGCGGTCGAGGATATCGAATGAGGTCTGCTTGTCGGCGGTCCAGCCGAACACATTGCCACCGAAGACCAGCGGTGAGATGGCGATGCCGGTGCCGCCTAGCGGGCGCTTGAGGGTCATGGGAGCCTCCTCCTTCAGTCAGTCAGAATCAGGGAATCGCCACGTTCACACGCCGGATCTTCAGCACCTTGTCCAGGTCCTTTGGATCCAGCCCCACGAGGAAGCCACGGCTGCCGCCGTTGAGGTAGATGCGCTCCAGCTCGAAGAGGCTGGCCTCTGCATGCACGGGCATGGCTTTCTTCGTGCCGAGGGGGCTGGTGCCCCCCACCAGGTAGCCGCTGTGACGGTTGGCCACCTCGGGCTGGCAGGGCTGCACGGACTTCGCGCCGATCTGCCGGGCGAGTTCCCTGGTGCTCACCTCGCGATCCCCGTGCATGAGGATGATGAGCGGCGCGCCCTTCTCGTCTTCCATCACCAGGGTCTTGATGACGGCGTGCTCGGCCACGCCCAGCTCCCGGGCGCTCACGGCCGTGCCGCCGTGGTCCTCGTAGTGGTAGGGGTGCTCGGTGTAGGGCACACCCGCCTGCTTCAACAGCCGGGTGGCATTCGTTGACGGGGCCTTGGACATGACACCATGATTCCACCATTCGGAAGGAGGCCCCGTGACCATGTCGCCACCCGACCCCCTCCTCGCACTCGCCCTCGTCTTCGTGGCCCTCGGCCTCCTCGACCGCCTGGGGCTCTGGATGGAAAGCCGGGGCTGGATCTACTGGCGCAAGCGGAGGGCGCAGGGTTCCACCTTGGGAAGCACCTTCCTGGAACTGCAGAAGATCTTCGAATCGGGCCAGGCCGAGCACATCATAGAAGCCATGCATGACGGCCGGAAGGAAACCCCGGATCCCCTCGCGGCGAAGCTGGCGGCGGATCACCGTGAGATCGACCACCTGTTCCGGGAAGCCCGGGCGGCCGTGGACCAGGGGCTCCAGACCGAGGCCCACCGGGCCCTGGACCGGATCTGGATGCGTCTGGCGGTGCACATCCGCGCCGAGCACAAAGTGCTCTTTCCCGCCGTGGCAGAGGCCCGGCCGGACCTGGAAGCGGCCCTGAAGGCCTTGCGCGAGGACCATGACTTCTTCATGGCGACCCTGGCCGCAGCTGTGAATGTCCTGAAAAGCCCCGTCGTGAACTGGACGGCGGTCAGATTCGCGACGGGGTCGGTCCAGCAGCGCCTGGCCACCCACAACGCCCTCGAAGAGGAACGGATCTATCCCCTGGCCGAGCAATTCCCCGAAGAACAGCGGCGGCGGCTGGCCGGAGACATGGCCCGGGAACTGGCCGACCTCCCCGAGCGCTACGGCAGCTGACCCAGATCAATTCTCGAAAGCCCGGAACCTCGCCCCCTCGGGCACATCCAGACCGAAGGTCTCCCGCAGGAGGGGGATCACCTCATCCGGCGCCAGCTCGCGACCGCTCACCTCGCTTCCCCGGATTTCAGCGTAGGCACAGTTCCGGAGGATGCGGCGCACCTCGGGCCCCACGAGCTGGGCGGTGAGGGTCGTCACGAAGCGGGACTCGGGATGGGTGCTGGTGTAGTGGTTGGCCATCTCGTAGTCCACCGGAAACCGCTCCTCGGGGCGGAAGGCGTAGAGATCCACCCACGCGCCGTCCTGGAGAGACTGGAGCACGTTCAGCTGTTCCCCATTGGTCTCTTCGACCACGCGGAATTCACTGAGGAACTGGGCGTGGGCCTCGCCGCCCAGGAGCACGGGATGCAGCGGGCCATCGCCGCCGAAGCCCACGTCGCAGAGCCAGCGGGTCCCCTCCAACTGCACGATCAGCAGCATATGGGTGCGGGGGAGCAGAGTGGTCGCGCCCCGGCGCACCCGGGCCTCGCAGGGGATGACCTCGAAGCCCACCCACCGGAGGACCGCCAGGAACAGGCTGTTCTGCTCGAAGCAGTAGCCGCCGCGCCGCCGACGCACCAGCTTGGCCTGGAGCGAGGCCAGGTCCAGCCGGATGGGCAGGCCCATCTGCACGTCCAGGTTCTCGAAGGGAATGGTGGAGACGTGGGCCTGGTGCAGCGCGCGAAGCGTGGTCAGGTCGGGTCGCGCCTCGCCGGCGAAGCCGATGCGCCGCAGGTAGGCGCCCAGGTCGAGGTCAGCGGACATGGAGCCTCCAGGCCGCGAGGTTCCGCCGGATCTGGGCCGTGTGGATCTCAAGATGCCCGGCGTAGCTGCGCAGCCAGTCGTCGGCGCCGTAGGGGCCGCTGTGGGTGTGGCGTCCCATGCGGCCCCAGGCCTCCTCCGGCAGCCGGTCGAGCGTGGCCACAGTGTGGGCCCGCACCACCTCGATCAGCCGCAAGGCCAACTCCGGATCGGAAGCGTGATAGTCGAATCGCTTGGCCCAGGCGTTCTCGTCGTAGCCCACGATGAGCGGTTCAGGCTCGGCCAGCAACAGCCGGATGCGGATGGCCGCGTAGGTCTCCGAATCCGCGCAGTGCACCACCACCTCGTGGGCGCTCCACTTCCCCTCGCCGGGCCGCCAGGTGCGGGCCTCCGCCGGCACGTCCTCCCAGGCCTGCCGGAGCAGCGCGGGTCCCTGGCGGTAGCGGAGGAGATGGGCTTCCCGGGCGGCGGCGTCGAAGGACATGGGGCACCTCCGCACCAGGATGGACCGACCGTCGTGAAATTGAAGCCTCGGATTGCGAGGCAAGTGTGGTTACATGGGGACCATTCTCCGGAGGCCCCATGCGCATCCCCACGGCATGCCTCGCCCTTCCCCTGGCCGCCCTCTCCCTGCTGGCCGGCGATCGCGTCACGGGTAGGGCCTTCGCCACGCGCTCTGAGGTGGCGGCCCAGCACGGCATGGCCTGCACCAGCCAGGCCCTGGTGACGCAGATCGCCCTGGACATCCTCAAGCAGGGCGGCTCCGCCGTGGACGCGGCCATCGCCGCGGACGTGGCCCTGGGCCTCATGGAACCCACGGGCAGCGGCATGGGCGGCGACCTCTACGCCATCGTGTGGGAGGCGAAGACGAAGAAGCTGCACGGCCTCAACGGCAGCGGGCGCTCGCCGAAGTCCCTCACCCTCGACCACTTCAAGAAGCTGGGCCTCAAGCACATCCCGCCCCAGGGGCCGCTGCCCGTGAGCGTTCCCGGCTGCGTGGACGGCTGGTTCGAGTTGCACAGGAAGTTCGGCAAGCTGCCCATGGCCCAGGTGCTGGCACCCGCCATCAGGTACGCCAAGGAAGGCTTCCCCGTCAGCGAGCTGATCGCCTACTACTGGGGCCGCAGCGTGCCGGTGCTGGGCAAGTATCCGGGCTTCCTGGAGACCTTCACCGTGGACGGCAAGCGGGGCCCCGTGAGCGGCGAGGTCTTCCGCAATCCGCGGCTGGCGAAGACGCTGGAACTCCTGGCGAAGGAGGGCCGCGACGCCTTCTACAAGGGCGAGATCGCCCGGAAGATCGACGCCTACATGAAGGCCAACGGCGGCTTCCTCAGCTACGAGGACCTGGCCGCCCATCACTCGGACTGGGTGGAGCCCGTCAGCGTGAACTACCGCGGCTATGACGTGTGGGAACTGCCTCCCAACGGCCAGGGCATCGCGGCCCTCCAGATGCTGAACATCCTCGAAGGCTACGACTTCTCGAAGATCCCCTTCGGCAGCTCCCAGCACGTCCACCTGTTCGCGGAGGCCAAGAAGCTGGCCTTCGAGGACCGGGCCAAGTTCTACGCCGACGCCACCTTCATGAAGGTGCCGCTCTCCTGGCTACTCTCGAAGGATTACGCCACCCAGCGCCGCGCCCTCATCGGCGACCGCGCCTCGCGCCGCCTGGAAGCGGGCCACCCGCCCCTGAAGGAAGGCGACACGGTCTACCTCACCACCGCCGACGGCGAAGGCAACATGGTGAGCCTCATCCAGAGCAACTACCGCGGCATGGGCAGCGGCATGACGCCAGGCGACCTGGGTTTCTGCCTCCAGGACCGCGGCGAGCTGTTCAACCTCGAAGAGGGCAACGCCAACACCTACGCGCCCGGCAAGCGGCCCTTCCACACCATCATCCCCGGCTTCATCACCAAGGACGGCCAGCCCTTCCTCAGCTACGGCGTCATGGGCGGCGAGTTCCAGCCCATGGGCCACGTCCAGATCGTCATGAACATGATCGACTTCGCCATGAACGCCCAGGAGGCCGGCGACGCCCCCCGCATGAGCCATGACGGCTCGCCGGAGCCCACGGGCGAGAAAGGAAAGCTGCCCGGCACCATCCAGCTGGAGAGCGGCTTCCCCTACGAGACCGTCCGCGAGCTCATGAACCGCGGCCACGGCGTGGGCTGGATGTTCGGCGGCTACGGCGGCTACCAGGCCATCCGCTGGGATCCCAAGCAGAAGGTCTACTTCGGGGCCAGCGAGTCGCGGAAGGACGGTCAGGCTGCAGGCTACTAGGAATTAGCCCCGATCAGGACCCCGGCCGGCGGTGCCCCGGGGCCGCCCATGTAGAATGGACGTGGCGGGAGACTGCGCCTGCCGTCGCGGGGACGGTGCCCCGCACTGCCATCCGTTCGCGCCCAGCGGCGTTCTCAGGGGAGTTGACCGTGCTGCAAGCCTATCGCCAACATGTCGCCGAACGTGCCGCCCTCGGCATCCCCGCCCTGCCACTCACCGAGGCGCAGACCTCCGAGCTCACCGAGTTATTGGCCAAGCCCCCCAAAGGCGAAGAGGCTTTCCTGCTCGATCTCCTGACGCATCGCGTGCCCGCCGGCGTGGATGACGCCGCCCGGGTGAAGGCCGCCTTCCTGGCCAGTGTGGCCAGCGGGAAGGAGAAGGTGGCCCTCGTCTCCCGCGAGAAGGCCACGGAGCTGCTGGGCACCATGCTGGGTGGCTTCAACGTCAAGCCCCTCATCGATCTGCTGGACGATGCCCAGGTCGGCCCCCTCGCCGCCGAGGGCCTCAAGAAGACCCTGCTGGTCTTCGACGCCTTCGCGGACGTGAAGGCCAAGGCCGATGCAGGCAACAAGAACGCCCAGGCCGTGCTGAAGTCCTGGGCCGAGGCCGAGTGGTTCACCAGCCGCCCCGAGGTGCCGCAGAGCCTCACGCTCACCGTGTTCAAGGTGACCGGCGAGACCAACACCGACGACCTCTCCCCGGCTCCGGACGCCTGGAGCCGCCCCGACATCCCGCTCCACGCCGTGGCCATGCTGAAGAACGCCCGCCCCGGCATCAACCCTGACGAGCCTGGCAAGGTGGGCCCCCTCAAGCAGCTGGAGGCCCTCAAGGCCAAGGGCCACCTTGTCGCCTACGTGGGCGACGTGGTGGGCACGGGCTCCTCCCGCAAGTCCGCCACCAACTCCGTGCTGTGGTTCACGGGTGAGGACATCCCCTTCGTGCCCAACAAGCGCTTCGGCGGCGTCTGCCTCGGCTCCAAGATCGCGCCCATCTTCTACAACACCATGGAAGATGCCGGCGCCCTGCCCATCGAGCTGGACGTCAACAGCATGGAGATGGGCGATGTCATCGAGCTGCGCCCCTATGAGGGCAAGGCCCTGAAGAACGGCAAAGTCATCGCCGAATTCAAGGTGAAGTCGGACGTGATCTTCGACGAAGTCCGCGCCGGGGGCCGCATCCCCCTCATCATCGGCCGCGGCCTCACGGCCAAGGCCCGCGCGGCCCTGGGCCTGCCCGCCTCCACCGCCTTCCGCCTGCCCGCGGTCCCCAAGGACACCGGCAAGGGCTTCAGCCTGGCCCAGAAGATGGTCGGCAAAGCCTGTGGGGTGGCCGGCATCCGCCCCGGCACCTACTGCGAGCCCAGGATGACCACCGTGGGTTCCCAGGACACCACGGGCCCCATGACCCGCGACGAGCTGAAGGACCTGGCCTGCCTGCAGTTCTCCGCCGACATGGTGATGCAGTCCTTCTGCCACACGGCGCCCTACCCCAAGCCCGTGGACGTGAAGACCCACCGCGAGCTGCCACCCTTCATCACCAACCGCGGCGGCGTGTCGCTCAAGCCCGGCGACGGCGTCATCCACAGCTGGCTGAACCGCCTGCTCCTGCCTGACACCGTCGGCACCGGCGGCGATTCCCACACCCGCTTCCCCATCGGCATCTCCTTCCCCGCGGGCTCGGGCCTGGTGGCCTTCGCCGCCGCCACCGGCGTCATGCCCCTGGACATGCCGGAATCCGTGCTGGTGCGCTTCAAGGGCGAGTTGCAGCCCGGCGTCACCTTGCGCGACCTGGTGAACGCCATCCCCTACTACGCCATCCAGCAGGGCCTCCTGACGGTGGAGAAGAAGGGCAAGAAGAACATCTTCAGCGGCCGCATCCTCGAGATCGAGGGTCTGCCCAAACTCAAGGTCGAACAGGCCTTCGAGCTGACGGACGCCTCTGCCGAGCGCTCCGCCGCCGGTTGCGCCGTGCGCTTGGACAAGGAACCGATCATCGAGTACATGACCTCGAACATCACGCTCATGAAGTGGATGATCGCCAACGGCTACGAGCACCGCGAGACCCTGGAGA
>DASXUH010000138.1:0-2889 GCA_036504935.1 Geothrix sp. | reverse complement strand
CAATGAAGGGTGTCGTACTTGCTGGTGGCACAGGTTCCCGCTTGTTCCCTCTGACCAAGGTGACCAACAAGCACCTGCTGCCGGTGGGGATGGCGCCCATGATCTGGCATCCGCTGTGGAAGCTGGCGGAGGCGGGGATCGAGGAGATCCTGATCGTGACGGGCACCGAACACATGGGTGACGTGGTGGCCTTGATGGGATCCGGCAAGGATTTCGGCTGCCGGTTCACCTACAAGGTGCAGGACGAGGCGGGCGGCATCGCCCAGGCCCTGGGCCTGGCGGAGAACTTTGCGGGCGGCTCGCCCATCTGCGTGATCCTGGGCGACAACATCTTCCAGGACAGCCTGAAGCCCGAGGTCGAGGCCTACGGGAAACAGGGGAAGGGGGCCCGCATCCTGCTGAAGCCCGTGGAGGATCCCCAGCGCTACGGCGTGGCCGAGGTGAAGGATGGCAAGGTCCTCGGCATCGAGGAGAAGCCGAAACAGCCGAAGTCGAACTTGTCCGTGACAGGCATCTACTTCTACGACGCCACGGTCTTCGACATCATCCGCACCGTGAAGCCCTCGGGCCGGGGCGAGATGGAGATCACGGACGTGAACAACGCCTACATCGAGCGTGGCCAGCTGAGCTTCGGCACCTTCCAGGGCTGGTGGACGGACGCAGGCACGTTCCCGAGCCTGGCCCACGCGAGCGAACTGGCCGTGAAGGAAACGACACCGTTCCCTCAGGTCCAGGGAAGGAGCTAGGCATGGCATTCCAGAAGGGCCCCATCGAGGGCGTGGTGGTCACGTCCTTCCGCAAGTTCGTGGACGAGCGCGGCTGGCTGGCGGAGATCTTCCGGCACGACGAGCTGCCCGCGTGGTTCCGCCCCGAGATGTCCTACGTGAGCGTCACGAACCCGGGCGTGCTGCGGGGTCCCCACGAGCATGTGGACCAGGCCGACCTCTTCTGCTGGGTGGGCCCTGGCGACTTCAAGCTCACCCTCTGGGACAACCGCCCGGACAGCCCCACCAACGGGAACCGCATGGAGGTGGCCATGGGGGTGAACAACCCCGGTTCCGCCCTCATCCCCAAGGGCGTCGTCCACTGCTACCGCTGCATCAGCGCCGAGCCCGGCTTCGTCATCAACTGCCCCGACCGCCTCTTTATGGGAAAAGCCAAGGCCGAACCCATCGACGAGATCCGCCACGAGGACGATCCGGAGAATCCCTTCGTGCAGGACGAACGCACGCGCCGGGCGCACCTCTGATGCGGGTCCTCGTCACCGGCGGGGCCGGACAGCTGGCCCGGGCCCTCCGCCAGACCTGGGTGGAACATGAGCTCATCCTGCCGGATGAAGCTGTGCTGGACCTGGGAAATCCCGAGTCCATCCGGACCGTGGTGGCGCAGGTCCGGCCGGATGTCCTGGTCAACTGCGGCGCCTTCACCCAGGTGGACCGCTGCGAAGCCGAGGCCGATCTGGCCCAGAAGATCAACGCCACCGCCGTGGGCTGGCTGGCCGATGCCTGCGAGGCCCAGGGGGCCATGCTGATCCAGATCAGCACGGATTACGTCTTTGATGGCACGGGCACGCGGCCCTACCGGGAGGACGATCCCACGAACCCGGTGTCGGTCTACGGCCGCACCAAGCTCGAGGGCGAGCGCCAGGCCGCGCGGTGTTCCCGGCACCTCATCGCCCGCACCAGCTGGCTCTACGACGCCTGGGGGAAGAACTTCCTGAACACCATGCTGAACGCCGCCGCCCAGGGCCGGGCCCTGCGCGTGGTGGACGACCAGCGGGGCGCCCCCACCACCTGCCGGGCCCTGTCCCGCCAGCTCAAGGTGGCCGCCGAACAGGGCTGGCAGGGCCTCGTCCACACCACCTGCGCGGGGGAGACCACCTGGCACGGGTTCGCGCAGGCGATCTTCGAGGGCACCCGCACGGCGGTGGACCTGAGCCCCTGCGCCACCGCCGACTATCCCACCCCGGCGAAGCGCCCGGCCTATTCCGTGCTGGATGGCGCCCATCGCCGCAGCCTGGGGCCCGATGTGATGCCCGACTGGCGCGAGGGCCTGCGCGAAGTCATCGAATCCGGCCTGGCCGTCTGAATCGCAAGGAGTCTGCGTGTCTGAAACCATCCTCATCACCGGCGGCGCGGGCTTCATCGGCAGCAACCTGGTACATCGCTGGCACCGGAACCATCCGCAGGACCGCATCCTGGTGCTGGACAAGCTAACCTACGCGGCCGACCCGAAGCAGCTCGAAGGCCTCGAGGGTGTGGAGCTGGTGGTGGGCGACATCCAGAACCTGGAACTGGCGCGGCACCTGATCGGCAAGAATCACGTCACCAGGGTCTTCCACCTGGCCGCGGAAAGCCACGTGGACCGCAGCATCACGGGCCCGGCCGAATTCATCCAGACCAACCTGGTGGGAACGTTCTCGATGCTGGAGGCTGCCCGCCAGGCCTGGGCCGGGCAGAAGGACTGCCGCTTCCTGCACATCAGCACGGACGAGGTGTACGGCTCGCTGGGCGAAACCGGCAAGTTTCACGAGGCCATGGCCTACGCGCCCAACAGCCCCTACAGCGCCAGCAAGGCGGGCAGCGACCACCTAGTGCGGGCCTACCACCACACCTACGGCCTGAACGTCGTCACCACCAACTGCTCCAACAACTACGGCCCCCGCCAGCATCCCGAGAAGCTCATCCCGCTGGCGATCAACCGCATGGCCAAGGGCGAGGCCATTCCCATCTACGGCGACGGCCTGAATGTACGCGACTGGCTCTATGTAGAGGACCACTGCGCCGCCCTGGAGACCGTCATGCTGAAGGGTGTCGCTGGCGAGACCTACTGCGTGGGCGGCGACAACGAACAGACCAACCTCGCCCTGGTGGACCTGCTCTGCGACCT
>DASXUH010000137.1:0-19013 GCA_036504935.1 Geothrix sp. | reverse complement strand
CCGTCGATGCCCAGCCGGCCGAGCCAGGCCAGCATCACATCCCCCAGCCAGGCCACAAGGCCCACGGGAAGGAAACCGATCAGGACCGTATCCAGGGCTCCGAGCAGCCAGGAACCGAGGCGGGCCTTCTGGCCCACCCGCCCCGCCTGCATGCGCCAGCCGCACCAGAGGACGATGACGAGGCCCAGGCCGAAGAGATGCACGGTCGGGGAATTCGCAAGGCGATGCTGGAGCCCGCCGTTTTCCCACATCTCCCAGATGTCCCGGGCGCTGATCTGTTCGCCCCAGTGGCTGGGAAGAGCACTCGAGCCAGCGGCCCGCCGGAGATGGCCGGCCCAGCCCAGGACCGGGCCCAGCAGCACGAGCATCCAGCCGGTCATGAGGCCCCAGCCCCAGCGGGTGAAACCGCCGGGCAGGGCGCGCCGGAAGAACCGCCAGGGGGCCCTGGGCGCAAGGGTATCCTCGGCAAGGATGGTGGTGGGGCGTTCCATAGAAGCCATTTCAATACCCGACAATGCCGCGATGGTGCCAGCCGGGAGGCACCGCAAGGAAGGGCCCGCAGGGCAACGTGGTTCGTTGTTCAAGGGACCTGACGCCGCGGGGCCCCCGGCTGGCGCCATCCCTTCGGGCGAGGGGCGTCGGGCGTCGCGATGCCGCGTCACGCTCGTCGCGCGCAGTACCCGCTACGCTTCGACTCGCGTTCCTCGCCTCGCTCGCCCGGCGCTCCTCGCGCGGCGATGTGGGGTATTGAAATGGCTTCTTGAAATCCATGGCCGTCCGCAAGCAATCCTTCATCAAACCACACTTGACAGGGCCCGCGCGGATGCGGTTTCATCGGTTCCATGACGCTGTCCTTTCCGACCCTCCGCCAGGGCCTCCTTCATGGGGCTTGGTGGTGGCGTACGGGCTCGGACGGCTCCATGCGCGAGGCCTAGCGGCCAACGCCACCCCGGACCCTCCGAGCCCGACCTCATGGTCGGGCTTTTTTGTATGTGGACGAATACCATGCCTCCTGAATCCCGGTTCCTGATCCGCCATCCCTTCCCGGCGGACCTCCTCACCCCCCTCGCCGCCTACCTGGCCCTGCGCCCCGTGGGCGCCAGCCTGCTGCTGGAGTCCTGCGACCAGGGCGAGCGCGTTGGCCGCCACAGCTTCGTGCTGCTGGAGGGCCCCGCTGAATGCCGGCTGGACCCGCCCGCCCGCGGCTGGATCGAAGCCCTGCGTGCCTTGGCGGGATCTCCGCCGCGTGAGGCGATCAGTGATCCTGCCGCGGAACTGCCCGCCCCGAGGGAAGCCCTGCCGGTGGGTGTGGGCTGTGCCGGCTACCTCGGCTTCGAGGCCGTGGGCGCCCTGGAGCCCACCCTGCCGCAGCCCGCCCAGAACAGCCTGGGCCTGCCGGGCCTGTGGGTGCGCCGTTTCGATGTGGCCTTGGTCTTCGACCACCTGCATCAGGTGGCAGAACTCCAGACCGTGGACGGCGATGCGGAGGCTGGCTTCCGCCGCCTGCGGGACCTTCGGGCGCGGCTCCTGGCGGGTGTGGCCGATCCTGGCGCCGGCGCCTCGGAACCCCGCGCCATCGCCCAGATGACCCGGGAGGCTTATGAAGGCGCTGTTCGGACGGCCCAGGAGCTGATCCTGGATGGGGACATCTACCAGCTGGTGCCCAGCCAGCGATTCCGCATCGAGGATCCGCCGCCTCCGCTGGAGGCTTACCGCCGCTTGCGCCGCCTGAATCCGAGCCCCTACGGCTTCCTGCTGGAGTGGAACGGCTTCGCGCTGGTGGGCGCCTCGCCGGAGATGCTGGTGCGGGTGCAGGGTGATGAGGCCGAGACCTTGCCCATCGCCGGCACCGTGCCCCGGGGCGGCAGTGCCGAGGAAGACGCCACCCGCTTCGAGGCTCTCAAGCGTGATCCCAAAGAATTGGCCGAGCACCAGATGCTGGTGGACCTGGCCCGCAACGACCTGGGCCGCGTGGCCGTTCCCGGGGGGGTCAGGGTGGAGAAGCCCCTGGCCCTCCAGCGCACCAGCCACGTCCTGCACCTCACCACCACCGTGAAGGCAAAACTCCGGGACGGCGTGGACGCCCTGGACGTGCTGGCGGCGGCCTTCCCCGCGGGCACGGTCAGCGGCGCCCCCAAGCTTCGGGCCTGCCAGCGCATCGCGGAACTGGAAGGGGAGATGCGCGGCCCCTACGGTGGGGTGCTGTTGAGGCTGGGCACCGATGGCGCCCTGGACACGGCCCTCATCCTGCGCACGGCGGTCTATGCGGGCGGCGTGGCCCACATCCAGGCCGGGGCCGGCGTGGTGCGGGCCTCCAAGCCCGAGTCCGAGTATTTCGAAACCCTGCACAAGCTGGGTGCTATCGCCCAGGCCCTCGGTGTCCAGCTGCCCGGAGCCGCCCGATGATCCTCCTCATTGACGCCCTGGATTCCTTCACCTACAACCTGGTGCAGGCCTTCGAGACGCTGGGCGCGCCCGTGAAGGTCGTCCGCCATGACGCCATCAGCCTCGACGAGGCCAAGGCCCTCCGGCCCGAGGCCGTGGTGCTGTCGCCGGGGCCCGGCCATCCCACGGAAAGCCCCGCCCACATGGCCCTGGCTGGATCCGGCTGGGGCATCCCGCTGCTGGGCGTGTGCCTGGGCCACCAGGCCCTGGCCGCAGCCACGGGTGGCCAAGTCGTTCGGGCCCTCGAACCCCTGCATGGTGAGGCCACCGCGCTGGAACACGATGGCACCGGCCTCTTCCAGGGCCTGCCTCCGGGCCTGCCCGTGGGCCGCTACCACAGCCTGATCGCCGATTCCGCCACGCTGCCCGCCTGCTGGCGCGTCACGGGCCGCAGTCCCGGGGGCGAGATCATGGCCATGGCCCACCGGGAGCTGCCCCGCTGGGGTGTGCAGTTCCATCCCGAAAGCATCCTCACGCCGGACGGTCCGGCGATGCTCGCCAACTTCCTCCGCCTTGCCAAGGACGCCACCCGATGACCCTGCTGACCACCCACAACCCCATCCGCCCGCTGCCCGAGGCCACCGCCTCCGAGCTCATGCACATCTTCATCGACCAGGACACGGATGCCCTGCTGGTAGGGGCCTGTCTGGCCCTGCTGGCCCAGCGGGTGCCCCAGGCCCACGAACTGGCGGCCTTTGCGGATTCCCTTTTCGAGGTGGCCGTGCCCTTCCCCCAAGCGCCCCACGGCGCCATCGATGTGGTGGGCACGGGCGGTGATGGGGCATCCACCGCCAACCTCAGCACCCTCACGGCGCTGTTCCTCCCGACCCTCGGCGTACCCGTGGTGAAGCACGGGAACCGCGCCGCCACGGGGGTCTGCGGCAGCGCCGACCTGATGGAGGCCCTGGGCTACGACCTCTCCAGGGCGGTCTCGGACCTGGAGACAGACCTCCTGGAGCGCAAGTTCGTCTTCCTGTTCGCGCCGGCCTACCACCCGCTGCTGGGCCGCCTCCGGGAGATCCGCCGCCGGCTGGGCATCCCCACGATCTTCAACCTGCTGGGACCGCTGCTGAATCCCGGGCATCCGCCCCTGCAGGTGCTGGGTGTGGCGCGCGAGGAGCTGCTGATCCCCATGGCCGGAGCCCTGGCCCGACGCCCTCGCCTGGAGCGGGCCTTCGTCATCCACGGCAAGGACGCGGAGGGGAAGGGGCTCGACGAAGCCTCCATTGAAGGCCCCACGACGGTGGTGGCGGTGAGGGAGGGGCGGGTTTTGGCGCCTCAGGTGCTCGTCCCCCGGGAACTGGGGATCACCCAGCCCAGCCGCCATGCCTTGCGGGTGGCGGACCGGGGCGAGGCCCTGGCCGTGGCCCGCGGCATCTTCGGTGGGGCCTGCCACGCGGAGTTCCGCCCGGCCGTGGCGGATGCCGTAGCCTTGCAGGCCGGGTTGGGACTGGTCTTGCACCAGGGCGGTTCTCTGGACGGCTTGGCCCAGACCTTCCGTGAGCTGCGGGCCGCCCTTGAGCACGGCTTCACCTTGCCGTTTCCCGTGGCGGGGGTGTAGCTGTGAGCCGCCTGCCTGATCCCACCTCCCTGGTCCGGGGTACCGGGCTGCCCAAAAGTTCGCATCTCCAGCGTGTACTGGTATCTGAACTTGCCCGCCTCGCCCAGGCAACGCCAACGGCACCGCCGGTCCGCGCGCCCCTGGTGGGGCCCGGTCCCTTCGAGCTGGCCCTGAGATGTGAAGCCGCGGCCCGGGGCGGAGCCGTGATCGCCGAGTACAAGCAGGCTTCGCCTTCGCTCGGCCCCTTCGCGGCCGGCACGCCCCTCCAGGCCCAGCTCCAGGCCTACCGCGAGGGTGGCGCGGCAGCCTTCTCCATCCTGGCGGAACCAGCCTACTTTCGCGGAGCGGCGGCCCATCTGACAGCCGCGGCGGCATTTGGTCTGCCGCGCCTCTACAAGGGTTTCGTCATTTCCGAGGCCCAGCTTGCGGAGGCCGAAGGCTGCGGTGCTGAGGCGGTGCTGCTCATCGTCCGAGTGCTGAAAGGGCATACGGCCGCCTTCGCCGAGGCCGCCCGTCAGCGCGGACTGGAGGCGCTCGTGGAACTGCACGATCTCACGGAGGTGCCGCACGCCCAGGAGGCCCGGGCCCGCCTGGTGGGCATCAACGCCCGTGATCTCTCGACGTTCACCCTGGGCGAACCCACCGCCGCGCCCCTGCGCAAGGCCTTCCCGGATGCGGTGCTGGTCCGCGAATCAGGTCTGGCGACTCCCGAGGACGCCCAGGTCTCCCTGCGGGCTGGCTTCGACGCCGTGCTCATCGGCGAGGCCCTCATGCGGAGCCCGGATCCCAAGGGCTTCCTGGAGCGCGTCTTCGCGGACCTGCGTCAGGAGGCGCGATGAACCTGCTGGCCAAGGTCTGCGGACTTACCAGCGCCGAAGACGCAGCTTTCGCCGCAGGGCAGGGCGCGGATCTGCTGGGCTTCGTGTCCCATCTTCCCAGCCCTCGGCACTGCGCGGATCTGTCGGTGGCGGAGGCCTTCCTGGATCGGGCTGTGCTGGTGATGGTGGCGGAACGCGCAGAGGCCGTCCTCGAAACAGCGCAACACCACCACTTCCGCCGTGTCCAGCCCTACCTGCCGGCGCAGCAGCGGCAGCAGGGCGTGGCTCTGCTGCGCGAGGTGGGCCTCTTCGTTCTGTTGCCCTGGGCCGATGAACCAGGCCAGGCGCCCGTGCCCGCGGACCTCTACCTGTGGGAGCCCAGCGCGGCCCAGACCGGCGTAGCGGGGGGATCGGGGCAGAGCCATCCCATGGCCTTTCCGCCCCCCGAGCCCTTCCTGCTCGCAGGTGGCCTGGATGGCACCAACCTGGCGGCCCGGGCCAGCGCGCTCCCCCTCGACATTCGCCCGCACCTGCGTGGCTTCGACGCGGCGAGTCGCCTAGAAGCCTCGCCCGGCGTCAAAGATCCATCGAAGGTGGCCGCGTTCGTAGCGGCCGTGAGACATAAAGCCTCGGCAGGAAAGGGAATCCATGACTGATTCGTTCGCGCTTCCCACGCGGTTCGGCACGCAGCAGCTGGGCGGCTGCTACGCCCCGGAGACACTTATGCAGCCGCTGCTTGATCTGGAAGCGGCCTTTCGCGCCGCATGGGCGGATCCGGCTTTCCTAGCGGAATTGAAGGCCGAGCTGCGCCACTTCGTGGGCCGCCCCACGCCCCTCACGCCCGCACCACGTCTAGCTGCGACGCTGGGCCTGAAGGCCCTGTACCTGAAGCGCGAGGACCTCACCCATACCGGCGCCCACAAGATCAACAACGCCCTGGCCCAGGCCCTGCTGGCCCGGCGCATGGGCAAGACGGAGATCATCGCGGAGACCGGCGCGGGCCAGCACGGCGTGGCCACGGCCGCCGCCTGCGCACGTCTGGGCCTGACCTGCACGGTGTACATGGGCGTCACCGACATGGCCCGCCAGGCCCCGAACGTGGCCCGCATGCGGTTCTTCGGCACCAAGGTCGAGCCTGTGGCCGCGGGGCAGGGCACCCTCAAGGAGGCCGTGAACGAGGCCCTGCGGGCCTGGGCGGGCCGCTGCGACCGGGCCCACTACATCCTGGGCTCGGCCCTGGGACCGCATCCCTTCCCGACCATGGTGCGGACCTTCCAGACCGCCATCGGTGAGGAGGCCCGGGCCCAGGTGCTGGAGCAATCGGGTGACCTTCCTGAGATCGTCCTCGCCTGCGCCGGTGGCGGCAGCAATGGCCTGGGCCTGCTGGTGCCCTTCCTGGGCGATGGCCTCCGCCGCATCGCTGTGGAGGCTGGCGGCCACGGCAAAGCTCTCGGCGAGCATGCCGCGCGCCTCGATGGCGGGCGCATGGGTGTGCTGCACGGCTGCAAGACGCTACTACTGCAGGACGAGCACGGCCACACCGCCGAGACCGCGAGCATCAGCGCGGGGCTGGATTACCCGGCCCTGGGGCCTGAGCTGGCGGCGCTCGCGCTCGACGGGAAGGTGGAGGTGCGCCGCGCTTCCGATGACGAAGCGCTCGCCGGCGCCCGCCGGCTCTGCGAGACCGAGGGCATCCTGCCCGCGCTCGAAAGCAGTCACGCCCTGGCCCTGCTGCCCGCTCTCGCCAAGGAGGGCGCTGCCACCGTCCTGCTGGGCCTCAGTGGCCGCGGCGACAAGGACCTGTCCACCTACCAGTCACGCCTGGGGATCTGAGATGAGCCTGAACCCACTCCTCCCGTTTTTGATGGCTGGCGATCCAAATCTGGAGGCGCTACCGGCCCTTCTTTCTGAGGCCAAGACCCTCGGCATCGAAGCCCTGGAACTGGGCCTGCCGCACTCGGATCCCATCGCGGACGGACCGGTGCTCCAGGCAGCGGCGCACCGTGCCATCGCCCGCGGTGCCACGCCGGTCCGGGTGCTGGAATCCCTGGCGGGCCTCGCCGACAGTCCTGATCTCATCCTCTTCACCTACCTGAATCCGCTGCTCCAGATCGGGGCTCCGAAGCTGAAGGCGCTGCTCGCCCCCACGCCGGTGAGGGCCCTCTTGGTGGTGGATCTGCCCTTCGGGGAGGAACCGGCCTTCGAGGCGGAGCTGCGGGCCGCAGGCTATCCCATGGTGCCGTTGCTGGCGCCCACGACCACGCTGGATCGGGCCCGCCAGGTCCTGGACGAACGCCCGGACCCTGGCCCTCCGGCGCCCTTCGCTCAGCGCTTCGCTTACATTGTCGCCCGCCTCGGCGTCACAGGCACGGGGCAGGGCACGGATCTCGGGCCAGTGCGGGAGCGCGTAAGGAACCTGAAGGCCTTTACGTCGCGTCCCCTCGCGGTCGGATTCGGGTTGTCCGACGCAGACAGCCTTGCCGCCGTGCGGGCCTTGGGCGCCACACCCGTCGTGGGTTCCGCGCTGGTGCAGGCCTTGGCCCAGGGAAGAGGATTGCGGGAGATCCTCTCCCCCGGGCTTTGATGATGATCAAAAGGTCCTGAATATATGGTGCCTTGCATCCTACCCTGAGGAAGGTTGCAAGGGCTTGGCGATTTGGTATCGTGGTCCATCTTGCCCTTCAGAAACGGCTGCCAACAGCCATCCACCCCGGGATTCGGGATTAGGAGCCATGCGCCCATGACCCACCGTTCACGTCTCACCCTCACGGCCTTGACCCTCATCGCCGCCGGCGCCTTCGCTCCCCAGGCCCAGGCCTCCGGTTTCCAGCTGCGCGAGCAGAGCCCCAGCTCCCAGGGCAACGCCTTCGCCGGTGTCAGCGCGGGAGGCGCTGACATCAGCGCCCTCTTCTTCAATCCAGCTGTGATGACCCAGTACGACGGCTGGCAGTTCTCCTTCGGCGGCACCTACGTCGGGCTGGACGTGAAGCTCCAGGACATGACGGCCACCCGTACGCCAGCCCTGCTTGCCCTCGGTTTCCAGACGGCTCCGGTGACCGGCACCAGCCTGAACACGATCTCGGGCACCTCCAACCACAAGAACTCTGGAATCTCAGCCGTCCTGCCTGAATTCAACATCATGTACAGCGTCAACAAGGACCTGAAGCTGGGGCTCTCCCTGAACGTGCCCTTCGGCCTCACCACCGAGTACGACGCCAACTGGATTGGCCGCTACCACGGTCTGAAATCCGACCTGAAGACCATCGACATCACCCCCAGCCTGGCCTACCGGCTGAACGACCAGTTCTCCTTCGGTGTGGCGTTCATCGCCCGCAAGGCTGATGCCGAGCTGACCAACGGCGTGGACTACGGCACGGCGCTGGCGCTGAAGGTGGGTTCCGGCCTGGCAGCTGCAGGCCTGTCCACGGTGTCACCTGGCCCCGGCCAGAACAGCCCCGTGGCCACCGTCGCCATGGGTGCTCCCAACGCCACGTTCGGCACCCCCGGCTACGCCATCCCCGGCGCTTGGGATGGCAAGGCTGGCCTAAAGGGCAATGGCTGGGGCTACGGCTGGAAGGCGGGGTTCACCTGGCAGCCCACCCCGGACTTCCGCCTGGGCGGCGCCTACTCCGCTGCCATGACCATGACCCTGAAGGGCGACGCCACCTTTGAGTTCCCCAGCGCCATTCCCGCCACCGACCTGGCAGCCCTGAACGGCGCCGGCCTTCGCAACGGCAAGGGCCAGGCGGATCTTGCGCTGCCGGCCACGGCCTCGCTGGGCTTCGACTACAAAGTGAGTCCCACCTTCTCGCTGCAGGGCGAGGTGGCCCAGAGCACCTGGTCCCGCTTCAAGGAACTCCGCGTGAAGTTCGACACGGGGCTGGCGGATTCCATCACCGACGAGAACTGGAAGGACACCTGGTTCTACTCCGTGGGCGGCACCTGGAAGGTGAACCAGGACTGGACAGTCCGTGGCGGTCTGGCCTACGACCAGAGTGCCGTGGACGAAGCCCACCGCACCCCGCGCATCCCCGACAACGACCGCAAGTGGCTCTCCCTGGGCGTGAGCTACAACCTCTCCAAGCAGACGGCCATCGACGTCGGCTACAGCCACCTGTTCATCAGCGACAGCAAGATCAAGCTGACCTCGGCGGGCGATAACCTAACCCGGGGCAGCCTCAACGCCACGATGAAGGCCACCATCGACATTCTGGGTGTCTCGCTGCGTTACAGCTTCTAGATCCACTCACAACTCCAGCAGAAGGGCCCGGTGCGCCGGGCTCTTCTGCTGTCTAGAGCCCTGTGATGGCCGGCAGCTCCCCGGACCGGATGGCTACTTGGAACCGTTCATGGTCCCGGGTGGCCTGATCCGCATAGGCCTTGGCGAAATCGGCCAGGGCCTCGTCCAGCTTCTCAGCATCACCCAGGTAGCCGGCCAGCATGGCCGGGTCCCCGGTCCTGGCGTGGGCCTTGGCCAGGACGCCGCCGCAGAGGACCGCGTAGTCGATCAGCGCGGCTCCCTGCAGCGTGGACAAGTCGACGGAGGCTTTGTGATCAGACCACTGCCGCACCAGGAAATCCCGGCCCCCGAAGCGGGTCCATCCGAGGAAGGGATCGACCCAGGTCTGCATGCGGTGCTGGCCCAGCGCGACTCTCCGCCCCTGGTGGGAGGCCGGTTCCACCTTTGGCAGGTACGGGGCCCACACGGAGGGTTCCTCCGCTTTCAGTTTGAGGAAGAGCGGATCCTCCAGGCCGCGGCCCAGGCACAGCAGCAGCAGGCAGGTCGTCCCAATGCTGCCGGTCCCCAGGACCTTGAAGACTGCATCCACGGGGGCATAGCCATCGAGCACCTGGCGCCGTCCGGGCAGCACGGTTTCCTGGTAGTCCGGCAGACTCCCCAGCAGTTCCTCCAGCTCCGCCGGCATCAGGGGCTGGACCAGAGGCGGGCGCAGCTGGAAGCGTCGACCGCCATGGCCGTCATCCTCCGTGGCCTTGGCCAGGAGCTTGTCGGGGGTATCGCGGGTGGCTTTGGCCAGCACTTCCCTCAGCACGCCCCCGCCGTCCTGGGGGGTCACTTCGAAGCGGACCAGTTCCAGGCCGTTCATCTCCGCGAACTGGGCCAGGTCCGCCCGGTAGGCCCGCACCAGTGCCTTGACCGCATCTCTGCAATCCTCCTCGGACTGGCCCGCCTCCCGTCCCCCCAGCACGACACTGGCGCACAGGCGCTTCAGGTCCCACTCCCAGGGGCCCGGCATGGATTCGTCGAAGTCATTGAGATCGAAAACCAGGTGCCCATCCGGGGCGGCGTAGGCCCCCAGGTTCAGCAGGTGGGCATCCCCACACAGCTGGACCGTCATTCCGGTGACAGGCCCGGGAGCGATGTCTCCGGCCATCAGAGCGGCCGAACCCCGGAAGAAGGAGAAGGGGCTGGTGGACATCCGCCCCCACTTGAGGGGCAGGAGGTCCGGCCGGCGTCGGGCGTTGGCGGCCTCCAGACTGGAAACCAAATTCGGCCGGTCGCCGACGGGCTTCCAGTTCCCCTGGTCAGTGCGATGCAATGCATCCCGCATGGCTTTGCCCGCCGAACGGCGGTCGGCCAGGGAAGGGCGGGGCGGCGGCATGGGCATGGCGGCACCTTGGCAGGACCGACTGTGCCACAAATGCAGGTGTTGTCTAGACGCGCTCGACGGCCATGGCGATGGCGTTGCCTCCTCCGAGGCACAGTGCGGCCACACCGCGCCGCTTGCTGTGCAGCTCAAGGGCATGGAGGAGGGTGGCCATGACGCGGGCGCCGCTGGCGCCGATGGGATGGCCCAAGGCCACGGCGCCGCCGTGGACATTGACGCGCTCCGCGGGCAGCTTCAGCTCGTTCATGGTGGCCACCAGCTGCACGGCGAAGGCCTCGTTGATCTCCCAGAGGTCCACGTCCGAGGTCGCCCAGCCCACTTGGGCCAGGAGCTTGCGGATGGCCTCCACGGGGGCCATGAGCACCCACTCGGGATCCAGGCCGGATGTGACCGTGCCGAGGATGCGGGCCTGGATGGGTAGGCCGTGGGCCTTGGCGTAGTCCTCAGTCGTCACCAGGGTGGCCGCCGCGCCGTCGTTCACGCTGGGCGCATTGCCGGCGGTGACGGTGCCGTCCTTCTTGAAGGCTGGGCGCAGCTTCGACAACGATTCCGGTGTGGTGTCGGAACGGGGGCCTTCATCCTCACTGACGATCACATCGCCCTTCTTTCCGGGCACGGCGATGGGCACGATCTCGGCCTTGAAGGCACCGGACTGCATCGCGGCCACAGCCTTGCGATGGCTCTCGGCGGCCCAGGCATCCTGGGCCTCGCGGCCGACGCCATATTTGGCGGCCACCAGCTCGCCCGTGTGGCCCATGTGCTGGTCCGTCATGGCGCACCAGAGGCCGTCGAGGATCATGGCGTCCTTGGCTTCGGTGTGGCCCATGCGGGCGCCGGCCCGGAGCTTGGGCAGCAGGTAGGGCGCGTTGGACATGGACTCCATGCCGCCCGCCAGCACCACGTCGTGATCGCCCAGGCGCACGGCGTTGGCCGCCAGCTGGATGGCTTTGAGGCCGCTGCCGCAGACCTTGTTGATGGTGAGGGCCGAGACGCTGGCCGCCAGACCGCCCCGCAGGGCCGCCTGGCGGGCCGGGGCTTGGCCCACCCCGGCGCTCACGACATTCCCGAAGATGGCCTCGGTCGGGGTCACGCCCGGCACGGCAGCCAGGAGGGCCCTCACCACCTGGGCCGCCAGATCCGGCGCTGCCAGAGGTGCCAGAGCCCCCTGGAACTTGCCGACGGGGCTGCGGAGGGCTTTGAGGATGACGGCGTGGGACATGGGGACTCCAATAATGGCTATCAGCTATCAGCTATCGGCTGAGAGCTAACTCGTGCTTTTCGGACGGCGAACGGGTGGGGCCGGCGGCTCGTCGAGTGAGCTGAGGTCCAGGCTCTCCAGGTTAAGGGTCGGGGGGGCGGCCATGTAGATATCGGGCGCCTCCTCCTGGACATGGCGGCGGGTGCGCTCCATCAGGGATTCCAGCTCGCGGACGAACCGGGTGCGCTCCATCTTCAGGTTGCGGATCTGGACTTCCAGTTCCACCACGTGCTGCTGGGCATCCCGGATGACCTCATCGGCCTTGAACTGGGCTTCGCGCAGGATCAGATCCTTCTCGCGGTTGGCGCCATCCAGCACGTCCTCGCGCGTGCGCTGGGCCTGAAGAAGGGTTTCGCGGAAGATGCGGTCCTGGTCCTGGTACTGGCGAAGGCGTTCCCGGCTGTCGAGGATCTCCTCCTTCAGCTTCTGGTTCTCGGCCAGGAGCTCCTCCCATTCGGCGGCCACCTCATGGAGGAAGGCCCGCACCTCCGCTTCCTCGATGCCGCGGAAGGCCTTCTCGAATTCCCGGCGCTGGATGTCGAGGGGGGTGTACTTCATGGCGCCTCCGTTCAGGAATGGATGGCCTTGGCCAGGACCCCTTGAACCAGCCAGAGGATCATCACAGCGATGAGGATGTCAAAGCTGAAGCCGCCGATGGGCGGGATGAGGGTCCGGATGGGGTGGAGGATGGGGTCGGTGATGGCATGAAGGTACCGGATCCACTTGTTCCGCGGATCGATGGGGAACCAGGACAGCAGAGCCGTGGCGATCAGCAGCCAGCTCAGGGCCGTCAGCAGGTAATAGGCAACGAGGAGGAGAAGGAGCATGGGCAGGATCCCGGGAACCTGATCATGATAGCTGGGAGTGAGGATTCTCCATGCGCATCGGCATCTCCTGCTACAGCACCTTTGGCGGCTCTGGCGTCGTGGCCACTGAGGTGGGCAAGGCTCTGGCCGCCCGGGGCCATGAGGTGCACATCCTCAGTCCCAGCGTGCCGCCGCGCCTTGTGGGCTTCGAAGACCGCATCAACTTCCACGAGGTCCGGGCCACCACCTACCCGCTGTTCGAGGATGCCCCCTATTCCATCGCCCTGGGCTCCAAGATGGCCGATGTGGCCGAGCACCACGGGCTGGAGATCATCCACGCCCACTATGCCATTCCGCACGCCATGGCCGCGCTGCTGGCCCGGATGGCGATCCCGGGGCTGAAGGTCGTCACCACCCTGCACGGCACGGACATCACCGTGGTGGGCAGCGATCCCAGCTACCTGCCCATGGTGAAGATGGCCATCCGGGAGAGCGATGGCGTGACCGCGGTTTCAGAGTACCTGCGGGATGAGACCTTCCGCACCTTCGGGGTGGATCGCGACATCGACGTCATCGGGAATTTCGTCGAGCCCCCGGGCCAGGAGCGCCCGGACTGCCGGGCCTGGCTGGCGCCCAGGGCCACCTCGGTGCTGACCCACATCTCCAATTTCAGGCCCGTGAAGCGCGTGATGGACGTGTTGAAGGTCTTCGAGCTCGTCCGCAAGGAGGTTCCCGCCCGGTTGGTGATGGTGGGGGATGGGCCGGACCGCGTGGAGGCCGAAGCCTACTGCCGCGACCGAGGCTTCGCCTCGGAAGTCCGCTTCACAGGCAAGCAGCTGGACATCGGTACGGTGCTGGCCTGTTCGGACCTCTTCCTGCTACCCAGCGCCACGGAGAGCTTCGGCCTGGCGGCCCTGGAGGCCATGGGCCACCGGGTGCCGGTCATCGCCAGCCGCGTGGGGGGCCTGCCGGAGGTGGTGCGTCACGGTGTGGACGGCTTCCTGGAGCCCGTGGGCGACGTGGAGGCCATGGCCGCCGACGCCCTGAAGCTCCTCCGGGACGAGAGCCTTCGTCAGACCATGGGCGATGCAGCCCGGGGACGGGCCCTCGGCACCTTCGCGGAAGGGCCCATCGTGGACCAGTACGAGGCCCTCTACCGGCGGGTGTTGGGCCAGGCCTGAGACGCCCGTCCTCAGCAAGGGCGGTGGCGCATCCGATAAGAACGGATTGGGCGGGAGCGGGCATGGTGGGGATCCGGGTCATTGTGGCGGGGCTGCTGGGGGTCCTCTGCTTGGCCTCGGAGGGCTGGCACCGCCCCTTCGCCGTGCTGGGCCCGGCCCAGGGCCTGCCTTCCGGGGCCATCACCACCCTGACCCAGGATGCGGAGGGGTTCATCTGGGTGGGGACGGAAAGCGGTCTGCTCCGCTACGAAGGTGGCCATAGCCGCCGTTGGACCCGCGAAGACGGGCTTCCCTCCGGGTTCATCCACCGGGTGGTTCCGGCGCCGGAAGGCGGCGTGTGGGTGGCCACTCTGCGGGGCCTGGTGCAATTCCGGGAGGGACGGATCGAGCCGGCCCGGTTCGGCAACCTACCGGGCCCTCTGCCCGCCGAGACCATGGCCCTGGATCATCGGGGCCGGCTCTGGGCTGTGACCCGTGAAGGATTGTTCGTCCAGGAGGATGGGTTGCAGTTCCGGCTCCGGGCCCCCAGGCCGGCCGGCCTGGTCGTGACCCTCGCGGCAGGGGCCAGGGGGGCCATGCACATGGGCACGAAAGCGGGCCTCAGCACCTTCGCGGCGGACGGATCCCGGAAGGATTGGGCAGCGGAGCAGGGCCTCCCGGCCGATGGGGTCTCCATGGTGGTGGAGGACGGGGTCGGCCGGATCTGGGTCGGCTCTGGACGGAGCCTGGCGGTGAAACCTCCGGATGCCTTGCAGTTCAAGGACCAGTCCGGCCGGCTGGGCGCGAGCCTGTCCCCCAACAGTGTTCCCTTCACGGACACCGATGGCTCCATCTGGCTCCCCACCCAGGCGGGGGCGCTGCATCTCTCGGGGGACCGGACCGAACGCGTCGATGCGGCCGGGGGCCTGCCGTTCCGCTGGGTCCGCACCGTCTTCCGGGATCGGGAGGGCACCCTCTGGATTCTGGGCACGGCCCTGGCCCAGCTCCAGGGGGGCGGAAGGGTCTGGAATCACGCCCTGGCGGCGGGGACCTCCGGTGAGGTGGTCTGGTCCATCACCCGTAATCCGGGCGGTGAGATCCTGGCCGCCACGGACGACGGCGCCATGCGGGTGACTTCCACCACCGTTTCGCGCATCCCGGGCACCGAAGGCAGGCGCATCAAGAACCTGGTCCTCGACCGGGCCGGCACCCTCTGGATGGTGAGCACCATCGGGCCCACCCTCTGGCTCCGGCCCGGGCACCGTGAAGCCGAAGTGGCCCCCCTGGGGGATCTGGGCTTTGCCGTGAACAGCGTGATGGAGGATTCCAGAGGCCAGATCTGGCTGAGCCACGTCCGGCAGGGAATCCTCCGGTGGGACTCAGCCGGGCGTCGCCTCGTCCAGGACGTGAAGGTTGCGGGCGCGGGCACCCTCGGGGTCTTCCGCATCCGGGAGGACGCCCGGGGCCGCCTCTGGGCCGCCACCACCGCGGGACTATACGTCAAAGAGGTCCACAGCCCCTGGCGGTTGTTTACGGAAAAGCAGGGCCTCCTGTCTTTCGGGCTCTACGGCATGGCCTTTTTGCCCGACGGGAGCGCGTGGGTGCACTACCAGGAACCTCAGGGGCTCACGCGGATCCGCGTGGACGGGGACCGGCTCACCGTGCTGGAGCAGCGCACGAAGGGCCAGGGCCTCCAGTCCAACCAGGTCTACGCCGTGGAGGTGGATGGTCAGGGGCAGACCTGGGCTACGACGGACCAGGGTCTGGATCGTCTGGATCCGCCCCTGCACATCGGGCAGCAGGACGGGATGGTGAGCGAGGACTGCGCCATCCAGGCTCTGCTGGCCGAAACGGGGCGCATCTGGGTGGGCACCGCCGCAGGCCTGGTGCGCTACGAGGCGAGTGGAACTGAAACCCCGGCCCCGGTGGCGCAGGCGCACATCCTCCAGTTCGCCTACGGGGGCAGGCAACTGGAGCCTCCTTATGGAAACCTGGCGCCGATCGCCCACCGGGACGCCACCGTGTCCTTCCGGGTGGCGGCCCCCACCTACCTGGACGAGCGGCAGACGCGCTTCCAGGTCCGTCTCCTGGGCCTCGAAGACGCCTGGCGGGAGGTGGACAGCCCCGTGGTTCGCCACCCCGCGCTACCAGGCGGCCGCTATCGCTTCGAGGTCCGCGCGGCGGTCCGGGATGCGGCCTTCGGCCCCGTGGCGGGCCTCGACTTCCGGGTCCTTCCGCCCTGGTGGCGCACGTGGTGGGCCCTGAGCCTCAGCGGCCTCGCCTTCCTGGGGGTTGGTCTGATGATCCTGCGGCTCCGCGTGGCCGCCCTGGCCCGCACCAAGGTCGAACTGGAGGCACTGGTCGCCAAGCGGACCGAGGAACTCCAGTCCCGGAACGCCGCGCTGTCCACAGCTCTCGGCCAGGTGAAGCAGCTCTCCGGCCTGCTGCCGATCTGTGCCAGCTGCAAGAAGATCCGCGACGACAAGGGCTACTGGAACCAGCTGGAACACTACATCAGCGCCCATTCCGACGTGGACTTCACCCACGGCATCTGCCCGGAGTGCTCAGAGACCATGTATCCCGAACGGTTCCGAGCGGGGAAGCGCGAAGGGGCGGAGGGGGAAGGGGCGAGCGGAGAACAGTAGGATCCGCTTAACGTTGAAATCACCCCCGGCTGGCGCTACCTGCGCGCCATCTCTGATTTCGAATCCTTCAGGCGCTCCCGAAAACGACCGCCTTCCGGCGGCCTTGGTCGGGGTACACGTGAAGGCCCGGCTTTGCCGGGCCTTCACGTGGGGGCCCGGGGGTGTGCGCGAAGCGCGGAACCCCCGGACAGCATTCGTTGGGGAGGAAGGATCCCCTCCACATCACCCTGCGGGTGACGCTCCGGCCGCAGGGCTGGCTGCGCACGGGCCTCCGGCTGCGCCGGACCGCTGGGAACAGCCCCCCGGGCTGCTCCCGGCTGGCCCTACCTGCGCGCCATCCCTGATTTCGAATCCTTTAGGCGCTCCCCAACGAAAACGACCGCCTTGCGGCGGCCGTTTTCGTTGGGGAGGAAGGATTCGAACCCTCGGTACGCAGGATCAAAACCTGCTGCCTTACCACTTGGCTACTCCCCAGGCGGAAAGGCAAGCATAGCGCGGGTTCGCGTCCTGCCCAAGCCCGAGGTTCAGGCTCGGGGCCCAGTTCAGGGATTGGTCTTGGGAGTGAAGCCGAACTCCTCGACGCCCAGCAGGTCGGGGCGCACCTGGGCGGCTTCGCCGCGCTCGATGCGGCTGAGGGCGCGATGGCCGGTGGCGGTCTCGTAGGCCAGCAGCACCTTCTCCTCGATCTCCTCGCGGAGGTTGTTGTTCAGGGGGTAGGCGATGTCCTTGAAGCTGCCGTCACGCTTGCGGCGGCTCGGCATGGCCACGAAGTAGCCATCCTCGCCCTCGACCACCCGCAGGTCGCCCACCAGAAAGCAGTCGTCGATGACCAGAGCCGCGAACGCCCGCAGCTTGTCATCGCCTTCCACCTTGGTGATGCGGATATCGGTGATGTTGAGCATGGGAATCCTCGGTCTTCCGGCTTCAGTCCGCAGGCTCCAGGAGCGGGGCCTACCTTCAGGTTAGCCGATCTCGATCCAGCCCCACTGGCGGCCGGTGGTTTCGCCGCGGCGGTAGGAGTAGAGCAGGTCTGGGTGGCACATGGTGCAAAGGGCCACGCTGCCGTCCTTCGCGGGATCCAGGCCGAGGTCCAGGGCCTGGGCCCGCAGGAACCCGTGCAGGTCGAGGTGGGCTTTCCCAGAGGGGCCCTCCCCGCGGAGGCTCTCACGCCAGGCGGGATCCTGCCGGGCGGCTTCGAGGACCTCGTCACCCACTTCGAAATGGCAGGCCAGGATGGCGGGGCCGAAAGCCCAGACCAGCTCTGCCGGATCACCACCCAAGGCAAGGTAGCGGGCCACGCCGCGGCGGAGGATGCCACCGCCCGGTGCCGGGTCGCCGTGGCCCGTAGCCCCGCGCCAGCCCGCGTGCAGGGCCGCAGCCCAGGGCGTGCCATCCGCCAGCGGGCCCGCGAGCAGGATCGGCACGCAGTCGGCCACGCGCACGCCGATGCGGACACCGGGCCGGGTGGTCCAGAGACCATCGCCTTCCACCACCGCGTCGGAGGCCTCGACAATGCCGCAGCGGTGCACCTGGTTCAGGCGCCGGGCCGGTAGTTCCTCCGGTGGATCCAGCCGGGTGGAGAAACCCCAGCTCAACGGGAAGGGGAGCTGAACCTCAGGGACGAGCAACCGGACCTCAGCTCTTGGGTCCGACGCGGGTTTCCAGCCACTGCTTGATGCGGTTGGCGTCGCCCAGGCGCGAGTACTTGCCCCAGGAATCCAGCAGGATGATGAGCACCGGCCGGTTGGCGAGCATAGCCTGCATGACGAGGCAGCGGCCAGCCTCCTCGATGTAACCGGTCTTGGAGAGGCCGATGTTCCAGCGGGGGCTGCGCACCAGGGCGTTGGTGTTGGGGAACTGGATGCTGCGGCGGCCGGCCTGGATGCTGGTCTCGGGCCGGGTGGTGAAGTCGCGGATCTCGGGATAGCGGTAGGCGGCTTCCATGATGCGGGCCAGATCGTGGGCGTTGGCCACATTGCCGGCGGAAAGGCCGGAGGGATCTTCGAACTTGGCCTCCTCCAGCCCCAGGGCCTGGGCCTTGGTGTTCATGGCCTGGACGAAGGTGGAGAGTCCGCCCGGGAAGGTGCGGCCCAAAGCGTGGGCGGCCCGGTTCTCCGAGGCCAGCAGAGCCAGCAGGAGGGCCTGCTCCCGGGGCAGTCGGGTGCCCACCGGCAGCCGGGACCTGCTGTGGCGCAGCACGTCCATGTCGTCGCGGGTGATGGTCAGCACCTCCTGGGGATCCAGGTGGGCGTCCAGCAGCACCATGGCCGTCATGAGCTTGGTGAGCGAGGCGATGGGCTGGACCGCCCCGGCCTGCTTCTCCAGCAGGGCCTGGCCTGTGGCCTGGTCCAGCACCAGAGCGGACGCCGATTTGAGCGACAACTTCGCCGGGGAGTGGGGCGCCGCCTGCAGGGCAGAGAGGCCCACGCAGCACAAAAATCCCAACCTTCGGACTCCCCGGTTGAATCCCATGCCTGCTCCATGAAGATAACGATTGTCGTCACCCGTTCCTAGTCTACTGGATCGAATGATCGATTTCCTCGTTTAAAACATTCGCGGCCAGAGTAGAACCAACAAACTAAGGTCGGTGACGGCCCAGGCCCCCAGGCCCCAATACATGCCAGTTTCGTGCCTACGGTCGGACCAGGTGCGCCAGCCCCTCATCCAGGGCAGCAGGACGCCCAGCCACGCCG
>DASXUH010000136.1:0-21949 GCA_036504935.1 Geothrix sp. | reverse complement strand
CGAAGCCTATGGCGGCCTGGACCTGGACAAGAAGACCGCCCTGCTGGTGCTGGAGGAGATGGCCAAGCAGGCCAGCTTCTCCACCAGCTACACCGCGCACACCAGCATCGGCACCATGCCCATCGTCTACTTCGGGAGCCCTGAGCAGAAGGCGAAGTACCTGCCCAAGCTGGCCTCTGGGGAGTGGTGCGCGGCCTACGCCCTGACCGAGGCGGGCAGCGGTTCCGACGCCCTGGGGGCCAAGGCCACCGCCGTCTTGCAGGATGGCCACTGGGTGCTGAACGGCACGAAGGCCTGGATCACCAACGCCGGTTTCGCCGATGTCTTCGTGATCTTCGCCAAGATCAACGGCAGCCACCTCAGCGCCTTCATCGTCGAGAAGACGGATCCCGGCATCAGCACCGGGGCCGAGGAAAAGAAGATGGGGATCAAGGGCAGCTCCACCCGCACCGTGATCCTGGAGAACTGCCGCATCCCCGAGGACCGGCTGCTGGGCGGCAAGGGGAAGGGCGCGCGCATCGCCCTGGGCATCCTCAACGTGGGCCGCTTCAAGCTCGGCGCCAGTTCCGTCGGGGCCGGCAAGCGCGTGCTGGAATACACCTTGAAATACGCCGGGGAGCGCACCCAGTTCGGCAAGCCCCTCGCTGCCTTCGGCCTCATCCAGCAGAAGCTGGCGAACATGGCGGTGCGGATCTTCGTGGGCGAAAGCATGAGCTTCCGCACCATCGGCTATCTGGACGACGCCCTGGCCCGCACCAGCTGGGAGAGCGAGACCGGCGGCGCCGACAAGATGAAGGCCATCGATGAGTACGCGGTGGAGGCCTCCATGTCCAAGGTGTGGGGCAGCGAGGCCCTCTTCGCCACGGCCGACGACGCAGTACAGGCCTTCGGCGGCGCGGGATTCAGTGCCGAGTACCCGGCGGAGAAGATCTACCGCGACTGCCGCATCAACCGCATCTTCGAAGGCACCAACGAGATCAACCGCCTGCTCATCGCCGGCACCTTCCTCAAGCGCTGTGGCGGCACGGACGGCCTCCCCCTGGCCGAAGCCGGGACGGCCCTGCAGCTGCCCGATGATTCCCTCCAGGCCACCGTGGCCCTGGCCAAGGCCCGGGCCCTGAAGGTGATCGCCCGGGCCCAGGCGGAACATGGACCCAAAATCCTGGACAACCAGGAGGCCGCGGCCCACATCAGCAACCTGCTGCTGGAGCTGTACGCCATGGAATCCGCCGTGGTCCGCGCCGGAAAGATGGCCGCCTCCGGCCACCGCTGGGCCGGGCTGGCCCGGGATCTGGCCGAGGTCTATGCCCAGGAGGCCTGGAACCGGGTGCAGTCCGAGGCCCGCATGCTGGCCGGTGAGCTGGCCTCCGGAGCGGCCCTGGATGCGCTCATGGCGGAACTGCTCGCCATGCACGCCCCCGCGCCGGTGCCCCTCTCGATCCTGCGGAACCGCATCGCCCTGGCCCTCATGGAGCAAGGGCGGTATCCCATCGGGTAGGGGCTAGCGGACCCCCGTGTGCAGGGCGACGATGCCGCCCGTGAGGTTCGTCCAGCCCACCTGCCGGAAGCCCGCGGCCTCCAGCTCGGCGGCCAGAGCCCGCTGATCCGGGAAGGCCCGGATGCTTTCCGGCAGGTAGGTGTAGGCCGAAGCGTCACCGCTGATCCAGGCGCCGATGCGGGGCAGCACCCGGTGGCTGTACCAGTCGTAGAAGGCCCTCAGCCAGGGGAACACGGGCGCGCTGAATTCCAGGATGGTGAGCTGGCCGCCGGGCTTGAGCACGCGCAGGAACTCCGCGTAGGCCAGGGCCCGGTCCTCCACATTGCGGATGCCATAGCAGATGGTGATCCCGTCGAAGCTGGCCTCCCGGAAGGGCAGCCGCTGGGCGTCCGCGTCGCTGGAGGCCCAGATCAGGCCTGCAAACCCCCTCCTCGCGAACTTGGCGGGCCCCAGCCGCAGCATGGCGTGGGTGAAGTCCGTGCTGACCACCTCGGCCCCCCGGCGGGCCAGGGCCAGGCTGGAGTCCCCCGTGCCGGCCGCCACGTCCAGGAACCGCTTCCCCGGCGCGGCCCCAGAGCGGCGGGCCATGCGCCACCACCACCAGAAGTCCACGCCGCCGGAGAGCACATGGTTCAGGACGTCGTACTTCCCGGCGATGGCCGAGAACATCTGCTGCACTTGCCTGCCTTCCGGCATCCAACCTCCGCGGGGACTCTCCATTGAACCAGAGGCGTGCGCCTACCCGAAGTATCCCCGGCATTGACCAGAGGTAGAGGCTAGGCAAGAGTCGCGACGCCGCCCATCGTGATCCCTACCCAATCTGGAGGACAGAGATGAGCACCACCGCTGCAGAGCAGGTCAAGGGAGGCAGTTTCCTTTTGACCCCCATCGGGGCCATGCCCCAGTTCACCCCCGAGGAATTCGGCGACGACGCCAAGGAATTCGCCCGGGCCGCCCGGGACTTCATCCAGGGCGAGGTCCTGCCCCGGGACGAAGAGATCGACAAGCTGAACCTCCCGCTGACCATCGAGCTCATGAAGAAGGCCGGCGATCTGGGCCTGCTGGGCCTGGAGATCCCCGAAGCCTACGAGGGCATGGATGTGGACAAGCGGTCCGCCATGCTCGTGCTCGAGGAGATGAGCAAGCAGGGCAGTTTCGCCGTCAGCTACAGCGCCAACACCGGCATCGGCACCCTGCCCATCGTCTACTTCGGCACCGAAGCCCAGAAGAAGGCCTACCTGCCCAAGCTCGCCTCCGGCGAGTGGCTGGCGGCCTACGCCCTCACCGAGGCCGGCAGCGGCTCCGACGCCATGGGCGCCAAGGCCACGGCCGTGCTCGACGGGGACACCTGGGTGCTGAACGGCACCAAGATGTGGATCACCAACGCCGGTTTCGCCGATGTGTTCATCATCTTCGCCAAGGTGGACGGCCAGCAGTTCAGCGCCTTCATCGTGGAGAAGAACGATCCCGGGATCAGCACCGGCGCCGAGGAGAAGAAGCTCGGCATCAAGGGCAGCTCCACCCGCACCGTGATCCTCGAGAACTGCCGCATCCCCAAGGACCGCCTGCTGGGCGAGCTGGGCAAGGGCCACAAGATCGCCTTCGGCATCCTCAACATCGGCCGCTTCAAGCTGGGTGTGGGCAGCCAGGGCGGCATGAAGCGGATCCTGGAATACGCCATCAAGTACACCTCCGAGCGCCAGCAGTTCGGCAAGTCCATCAACTCCTTCGGCCTCATCCAGCAGAAGCTGGCGGACATGGCCACCAAGATCTTCGTCTGCGAGTCCCTGAACTTCCGCACCACCGGCTACATCGATGAGGCCCTCCACGCCACCAGCTGGGACAGCCCCACCGCCGGCGCCGACAAGATGGCCGCCATCGACGAGTACACCATCGAGTGCAGCATCTCCAAGGTGTGGGCCAGCGAGGCCCTCTTCTGGGTGGCGGACGAGGCCGTGCAGGCCTTCGGTGGCTACGGCTTCAGCGCCGAATACCCGCCCGAGAAGGCCCTGCGCGACTGCCGCATCAATCGCATCTTCGAAGGCACCAACGAGATCAACCGCCTCCTCATCGCCGGCACGCTGCTCAAGCGCGCCATGAAGGGCGACCTGCCCCTCATGCAGTTCGGCCAGCAGGTGGCCAAGGAGATCTCCAACCCGATCAAGGCCGAGAGCTTCACGGGTCCCCTGGCCCGCCTCAAGCACGGTGTGGAGCTGAGCAAGCGCCAGTGCATGCTGGCCGCGGGCCTGGCCGTGCAGGTGCTGGGCCAGAAGCTCATCGACAACCAGGAGGTCATGGCCCGCATGAGCAACATGCTCATGGAGATCTACGCCATGGAGAGTGCCGTGGTGCGCGCCGAGCGCATGGTGGAGTCCGGCCACCGCTGGGCCCAGGTGGCCCGCGACATGACCGAGCTCTACGTGAATGAGAGCTGGCACAAGGTCCACGGCGACGCCCGCATGCTCTGCGCGGACGTGGTCGAGGGCGAGGCCCTGCGCCACGCCCTGGCGGGCGTGAAGGCCTTCACCGAGTTCCACCCCACCAGCAGCGCCCGCCTGCGGGGACGCATCGCCTCCGAGCTCATCCAGAAGGGGAGTTATCCGGTCGATGTGATCTGACCCAGGCGCCGCCGCTGTGCGGCGGCGATAACAGAATGGGCCCCGTCGGGGCCCATTCTGCATTCATATGGCGAGTTGATTCAGCGCCGGATCTCGCGGCCACCGCCTCGGTTCTCGCCGCGCCCTTCACCGCCGGACGGCCGGGAGGGCGCCGGAGCGGGACGGGACTCGGCGGGCGCCGGACGGGATTCGGGAGCTGCTTCGCGGCGTTCCTCGCGGGGCGGGTCGGCCCGCTGCGCGGGACGGGACTCCCGCTCCGCGGGCCGAGGGGTAGGGTCAGAGCGGCGCTCTTCCCGTTCAATCCGCGGCCTCGGCTCCACGCTGCGTTCCCGGGGAGCGGGTTCGTAGCGGCGTTCCTGGGAAGGGCGTGACTCATAGCTCCGCTCCCGGGGCGCGGGATCCTGGCGCCGCTCATCCATCCGGGGCCGGGCTTCCATGGGACGTTCCCTCGGCGCGGGATCGGGGCGCCGGTCCTCGGCCCGTCCGCGGGGTTCGGTGCTGCGGGCGCCAGGAGCTGGCTCGACCCGGCGATCCTGGAGCGAGGGCAGTTCGCGGGTACGGTCCCGCTGCCGGTCCTCGAAGCCCCGCTCGCGGGGCGAGGCGGGAGGCGTGACGGGGCGGTCCTCCCCCTGGGCCCGCCGGCCGCGGTCCTCGAAGGGCACGCGGGTGGGGCCGGCGGCGGGGGAAACCTCGCGGCGGATGATGGTCCGGCCCGTGTCGGCCTGGGCCTGACGCTCGTAGGTCGCCAGGCGCTGGCGGTTCACGTCGCGCTGGAAGGCCGTCTGCATCTGGCCCGGGTTGCGGAACTCGGTGTGGGAGACGACCAGGGGGGACCGCTGCCACGGCGCCCGCAGGTCGCGGTCGCCGCCCGTCCAGGTGGTGCTGCCGGTAGCGCCGTTGAAGCTGCGGATGACGTTGGCGTCGGAATAGATGCGCGTGCGGATGTTCACCACGTTGATGTAGTTCACGGACACCACGTTCCAGGCGTAGCCGCCGCCCCAGGCGCCGTAGCCCCAGTGGCAGGGCGTGTTGTAGTAGCCGAGCGGCGCCCAGCCGTAATAGCCGGGGGTGTAGTTCCAGGCCACCCAGGCGGGGCTGTAGTTGATGCCGGGGATCCAGAACCAGCCCACCCCAAGGCTCCAGTGCCAGCGGCCGTGGTGGTAGGCCACGTAGGCCCAGGGCTCGTCGGAGACCCAGGTCATGCCACCGGAATAGGGCGCCCAGCGGCCCTGGTAGTAGGGGCGCCAGTCCTCGGCCACGCCGTTGGGCTGCCAGACCCAGCCGAATTCCGAAGACTCGACCCAGCGTCCATGGCCGTCCAGGTCGTCGGCGTAGTAGCGGATTTCAGAAGGCACCCGGTCCCAGCTCTCGCCGCGCCGGATCACCAGGGCCCGGTCGCTCCAGCGGTCAAAGTCGTCGCCGTCGTAAGTGTTGAAGCCGCGCACGCGGTCCAGGCCATCCTGGGGGCTGTAGACCGTCAGGCGCTCGCCGGCGACGATGCGGGCCTCGTCCCGCTCATTGGCGAAGGCCACCCGGCCGGTGTGGACCTTGAGCCGCACCATCTTGTCGCGCTCGGCCTCCACGGTGAAGGAGCCCTTATCGAAGCAGGTGGCCGTGCCCGAAGGGGTATCTACCCGGAACCGGGCATCGGACTGCCCGCCCAGCAGCACGCGCAGCCGGCCGTAGTCCAGGCGCAGCAGAACCTGCTTCTCGCCCTTCCGGTCGGTGAAGAGGGCCGCCACGGTGAAGCGGGTGGCGCCGCCGAAAGCGATGCGGGTGCCGTCACCCAGTTGCAGAACGCCACGACCGCGGCTTTCCACGACATCGCCCTCGGCGATGGGGGTGCCGCGGCTCAGGGTCTCGTCCAGGTCACCCTTGCGGATGCGGACGTCCCCCTCCAGGGCCCGCACCATGGCGTAGCGCTCCGGTGCCTCGCCCTGGTAGGTCTCATCATTCGCGGGAGCCGGAGCCTGGGGGGCGGCGCTCACGAGGGCTGCGGGGAGCAGCAGCGCCGCGGCGAAACGGGAATGGGTGAAGGACACGTTCATGGGGGCCTCCGCTGGATTGGATGCCGGTGCCCATAGGGTCGGTTCCGGTAGGGTAGACAGCCAGGGTCATGCCAAAAGACCACCCTGGACCTTCAGAGGTTGGGTTCAATCCTTGGGGAAGGGCGCCAGGGCGGTGCCTACTTTCGGGGGATCCGGGCGGGGGCCCAGGGCCGCCAGGCGGGGCAGCAGGCCCATCCAGGGGATGGACCACTGGCGCGGAGCGCCCTGTTCCACGTCCCCGGCAGCCACTTCGAGCCGGTCCGGGAGGAACCGGATCCGCAGGTCGCGGCCCGGTGGCAGGGGCAGGTGGATCACCCGGCCCGTGGCGGGATGCACCACGGTCAGGAAGCCTTCGCCATCTTCCAGCACCCAGAGCAGGCCCCGGAGGAACGGCCTGAAATCATCCGCGCCCCAGTGGAGCCCCCCCAGGCCCTGGGCCAGTGAGGAATCCGACGGGAAACCCCACGTGCCCCAGGCGGTCTCCAGGAGCACGCCGCCATCCCGCCAGGCCCGCAGGGGCCGCCCCGGCAGGCCGGCCAGCAGAAGGATCAGGCCCCGGGCATCGCTGATCCGCAGGGTGCCATCCCCGGTCAGGAGGACGGTCATGGCCCCCTGGGAGGCCACAGGGAGCCCAGGTGCCGCCGCCGGGGGAACCCAGGGTTCCGCCTGCCAGGCGAGGGGGGACGTCCGCTCCCAGGGCAGGGGCTGGTGGCCCTGGGCAGCGGACCCCTGAGTCGAGGGGGGAACCGACGGTGGGGGGGCGGCGGCCAGTGCCGCGCCGGTCAGGAAGAGGGCGCCCAGCCGCACAGGGCCTCCAGATTACGGGTGGTCAGTTCAGCCAGTTGCAGGGAGGAGATCCCCCGCAGCCCGGCCACGGCATCAGCGGTGAACCGCACATAGCCCGGTTCGTTCGGCTTGCCCCGGTAGGGCACCGGCGCCAGGAAGGGCGCGTCGGTCTCCACCAGGATGCGGTCCGCCGGGGCCCAGGTCGCCACGTCCCGCACCGCCTCGGCCTTCTTGAAGGTGGCGATGCCGGAGAAGCTCAAGTAGAAGCCCAGATCCAGGGCCCTCGCCGCGAAGGGCCGATCTTCGCTGAAACAATGGATGATGCCCCGGACGGCCTCGGCGCCCTCTTCCTCCAGGATCCTCAGAGTGGCCTCCGGAGCGGATCGGGTGTGGATCATGAGGGGCTTGCCCAGGGTCTTCGCCAGGCGGATCTGGGCCCGGAAGACTGCCTCCTGTTCGTCCCGCGGGCTCAGGTCGTAGTGCCAGTCCAGACCCGTCTCGCCCACGAAGCGCACCGCAGGGTCCGCCGCCAGGGCCGCCAGGGCGGCCTCCGTATCCTGCGTCCAGGTCTTGGCCTCGTGGGGGTGCACTCCCAGACTGGCCTGGACCCCTGGAAGACGCCGCGCCAGACCGAGGACCGTGCGGGAATCTTCAAGATCAGTGCCAACAGCGATAAATCCAGTCACGCCCTCGGCGCGGGCCCGGGCGAGGGTGGCCTCCACCTGATCCTCGGCCAGATAGGTCCCCGTGAGATGGCAGTGCGCGTCCACAAGCATGCTTTCATAGTCCCATGCCTCCCAAGGATCACGGTAAGCGCCCCCCGCGCCGATGATTCTGCAAACGACGGATCTTCCTTTCTATGCGTTCACTCTGCCCCCTGCTCGCCTGGCTCTGGTTGGGCCTCGTCAGCGTCCTCCCACCCCTGGCGGGACAACAGCCCGCGTTCCGGCGGTTCGGACTAAGGGATGGCCTGCCCCAGAGCCAGGTGACGACCCTGCTCGAGGACCAGCACGGCTTCCTCTGGGTGGGCACCAACACCGGCGGCGTCGCCCGCCTGGGGGCCTCGGGGTTCCGGACGTTTGCAGGTCCCCAGGGGCTCAAGGCCCTCTTCATCCATGCGCTCCTGGAAGGGCCCTCCGGCAGCATCTGGGTGGGCAGCCAGGAGGGAGTTTCCGAGATCCGCGGCGAGACGGTCATCAACTATCGCCTCGATCAGGATGCGGAGGCCTTCGAGGGCCGGGCCCTCGGGCTGGATGAGCAGGATCGCGTGCTGGTGGGCAATCGCCGGGGTCTGTTCCGGCTGCAGGAAGGGCGGTTCAGCCCGGTCGAACTGCCCGCGCCGTGGCCCGGGGGGGCGATCCGGAGCCTGGCCAGGGATCACGCCAAGGGTGTGTGGATCCTGGGGCGGAACAACGTCGTGGCCCGCTGGGACTCGCAGGGCCTCCGCCTGTACTCCCTGTCCACCAGGCATCCGGGTGGCCGTGCCCGTGACCTCCAGATCGACCCCCGCGGGCAGGCCTGGCTGCTGCTTGACGCGGCTCTGCTCCGCATGGACCGGGGAAGGTGGGTGAACGAGCCCCTGGCCGGGCTCCCCCGAATTCCCCGCATGGTCAGCCTCCGGTTCAACCCTCAGGGCGAGGGATTCCAGATCTCCCTGGGCGGCGACGGAGTCCTGGTGCGGGAAGCCGACGGGCGCACGAGGGTTCTCACCGCCGAAACCGGGCTTCCGCGCGACCGGATCTTCACTGCCATGCGCGATCGCCGGGGTGTGCTCTGGGTCGGGTCCGATGGCGACGGACTCGCGGCCCAGGCCCTGCCGGCACTCCTGACCCTGGACAGTTCCAACGTAAGCCGGGGAAGGGACCTCGCCGCGGTATCGGGCATCTTCGAACTGACCCCCGAGCGGTATCTGCTGGCCGCCAGCACCGGGATCTACCTGGTGGAAGAGGGCCGGAACATCATCGGCCACTGGACCCAGCGCGAGGGGCTGCCCGCCACCGAGACCTGGGGCATGCTGGCGGACGGAACGGGTGGGGTCTGGGTGGGCACGGACCGCGGGCTTGCCCGCTGGAACCATGATCACGTTGCCCCGGCGGGCCCTCCCCAGATGTCGAAGGCCGCGGTGCTGACCCTGGTCCGCAATGGAACAGGCCTCCTGGCGGGCACCGATCAGGGCCTGTTCGAACTCGACGCCCGGGGACGCCTCCTGGCTCACCACCGCCTGCCTCCCGAGGCGGGCAACGAGACCGTCTCGAACATCCTGCGCCACGAGGGCCGCCTCCTGCTGGCCACCGGGTACGGCCTCTGGGAACTGGTCAACGGCAAACTCCAGCGGGCCTACCCGGATGCGCCTTTCGCCACCTCCACCGTGACCGCCATGGCCATCGATGGCCGGGGGCGGCTCTGGATCGGGACCATGAAGGGCCTGCACCTGTGGCGGGATGGCCAGTGGGCCACCTTCGGGCTCAACGACGGCCTGCCGGACGAGGCGATCAATTTCATCGCGGATGTCGGAGGCGGGCGCATGGCCTTCGGCCACAACAAGGGCGTGACCCTGCTGGAGGGCAGGAACCTCCACCACCTGAGCCGCAGCCAGGGCCTGATCTCGGAGGAGACCAACCACGATGGCTTCCTGCTGGATTCCAAAGGGCGCCTCTGGATCGGCATGATCGGCGGCGTCTCCATCCTCCAGGACGCCCAGAGATTCCACAACACGCCGCTGCGCCCGCCGGTCCTCCTCGATGTGCGCTGGCCCAATGGTTCCGAGGCTCTCCCCACGGAGGCGAAAGTCCCTCCGCGCCCCGATTTCCTCGACCTCAGCTTCGACACGGGGGATCCCCTGGTTCCCTCCCAGCTCCACTACCAGGCCTATCTCCAGGGCGTGGACGATGGCTGGCGGCCCGTGAGCCAGGGGCTCACGCTCCAGTACCGGAATCTCAGGGCCGGCCGCTACGAGTTCCGCCTGCGCGCTTCCAGCGATGGTGTGGTCTGGGCCGAGGCGGCGCCCGTTTCCATCGAGGTCAATCCGGCCTGGCACGAGCGCTGGCTGGTGCGGAGCCTGTTCGGGCTGGCGCTGGCCGGGCTGCTCGCCTGGGCGCTCTGGTGGCGGGGGCACAGCCTCGCCCTCCGCTCCCGCGAGCTCGAAGAAACCATCGAAAGCCGGACCCTCATGCTCGACCGGCAGAACCGCGCCCTGGAGCATGCCCATGAGCAGATCAAGCGCAGCCTCGAAAGCCGGCTGAGGCTGCTCGACATGGTCACCCATGATCTCCGTTCCCCTCTCACCACCATCCTCCTCACCCTCGACCGGCTGCGCGAACTGGTGCCCAGCGCCAGCATCAAACTTCTCGACGTGATGGAGCGGGAGGCGAACCGCATCGAGACCCTCGTGCGGAACCTGCTGGACCAGAGCCGTTCCGAAGCGCTGCTCCAGAGTCTCAAGCTGGTACCCACCGTTCCGGCCGAAGTCACGGAGGGCTTCGAGGACGTGCTGCGTTTCAAGGCCGGGGCCAAAGGGCTCGCCTTCCACCTGGAGGTCTCCGTGGAGGCCGAGCGGGCGCATATCCAAGCAGATGCGGCCACCCTCCACCAGGTCATGCTCAACCTCTTCGAGAATGCCCTGAAGTTCACACCCTCTGGCGGCCAGGTCGGCATCACGTCCTCTGTGGACCGGGCCGCCAAGCTCTGGCGCCTGGAAGTCTGGGATACGGGACGAGGGCTGGACGCCTCCAAAATCCAGGAACTGCTGCTGCCCTTCCGCCAGACCCAGGCCGGTGACGCGGCCCAGGGATGGGGCCTGGGACTCTCCATCTGCCAGAGCATCATCGACGCCCATCGGGGGGAACTGAAGATCGACAGCGAACCCGGGCGGGGCACCCGGTTCACGGTGGAGCTCCCCCTGCAGGACCCCTGACCCCCTCTGTGACCAAGGGCATAATCCCCGGGCAGATCCAGACCTTTCCGCGCATCCTGGGTGGACCCGGAGATTCCGTGCCCTCCTCTTTTCCCATGCCCAGCAACAATCAGCCGCCCCGCATGCTGAGGCTGAAGGATGGCCTCAAGGACGGGCTCGGGCGGAACATCACCTACCTGCGGGTCTCCGTGACGGAGCAGTGCAACCTCGCCTGCGTGTACTGCAAGCCGCGGACCGGGGCCCTGGAGCGTGCGGAGCCACCGGCCATGAGCCGCAACGAGGTGGTGCAGGCCGTCCAGGTCTTCACCAGCTTGGGCATCCGGAAGGTGCGGCTCACCGGCGGCGAGCCCCTGATGCGCCGTGACCTGGAGACCATCGTGGCCGGCATCAGCCCCGAGGTGGAGGGGCGCGTGCACCTCACCACCAACGGCTTCCACCTGGCCCGCCGCGCCCGGGGTCTGCGCGACGCGGGCCTGTGCGGCGTGAACGTGAGCCTGGACGCCGCGGAACGCGGAGCCTTCGAGCGCCTCACGCGCAAGGATGGGCTCTCCCGGGTGCTGGCCGGGATCGAAGCCGCCCGCGCCGCCGGCCTCAAGACCAAGCTGAACGCCGTGGTGCTGCGCGGCTGGAACGAGGAGCAGATCCTCCCTCTGGCCCGGCTGGCCCAGAGCGAGGGCATCCAGGTCCGCTTCATCGAGTTCATGCCCTACCAGGGCAACGGCTGGGGGAAGGACCAGTTCATGCCCGCCAGCGAGATCCTTGCCACCGTCCAGGAAGGCCTCGGCACCTCGCTGGAGGAGGAGCCCGTGGTCGGCCTCGAGGAAGGCCCTGCGCGGATCTTCCGCCTGCCCGGCAGCGAAGGCAAAGTGGGCGTCATCTCCACCCTCAGCGCCGATTTCTGCGACCGCTGCAACCGCGTGCGGCTCACCAGCCGCGGTGAACTGAAGGCCTGCCTCTTCGGCAACAAGCCCGTGGACCTGCTGGAACCCCTGCGGAACCACGCCACCCATGAGGATCTGGCCCGGCTCGTACGCCAGGCCCTCACCGAGAAGCTGGACTGCCATCCCATGCGGCGCGGTCAGAACCCGGATCTGGCCAGCGGCATGTGGCAGGTGGGCGGGTGAATTCCGGCCCCACCGGCATGCTGCTGTTGAGCGGCGGCCAGAGCCGCAGGATGGGAGCGGCCAAGCACGCCTTGGCGCACCCGGCGGGCGGTTCCTGGGGCGGCCGCCTCGTCCAGGTCTTCGAGACCGTGTTCCCGGGAGGCCCCATCCAGGTGCTGGGGGATCCGTTGCCGGACCGCCCGGACCTCTGCGTGATCAAGGATGCCCGTGAAGGTCCCGCGAAGGCGCTCCGGGCCTGGGCCGCGCTGGGGGCGCCCGCCGCGCGCCGCTGGTGGGTGGTGGCCTGCGACCAGGTGCGGTGGACGCCCGCGAGCCTCGAAGGCTGGGCCCATCGGGCCGAAGCCGTCGACCCCCAGGCCCTCCACTGGGTCGTGGCGCAGCATGGGGGCCGCCTCCAGCCCCTCGGCGGCTGGCTTTCCGCGGCTCTCCGGCCCGCCATCGCCACCGCCACGCCACGGTCGCTCACGGCCCTGGCCGAGTCCCTGCCCCACCTCGTCCTGCCCTGCGACGGACCCGAGTGGGTGGACGTGGACACGCCGGAGGAGCGGCGCGCGTTCGAGGAAGAGTCTTAGGTTCATCCGGAAAAACCGGAAGTCAGCCCAGCCGCTTCCGCACCAGCCGTTCCACCGGCACGCCGCCCTTGAGGTGGCTCTCGATGATCTCGGGCACGTCGGCGGGCGTGACGTGGGCGTACCAGATGCCGTCCGGGTACACCAGCACCGCGGGCCCGATGGCGCAGAAGCCCACGGAGCCGCAGTGGATGCACTGCACCTCGCCCTCCCGGTTGCCCTTGTAGAAGAGCAGGTTCTCGTCGATCAGGTGGGCCTTGAAAGCCTCCAGCACGGCCTCGGACCCGTTGGCCGTGCAGCTCTTCGAGGTGCAGACCAGCACCTGCCGCTTCAGCGAGGGACCCATCACCGGCGTCACGGCGGCATCCTGCTCGGGCGTGGGAAGGGGGTGGGATGAATCCATGGGCAGCCTCGCGAGCCCCCACGATAACAGCCCTTTCCGGCCCCACGACGAAGGTTACAGATCCATGCCAATCGAGGGTTTTGAATCAAATTACTTAGTGGTTATTTAATTATTAGTGACCATGGTCACGAACGACTTGACCCTGTTATCCACCAGTTCATCCTCTATTCAGCGGCGCCCGTAATGCGCCCGTAGCAAGCTCCCACAGGATCCCCGGGATCCGGTGCCTTCGGCCTGCCCAGCCGGGCGCCATCCCTCTCCACCCCACCTAGAAAGGATGTGCTTCATGCGGAACTCCCTGAAACTTTTCGCCGTGATCGCCACGCTCTCGGCATCGCTGGCCGCCCAGGGCGGCAGTGACACCAAGGGCAAGTTCTTCTTCAAGAAGAGCTGCAAGTCCTGCCACTCCGCAGGTGGCAGTGCCAAGGAGGTCACGCCCCTCTCCAAGACCCAGGCCCAGTGGAAGGCCTATTTCGCCGCCGGCAAGCACAAGAAGGGCGCCGAAAAACTGGATTCCATCGTGAAGCCCGAGCAGGTCAAGGACGTCCAGACCTTCCTGGTGAACCACGCCTCCGACTCCCCGCAGCCTGAGACCTGCGGCGGCTGATCTCCGTTCCACTTTCCTCCACCCCCTGCCCCTAACCCCCCACCCCGGAGACTCACACCATGAACTCCCGAATCGCGCTCACCCTCGTCGCCATGCTGGCGCCCGTGGCCCTTAGCGCCCAATCCAACCAGGATCTGCAGAAGCAGATCGAGCAGCTGAAAGTCCAGCTGAAGGCCGTGGAAGAGAAGGCCGCCGCTGCGCAGGAAGTCGACACGCGCCTCGTCAAGGTCGAGACCAAAGTCGCCGGCGACAACATCCAGTGGGGCGGGGACCTCCGCACCCGCTTCGAAAGCAACGAGTGGCACTTCAGGCCCTACCAGCAGTTCATGGGCTTCGCCCAGAGCGCCGGTGCCCCCGCCGGCTCGCTGCCCCCGGGCTACCCGTACCCCTTCATGGCCCTCACGCAGAACGTCCCCGCCCAGGATTGGACCAACTCCGTCCAGTGGTCCACCCGCCTGCGCCTCAAGATGGGTATCACCATCAATGAGCACGCCAAGATCATGGGCCGCCTGACGATGTACAAGGTCCACGGCGGCGCGGATGTGCCCACCTTCAACGGCTCCCCCAACACGGTGGCCAACTCCTTCAACAGCGCCAAGGTACCTGGTACCGACGTGCTCCGCGTCGAGCGCGCCAGCCTCGTCTATGACTTCCCCGTGGGCATCCTGTCCATCGGCCGCCAGAACACCTCCGATGGCCCTCCGTTCGAGGTGAAGGACGGCACCGAGCGCCAGGCCACCCCGCAGGCCCTCGCGGTGAACGCCCTGGTGGACGGCATCGGCTTCAAGTTCCAGCTCGACAAGATCGGCCTGCCCGAAGGCACGCTGCTCGGCATCTGCTACGGCGTGGGCTATGAGTCCGGCTTCGGCGGCGGCGGCAGCATCAAGTCCACCGCAGCTCCCGTGGGCTTCAACTTCACCAACGTGAACTGGACGGCCCAGGGCCCCAACGCCGCCGCAGCCACGCTGCAGGTGAACAGCATCGGGCCCCTCAAGGACAGCACCGTGCTGGGCGCCATGTTCGACATGCCCCTGCTCTTCCAGCTCGGGGAAAGCGTCCAGAGCGCCAACCTCTACATCGGCTACAACCGGATGGGCAACCTCACGGACATCCCCTTCGGCAGCACCAACAACTTCCCCGTGCCCGCCATGCCCGGCATGGGCGCCATGCCCGCCATCCAGTACGTCACCGCCACCAACAACCTGGGCGATATCGACCAGTGGACCGCCACCTGGAAGCACAAGGTGGGTGACACCTTCACCTACTTCGCCAGCTACGGCCACATCAAGAGCCTTCCCAACGGGAAGATGAGCCAGTACGGCGCCTATTGGACCATGCCCGCAGCCATGGGCGGCCAGACCACGCAGCTCGCCGGCTTCGGCGGCCTGCTAGGCGATGCGACCAAGAGCGAAACGGCCAGCGCCTACTACGTGGGCATGCGCTGGGATCCCACCGAAAAGATCGGGTTCGGCGTCGAGTTCAATCACGGGTCCCCGCGGTGGTGGACGTACAGCCCCGCCACGGGCGAGGCCACCGAGAAGCTCGGCACCCGTGGCGACGTGTGGGAGGGTTACATCCACTGGCAGTTCGCCAAGAACGCCGCCTTCCGCCTGGGCTACCTGGACTACAAGTACACCCACGCCTTCAGCGGCTGGCACATCTCCCCCGGCCCCGCCATGCCTGGCCAGAGCTGGGAGGACGCCTACGACCTGAGCAAGAACCCGATGCTGCAGTACGGCTTCCCCGCCACGGTGAAGACGACCTACGCCTCGATCGAAGTGAAGTTCTAGCCGCTTGAACCACCGGGCCGGAGGGGCGACCCTCCGGCCCATCCTCGCATCACCAGGGAGACCAAGATGGGAACGATTCGCATGGATCGCCGGCTGTTCCTGAAAAGCGCGGGCGCCACCGCCGGGGCCGTGGCCGCCACACAGGTGGGCTGCCTCAGATACTTCAAGAAGGGGCGCAGCTCCGCCGCAGAAACGAAGGAGATCCCGACGACCTGCGAGTTGTGTCCGAACAAGTGCTCCGCCATCGCCGTGGTCGAGGGCGGCTTCGTCAGGAAGCTGAACCCCAACCCCGAGAACCCGAAGTCCCGTGACATGCTGTGCGCCCGCGGCAACGCGGCCATCAAGCAGGTCTACGATCCCGACCGCCTCAAGCAGCCCATGATCCGCATGGGGGCCCGGGGCGAGGGCAAGTGGAAGCCCGTGAGCTGGGACGAAGCCTTCGACTTCGCCGCCAAGAAGCTGTCCGAAGTGAAGGGCAAGTACGGCCCCGAGGCCTCACTCTGGTCCTCCACCGAGGGCTTCCAAGAAGTCTTCTTTAAGAACCTGGGCCTGGCCTTCGGGTCGCCCAACCTCGTGCGCCATCCGACTCTGTGCCTGGCCTCGGTCAACCTGGCCTACAGCGCCACGTTCGGCACCGTGCCGAGCTTCGATCTGCTGAACAGCAAGTTCGTCATCATGTCCGGCGCGAACCGCTTCGAGAGCATCATCACGCCCGACACTATGGATCTCATCGGCGGCGTGATGGAGCGCAAGGCCAAGCTGGTCTACCTCGATCCCCGCTTTACCGTCACCGCCGCCAAGGCCGACGAGTGGTACCCCATCAAGCCCGGCACCGACCTGGCGTTCATCCTGGCCATGATCCACGTGATCATCGCGGAGAACCGCCACAGCAAGGACTTCGTCGCCACCTACACCACGGGCTTCGAGCAGCTGGCCGAGCACGTGAAGCAGTACACACCGGAGTGGGCCGAGAAGGAGACCGAGATCCCGGCCAAGGACATCGTCCGCATCGCCCGCGAGTTCGCCGATGCCGGCGCCCGGGCCCTCTACTACGCCGGCCGCCGGTCCTCCTGGTACCAGAACGACTTCCAGATGCGCCGCGCCCAGGCCATCCTCAACGCCATCGTGGGCAACTGGGACCAGATGGGCGGCATGGTGCCCAACGCCAAGCTCCCCAAGGGCGAGTTCCTGTTCATGCCCTGGGACGAGCCCAAGGCCCCCCGGGTGGATGAGATCAAGACGGCCTTCCCCCTGGCTGCCGCCGGCGACGGCGTCTACCTGAAGCTGCGCGAGAACGTGCTCAGCGGGAAGCCCTACCCCGTCAAGGCCTGGATGGTCTACAAGCAGGACCCCATGAACTCCCTGCCCGACCAGGCCAAGACGCTGAAGATGATCGAGCAGATGGACTTCATCGGCGTCATCGACGTGCAGATGAGCGACATGGCCTGGTATGCGGACGTGGTCTTCCCCGAGAGCGCCTACCTGGAGCGCACGGATCCCGTGGAAGTGATGCCCGGCATCTGGCCCGCCGTGGTCTACCGCCAGCAGGTGGTGAAGCCCATCCACGACACGAAGCCGAACCTGGAGATCGTCCAGGGCCTGGCCAAGCGCCTGGGCCTCGGCGACTACTTCGACTACACCATCGAGCAGTGGGTCGAGGCAGAGTTCAAGGACCTGCCCATCCCCATGGCCGCCGAGCACATGAAGAAGCACGGTGTCTGGGCCGCCAGCGGCCAGCCCAGCTATGGCAAGACGCTGACTCCCGACCACCGCTTCGTCACCAAGACCGGCAAGATCGAGATCTTCTCCGAGCGCTTGCAGGAGGCCGGCTACGACCCGCTGCCGGTCTACGCGGCGCCAGTGCAGCCGCCCGGTGACCGGTTCCGCCTGATCCTCGGCCGCGTGGGCTACTTCACCCACGCCAACCAGTCGAACAACGTCTGGCTGCACGAGTTCATGAAAGAGAACGACCTCTGGATCAACCCCAAGCCCGCGGAACGGATGGGCATCCGGGACGGCGCCTACGTGAGCGTCAGCAGCAGCGTGGGCAGCGTGAAGCTCAAAGCCCGCGTCACGGAGGAGATCCGGCCCGATTGCGTGTTCATGCTTCACGGGTTCGGAAAGAAATCGAAGATGCAGAGCCTGGTCTACAACGTGGGCGCCAGTGACGCGGTGATCCTCGAGACGGCCTGGGACAAGGTGTCCGGCAACGCCGCCTTCCACGAAACCTTCGTCAAAGTCGCGAACGCCTGAGGAGGGTGGACCATGGCCATCAAGAAGAAGCGCTACGCCCTCGTCATCGACTCCAGGAAATGCATTAACTGCAAGGCCTGTGTCGTCGCCTGCAAGGCGGAGAACCGGGTTCCCGTGGGGAACTTCCGGAACCGGATCAACGAGGAGCGGAAAGGCGAATACCCCAAGCTCAGCATCAACTTCGAGCCGGAACAGTGCCACCACTGCGCGGAGCCCTCCTGCGTCCGCGTGTGCCCCACGGGCGCCTCGTGGCAGCGCAAGGACGGCATCGTCCTCGTCAACTACGACGAATGCATCGGCTGCCGCTACTGCATGGTCGCCTGCCCCTACGACGCCCGCTACTTCAACGAAGAACAGGGCGTGGTGGACAAGTGCACCCTGTGCAGCCACCGGGTGGACAAGGGCGATATCCCGGCCTGCGTGGAGACCTGCCCCTCCAAGGTGCGCGTCTTCGGCGACCTGGAGGATCCCTCCAGCCGGATCCACGAGCTGCTCGCCACGCGGCGCTACCGCGTGAAGGAACCTCAGACGGGCAACGGCCCCCAACTCTATTACCTGCTTTAGGAGCCAGCCATGCACGAGTTCAATTGGGGCCTCCTCATCGTCGTCTACCTCTTCCTGGGCGGGCTTTCCGCCGGGCTCTTCTTCGCCGCCGGCCTCGCGGACTATATGACCGTCGACGACAAGCCGGTCTACGCCCGCGTGGCCCGCACGGGCGCCTTCCTGGCGCCCTGGCCCGTGGCCATCGGCTCCGGCCTGCTCATCCTCGACCTGGGGAACTGGTACCGCTTCTACAAGCTGTTCATCCACTTCCGGTGGGAGAGTCCCATGTCCATTGGATCCTACCTCCTCACGATCTTCACGGTCATTGCTTTCCTCTACCTCTTCGCCTGGTTGACGGCGGAGGAGCGCGCATGGCTCTTCGGCAAGATCCCCGCCACCTGGAAGCAGGTCCACCGCCTGAACGTGGACATCTCGGCCTGGCGCGGGAGGATCGCCATGGTGGGCTTCCCCTTCTCCATCGGGGTGGGCATCTACACCGGCGTGCTGCTGGGCGCCGTCTCCGCGCGGCCCTTCTGGAACACCAACCTGGTGGCCCAGATGTTCCTGTTCTCCGCCCTCTCCAGTGGGGCCGCGGCCCTCATGCTGGCCATGGTCCTGAACAAGAAGTCCCCCGCGGAAAAGCACGAGATCAAGTTCCTCGTCACCCTGGACGTGGTGTTCATCTCGCTGGAGCTGTTCATCATCCTGCCCTACCTGATCCACGGCCAGCTGTCCTCCCTGGCGGTGAAGCAGGCTCTGAGCCTGATCCTGGGCGGCCCCTACACCTTCGTCTTCTGGGGCCCCTTCCTCGTCATGGGCCTCCTGGTGCCGCTGGCCATCGAGGTCTACGAGCTCGCCCCCAACATCTTCAAGGGACATGAGTTCCACGGCAGCCGCAACCTGGCCCTCACCGCCGCGGGCCTGGTCCTGATCGGCGGCTTCCTGCTCCGCTACATCTTCGTCTACGCTGGCCAGGTGAGCAGCTTCCACCAGATGGGGATGCTGCATTAAGGAAGCCCACATGCCACTCGCGCTCCTGGCGGACCTCGCCCAGATCCTCGCCGAAACCTTCCTGGAGCCCGACGCCGACCTCAAGGAGGGGCTGGAGCAGCTGCTGGACAGCGGCCCCGGCCCCTCCCTGGCGTCCCCCCTGGCCCGGATGGTGGCACACGCCCTCCCGGCCCAGGACCAGCCCGTGGAGTACGCCCGGCTCTTCCTCCACGCCAAGGACACGGACACGATTCACCTGTTCGAATCCGTCCAGGCCCGGGGCCACCACATGGCCCCCGAGGTGCTGGAGCCCCTCAAGGCCATCTATGACGAGGCCGATATCTCCATCCAGGAGGACCTGGGTATCCCGCCCGACCACCTGGGGCTGGAGCTCGCCTGCCTGAGCTACCTCTTGGGCCAGATCATCGAAGGTGACTTGGCGGAGCGAACCCGGTTCGTGGAACTGGCCCAGCGCCTGCTCCAGGAGCACCTGCGCCCCTTCGTGGCGCTGGTGACCGAGCAGCTCCCCCAAGTGCAGGCCCACCCGTACTATCAGGCCGCCGGGGAACTGGCCGGCACCCTCTTGCCGGAAACGGAGAAGGCGCTGGCGGAATTCTAGCCAACCCCCTGCTGGACAAAGGCTTGTCCCGCCCCCAGCATGGAACCATGAGCGTCCCCACGACCATCCTCCTGGTGGATGACGAGCCGGGCATCCGGCGGTCCCTGGGCGAAGCCCTCAAGGATGAGGGCTACCACGTCGTGAAGGCCGAGCGGGGCGAGCAGGCCATCGACCTGCTCCACAACCCCGATGGCGAGGGCATCCAGCTCATGCTGCTCGATGTCTGGCTGCCGGGCCAGGACGGCCTGGAGACCCTGAAACAGGCCAAGCAGGTGCGGCCGGACCTGCCCGTGGTGATGATCTCCGGGCACGCCAGCATCGATACGGCCCTCCAGGCCACCAAGCTCGGCGCCTTCGACTTCCTCGAGAAGCCCATCGACCTGGACCGCCTGCTGCTGGTGACGGGCAACGCCCTGCGCCAGTCCAAGCTGGAGCGCGAGAACCAGCGGCTCCACGCGGAGGTCGAGGGCGGCCGCTTCTTCCTGGCGGACAGCCCCGCCATGAAGCGGCTTATGGCCGACGTGGCCCTGGTGGCGCCCACGGAAGGCCGCGTGCTGCTCACGGGCGAGAACGGCAGCGGCAAGGAGGAAGTGGCGCGGCTCCTCCACCTTCAGAGCCCCCGGAAGGACGCACCCTTCATCGAGGTGAACTGCGCCGCCATCCCCGAAGAGCTCATCGAGAGCGAGCTGTTCGGCCACCAGAGGGGCGCCTTCACCGGTGCCGTGCGGGACCAGAAGGGCAAGTTCCGCGAGGCGGACGGGGGCACCCTCTTCCTCGACGAAGTGGGCGACATGTCGCTCAAGACCCAGGCCAAGGTGCTGCGCGCCCTCCAGGAGGGCCGCGTGGAACCCGTGGGTGGAGGCGGAACCGTGGGCGTGGACGTGCGCGTCATCGCCGCCACCAACAAGGACCTGGCCGGCGAGATCACCAAGGGCCGGTTCCGCGAGGATCTCTACTTCCGGCTCGCCGTGGTGCCCCTGCGCATCCCGCCCTTGCGCGAGCGGCCCGAGGACATCCTGCCCCTCGCGGAAGCCTTCATCAGCCGCATCGGCCGCCAGTACGGCCGCCCGCCCAAGCACCTGGGCCCCGAAGCGAAGGACACCCTGCTGCGCCACGACTGGCCCGGCAATGTGCGCGAGCTGAAGAACCTCATGGAGCGGGCCGTCATCCTGGGCCGCGGCGCCGAGATCGGCCCCCGCGACCTGGGCGCCCTGGCCGCCCGTCACCTGGGTGACCAGGATCCCTTCTCCTTCCCCGAGTTCTCCAGCCTCAAGGAGGCCCGCGACTGGTTCGAGGCCCAGTACCTCCAGCGGGAGATGCGCCTGCAGAACGGCAACATGACCCGCGTGGCCGAGCGCGTGGGCGTGGACCGCTCCAACCTCTACAAGCGCCTCAAGGCCCTGGGCATCGAGCCCAGGGAGAGCTAGGCGGGACTCCGATGGCGGACAAGAAGTGGTTCAAGATCTCGCGACCATGTGGGTCGCGGAGCAGGCTCCGGGGGAGCCTGCGAAGCGGGGCCCCCACAGGGAGCGAATCACGACGGTCGGAGGCGGGCCGTGAGTGACAAGAAGTGGTTCAAGATCGGAGAGGCAGCTCAGCTCATCGGCGTCGGGCCCAAAGACCTCCGCTACTGGGAAGAGGTCATCCCCGACATCAAGCCCCGGCGCAGCAAGGGCAATCTCCGTTACTACCATGTGGACGAGCTGCCGCGCCTGAAGCGCATCAAGGGCTGGCTGGCCGAGGGGCTCACCGTGGCCGACTGCGCCGAGCTGCTGGCTCACGGCCACCTCGTCCAGCGCCTCGATCTCGGTCTCGATTCTGACGAACTCCCCGCAGCTCCGGCCCAGAAGCCCAAGCCCACCATCCCGAGGCTCCTCCGCACCAGCTCCGACCTCCAGCCCATCCTCAAGTCCGTAAAGGCCCTGCACGAACGGCTATCGCGGCCAGTCAAACCTTGACCTGAGGCCCCACCCGTTCTAGAGTCAATAGTTCACGGCGCGTGGCGCAGCCTGGTAGCGCACTACCTTGGGGTGGTAGGGGTCGGAGGTTCGAATCCTCTCGCGCCGACCAAAACACCAGAAAACGGGGCCCAATCGGGCCCCTTTTCCTGGTGTTTCGACACTTCGGGTCGAGAGTATTCGAACCTCCGAGTGGGACCGCCCGAGGCGTGCCTTGATGGCACGCCGAA
>DASXUH010000135.1:0-17649 GCA_036504935.1 Geothrix sp. | reverse complement strand
TCCGTGAAGTGCCGGTCCTCCATGTCCAGGGTGATGTGGACACCATGTGCCGCCGCGGCGGCCACGATCCGGCGGAGGTTCCCCTGGCAGTAGGCCTCGCTCTCGTTGATCCCCAGCTGGGTGGGCTTGAGGCTGATGGTGGCGAAGGGGCGAGTCTTCACGGCCTCGATCATGCGGAAGTACACCTGGACCGTGGCTTCCACGTCCTCCCGCTTGAACACCTCTTCGCCCAGCAGGTCCAGGGTGGTGGAGAGCCCACTTTTGGCATGGATCTCATCCGCCTTGGCCACCCCGCTGGCGATGCCTTTGCCCGCGCAGTACGGAGCGGCAAAGGTCCGGACGAGTCCGTCCGGCATGAGGTCGAGAACAATGCGTTTCAGATCCACGGTGTTCCTCCCGTCGTTCCTGCGTTTCCCGGCCCATCCGTGAGGATTGGGCAACCCTTCAAATATAGCGGGAGCGAGCCTTGCGTAGGCACTGGGACCGAGGAGATGTGACGGGGGAGATACGACGAAAAAGCCCGCAGACTTTGGGTCTGCGGGCTCTGTTGGTGGTCCCTCCCGGACTCGAACCGGGGACCCTCTGATTAAGAGTCAGATGCTCTAACCAGCTGAGCTAAGGGACCACGAGCAAAAGAGAGTCTACCAGGACAGGATGGGAACGCAAGAGTCAGTTCCCCGCCCACTCCTAGAGACTGGGCATCTTCATGGCCGCCCGCACATCGGCCATGGTTTCCACCGCCACTGCCCGGGCCCGGGCGCTGCCATCCCGCAGCACTTCCTGGAGTTCGGCCGGCCGGGCCAGGTAGCCTTCGATCTTTTCGCGCACGGGTTCAATGCGGCGGATGATGGCCTCGGCCACGCGCTTCTTGCAGTCGAAACAGCCGATGCCCGCGCGGCGGCATTCGGTGTTCACCAGGTCCACCGTGGCCTGGTCGCTGAAGAGTTTGTGGAACTCGAAGACGGGGCAGATGTCCGGGTTGCCGGGATCGGTCTTGCGCACGCGGGCCGGGTCGGAGGCCATCTGCCGCGTGCACTTCTCCAGGATCTCGGCGTTGCTGTCGCGCAGGTAGATGCAATTCCCGTAGCTCTTGGACATCTTCCGGCCGTCTAGGCCGGGTACCTTGGGCGTCTTGGTGAGGACGGCCTCAGGCTCAGGGAAGACTTCCCGCTGGTAGAGGAAGTTGAAGCGGCGGAGCACCTCGCGGGCCAGCTCGATGTGGAAGAGCTGATCCTCCCCCACGGGCACCTTGCGGGCCTTGTAGATGATGATGTCGGCGGCCATCAGCAGGGGGTAGCCCAGGAACCCGTAGCTGCTGAGATCGGCCACGGCGTTCTGCAGCTTCTCCTTGTAGGTGGGCACGCGCTCCAGCCAGGAGAGGGGCGTCACCATGGACAACAGCAGGTGCAGCTCCGCGTGCTCTTTCACCAGGCTCTGCACGAAGATCGTCGCCTTCTGCGGATCCAGGCCGGCGGCCAGATAGGTGGCAGTGAGCTCCAGCGTGGCCGGCCAGATCTCCTCGACGGATTCATATTTCGACGTGAGTGCGTGCCAGTCCGCAATCATGTAGAAGGCTTCGCCCTCGCCCTGCAGGCGCGTGAAGTTGTCCAGGGCCCCCACCAGGTGGCCGATGTGCTGGGAGCCCGAAGGCTGAATGCCGGACAGGATGCGGTGCATGGAAACTCCGGAGGCGAGCTTGAATCAGAAGCGGAGAACGAGGCGGGCGACCAGCTCGATGCCATAGAACAACAGCCCGAACACGGGCCCCAGGACATAGCCCAGGAGGCCGGTGAGGGCCAGCACGATGAGGATGCCGCCCATCCAGGGCTGGACCCGGTCGAACTTCGGCAGCCAGCGCCACGGCAGGAACCCCCGCAGGATGCCCGCCCCGTCGAGCGGACCCATGGGCAGCAGGTTGAAGAGGGCCAGGCCGAGGTTGATGAGCACCAGCCGGCCCAGCAGGGCCAGGAAGAGCGTGGCCGTGGTGCCGAGCTGAAGCACCTGGAGGCTCTCGACCTTCGCGGCCAGAAGGGCCCGGACGAACACCCGGTATTCCAGCTCCGGGATGGGCACCACGGCCTTCACGACCAGGAACATGATCCCCAGGAAGACCAGGGCCTGGATCAGGTTCGAGATGGGGCCTGCGCTGGCCACCAGGGCGTAGCCGCCTCGCTGCGTAAACCGGCGGGTCAGCTTGCGGGGGTCCACCGGGACGGGCTTGGCCCAGCCGATGAAGGGGAAGCCCGTGGCCAGGCCCATGATGGGAAACACGAAAGTGCCCAGAAGATCCATGTGGGCCAGGGGATTCAGCGTCATCCGCCCCAGCTGCGCCGCCGTGTCGTCCTCCAGCCAGTAGGCCACAGAGGCATGGCTGGCTTCGTGCACGCTGAGGCTGAAGAGGAGGGCCACGTAGCTGACGAGGACGGTGGGGATGGAGATGTTGTCGAACACCCGGGCTCCGGCAATCCCCCAGTGTACAGGTTGAAGGCCGGGGACTGGGGCTCGGAGGCTGCGACGGCCCCGAGCCAGCTTCAGAACCCCAGGGATTCGAGGGCCGGACCCAGGATCCCGGGTTGGGCGCCCAGCCCCAGCCGCAGCAGGAATTCGGTGTTGCCCTCGCCCCCCTTGATGGGACTCTCAGCCAGATCCAGGGGGCGCAGGTCCGTACCCGCGAAAAAGGCCCAGGTCTCCACCAGGACACGCCGGTGGACGGCGGGATCGCGGACGATGCCGCCCGGGCCCACATCCCCGCGACCCGCCTCGAACTGGGGCTTCACCAGCAGCACCGCCTCGGCCCGGGGGTCGAGGCTGGCCAGCACCGGCGGAATGGCCAGGCGGAGGGAGATGAAGCTCAGGTCGGCCACCAACAGGCTGCAGCGCTCGGGGATGCTGGCCGGATCCCAGGTGCGGAGGTTCACGTGCTCCATGGAGACCACCCGCGGATCGCTGCGGAGCTTCCAGTGGAGCTGGTTCGTGCCCACGTCCACGGCATAGACCTTCGTCGCGCCCCGCTGGAGCAGGCAGTCCGTGAAGCCGCCCGTGCTGGCCCCGGCGTCGAAGCAGATGCGGCCGGTGGGATCGATGCCCCAGCGGTCCAGGGCCCCGGCCAGTTTCAGCCCGCCCCGGCTCACAAAGGGCAGCGCCTCGCCCCGCAGGCGGATGGGAGCCGCCTCGTCCACGGCCATGCCCGCCTTGGTGACCGGGCGGTCATCCACCAGCACGTCCCCGGCGAGGATGCGCGCCTGGGCCTTCGCGCGGGTCTCGCACAGGCCGCGCTGGACGAGGAGCAGGTCAAGCCGGGACTTAGCCACGAAGGGCCTTCTTCTGCCGGGCGAGTTCCTTGCGGTAGGTGCCCACGTTCCGGTTGTGATCCCGCAGGTTCGGAGCGAAGTTGTGGCCACCCTGGCCCGTGGCCACGAAATAGAGGTCCTTCCCGGTCTCCGGCGCCATGGCCGCCGCCAGGGCCGTGGCGCCGGGGATGGCGATGGGTGTGGGTGGCAGCCCCTTCACCGTGTAGGTGTTGAAGCGGCTGGCGCGGCGGATGTCCTCCGGCGTGGGCGCCGTGAAACGCAGGTCGCCGGAGGCCCAGCGGGCATAGAGGCTGGTGGGGTCGCACTGGAGGCGCATGCCGATCTTCAGTCGCTTCAGATACACGCCCGCCACGCGTGGTTGCTCCTCCGGCAGCTTCGTCTCCTTTTCCACCAGACTGGCCAGGATCAAGGTCTGGTAGGGAGGCAGCGCCCCGCCCTCCAGCTTCGGCCGTACCTGGTTCCGGAAGGCCTCCACCAGCATGAGCATGATTTCTTCCGGCTCCAGGGCGTGGTGCAGCTTGTAGGTGGCTGGCGCCACCAGCCCCTCGAGATCTTCGGCATCCTCGAAACCCGCGGTCTTGGCCAGACGCGGGCTTTTCCAGAGGGTCCAGAACACCTCTTCTGGCACGAAGTCCTTCAGGCGTCGCTGCACGGCCCAGGCATGGGCCCCCTCGGGAATGGACACGGCGGTGTAGTGGATCTCGGCCCGCCGCAGCTTGCCCGCCACGTCCGCCAGGCTGGCCCGGGACGTGAAGGTGTACTCGCCCCGGATGAGTTGGAGCTTGCGGGCCCGGGCCCAGAGCTTGAACAGCGAAGCCGATCGGATCACGCCATCTCGTTCCAGCTGGTCGGCCATCTGGTTGATGCTGGTCCCCCGCCTCACCAGGACCGTGGCCTCCTGCCGGAGGGGCCCCTGCCCCTTCCAGACCCACCAGCCACCTGCGGCCGGAGCCGCGGCCAGGATGAGGGTGGCCAGGAAGAATCTGAGGGATATGGAAGATCGCGCCATGCCTCCAGAATGCCGTGATAGCGTGGATCCATCCACCCAAGGAACCTAATGAGCGCCCCCGGCTACCGCCGTCATGTCGGATTGTTCTCAGCCACGATGTTGATTGCTGGCTCCATGATCGGCAGCGGCGTGTTCATCGTGGCCGCGGACATGGTTCGCACGGGCGGCTCTGGCGGCTTCCTGTTGGCCGCCTGGGGCCTCACGGCGGTGCTCACGCTCTTCGCCGCCCTCAGCTACGGCGAGCTGGCAGGGATGTTTCCCCAGGCCGGCGGCCAGTACACCTACCTGCGCGAAACCTACGGCCCCGCCGTGGGCTTCCTCTACGGCTGGACCTTCTTCGTGGTCATCGAGTGCGGCACCATCGCCGCGGTGGCCGTGGGCTTTGGGAAGTACCTGGGCAGCTTCCTCCCGGCGGTCACGGATTCAGCTTGGATGGGCCCCCACCTGGACGTGCCCCTCATGAAGGTCACCCACGCCATCGCCGTGGGGCCCTACCACCTGGGCCTCACCCCGTCGCGCCTGTCCGGCATCGCCGTGGTGGTGCTGCTGAGCGCCGTGAACGTCTACGGCGTGCGGCTGGGCACCCGCATCCAGGACCTCTTCACCGTGGCCAAGATCGGCGGCCTCGCGGCCCTGATCCTGCTGGGCCTGCTGCTGAAGCCTGCCATCGCGCCCTCCCAGGCCCCCTTCATCGCCACGGATGGCGCCGCCCTGCCCTTCCTCACGGCCCTGCTGGTGGTGCAGACGGGGAGCATGTTCTCCGCGGACGCATGGAATTCCATCACCTTCATCGCCGGAGAGGTGAAGGCGCCTGAACGGACGATCCCCTTCGCCCTGCTCATCGGCACCACCCTGGTCTGCGGCCTCTACGTACTGGCCAATGCGGCCTACCTGAAGGTGCTGGGGCCCACGGGCATCGCCCACGCGCCCCAGGATCGCGTCGGCAGCGCCGCGCTGCAGACCCTGTTGGGGAGCGGCGGCGGCCTCATCATGGCGGGCAGCATCCTCGTGTCCATGTTCGGGTGCCTCAATGGCCTGGTGCTGTCCGGTGCCCGGGTCTACCAGCGCATGGCGGAGGACGGCCTCTTCTACCCCCGCGCGGCCCTCCTCAATGAGCACGGCGTCCCGGGCTTCGGGCTCTGGATCCAGGCGCTCTGGACCTGCCTGCTCACCCTCACGGGCACCTACGGCCAGCTGCTGGACTTCGTGATGCTGCCCACGATCCTCTTCTATGTCCTCGCTGTGGGCGGGATCTTCCTCCTGCGCTGGCGGCGGCCCGGCCTCGACCGCCCCGTGAAGGTCTGGGGCTATCCCTTCGTCCCGGGCCTTTACGTCCTCGGGGCCATCGCCATCATCGGCGCCCTCTTCATCCACCGCCCCAGCTACTCCTGGCCCGGCCTGGCCCTGGTGGCCCTCGGCTGGCCAGTCTACCTCGCCGTGAAGCCCCACGCCGCGGCCCCTGAAGGGAGTCTCCCATGACCCATGTCGTCGTTCTCGGAGCCGGCCGCGTCGGCGGTGCCATGGCCAAGGATCTGGCCCCGGATTTCAAGGTCACGGTAGCTGATCGCTCTGAAGACGCCCTGGCCCGCATGCGCGGCGCGGGGCTGGCCACCCGGCCCGCCGATCTGGCCACACCGGCCGGCGTGAAGGCGGCCGTGGCAGACGCGGATCTGGTGGTGGGTGCCGTGCCGGGTTTCATGGGCTTCGCCACCGCCAAGGCCGTGCTGGAGGCCGGGAAGACCCTGGTGGACATCTCTTTCTTCGACGAAGACTGCTTCGAGCTGGATGCCCTGGCCAAGGCCCAGGACCTCACAGCCATCGTGGACTGCGGCGTGGCGCCGGGTTGCGGGAACATCATCCTGGGCGACACCCTGCGGCAGTGGGACCACGTGGATTCCTTCGAGTGCCTGGTGGGCGGCCTGCCCGCGGTGCGGACCTGGCCCTACGAGTACAAGGCCGGCTTCAGCCCCATCGATGTCGTCGAGGAATACACCCGGCCCGCCCGCTACGTGAAGGATGGCCGCACGGTGACGCTGCCCGCCCTGTCTGAGCCGGAGCTGCTGGATTTCGAGGGCCTGGGCACCCTGGAGTCCTTCAACACGGATGGTCTCCGCAGCCTCATCCACACGTTCCCCCAGGTGCCGGACATGAAGGAGAAGACCCTCCGCTACCCGGGCCACATCGAGAAGATGCGGATGCTGCGGGAGTCCGGGTTCTTCCGGAAGGAGAAACTCCAGGTGGCCGGGGTGGAGATCAGCCCCCTGGACCTCACCACCGCCCTGCTCTTCCCCATGTGGTTCATGCAGGAAGGTGACGAGGACTTCACGGTCATGCGCGTCACCGTGACCGGCCTGAAAGGCGGCGAACGGATGCGCAGGGAGCTATATCTCCTCGATCGCTACGACCTCGCCACGAAGACCACCTCCATGGCGAGGACGACCGGCTACACCTGCACCGCCACCGTGCGGCTCCTGGCCAAGGGCGGTTACGCCCGCAAGGGCGTCAATCCCCCTGAGTTCCTGGGACAGGTGCCCGGTGCCTGGGACTTCATCCGCGCGGAGCTGGCGCAGCGGGGCGTGATCTTCACCGGGGAATGATCACCCGTTCAGTTCCCGGTGCCGCACCGTGAGGGCGGCCACATCGTGCCGGATCCGGAGGGCCAGCAGCTCCACCAGAGCCACGGAGCGGTGCTGGCCGCCGGTGCAGCCGATGGCGAGGGTGTGGTAGGCGCGGCCCTCCTGGCGGACCAGGGGCAGAGACCAGCGCAGCCAGGATTCCGCCCGCTCGAGGAATTCGCGGAACTCCGGGGATTCCAGGAGGTATTCCTGCACCGCCGAATCACACCCCGTCAGCGGCTTCAGGGCCTCCACGTAGTAGGGATTGGGCAGGAACCGGGCGTCCAGCACCACGTCCGCATCGGCCGGCACGCCCCGCTTGAACCCGAAACTGAGCAGCCGCACCGCCGTGCTGCGAGTCGGCAGCTGGGGTACCAGGACCGCGACGCGCTGGCGCAGGTCCGCCAGGCTCAGGCCGGTGGTGTCGAGGATGGTGGTGGCCAGGGCGCGGATCGGGGCGAGCAGCTCGCGTTCCCGCTGGATTCCCTCGACCGCGGAGCCCAGCAGCGCGAGATGGTGGGGCCGCCGGGTTTCCGAGTACCGGCTCAGCAGCACACTGTCATCCGCCTCCACGAAGACCACCTGCACCGGCACATTGCCAGCGCCGAGACGCTCCAGCAGAGGGCCGAACTCGTGCGCGAAGTCCGCGTGGCGGCTGTCCATGCCCACCACCAGGCGCTCCCGGCCGGGCCGGAGCTTCGATTCGAGCTCGATCAGCGGCTCAAGGAGGCGGGGCGGAACGTTGTCCAGGGCCGTGCAGCCGCTGTCCTCCAGGGCCCCCAGCACCGAATGGCGCCCGGCTCCGGATAGTCCCGTGACGACGATGAGTTCCATGGCCTAGAAGCTATCAGCTGTCAGCCGTCAGCCGTCAGTAAAACAGCAGGGCCCCAAGGGGGGCCCGCCGATAGCTGATAGCCGAAAGCTAATCCTCCAGCCCACCCGCCGTGAACCGCAGCACACGCTGGATGCCCTCGGGGGGGTTGCCCTGCTCGTCGGGGCCCAGCTCGAAGGTGTCCGAGGGACTTCGGAAGAGCTCCTCATCCGGCGTATAGGTCGGCTGGGGTTCCACGCGGTAGAGGTAGGAGATGATCTCGTCCTCGTAGCCGAAGCGCATCTGCTCGAAGTACTCGTAGCTCTCGCGTTTGTACTCCACCAGCGGATCCTTCTGCCCGTAGCCGCGGAAGCCGATGGCCTCCTTGAGGTGATCCATGACCAGCAGGTGGCGCTTCCAGGCCGCGTCGATGATCTGGAGGATGGACCAGCGCTCGTAGTTCCGCATGCCCTCGCCACCCAGCCGTTCGTCCTTGCCTTCGTAGAACCGCTGGGCCAGGGCGCCCAGCGCCTCGCTGGCCTGGGCGTAGGGCAGCTGGCCCACCGCGTCCACTTCTTCGCCGGTCAGGGTGAAGAGCTGTTCCACCCGCTCGCGGAAGCCCGCCAGATCGCGCTCGCCCTTGTCGGGCAGGAAGTCGTGGGCAATGCCCTCGGCGATCTCCCCGGCCACCCGCAGCACGTAATCCTTCGTGTTGCCCTTCAGGATCTCCGTGCGCAGCCCGTAGAAGAAGATGCGCTGCTTGTTCATCACATCGTCGTACTCGAGCAGGTGCTTGCGGATCTCGAAGTGGTGGGCTTCCACGCGCTTCTGGCTGCGTTCGATGGCCCGGGTGACCATGCCGGCCTCGATGGGCTCGTCGTCGTTCATGCCCATGGCGCCCATGAGGCTCTTGATGCGGTCGCCACCGAAGATCCGCATCAGGTCATCTTCGAGGGACAGGTAGAAGCGGCTGCTGCCGGGATCGCCCTGGCGGCCGGCGCGGCCGCGGAGCTGGTTGTCGATGCGGCGGCTCTCGTGCCGCTCGGTGCCGAGGATGTGCAGGCCACCGAGGCTGACCACTTCCTCGTGCTCGGCCGCGGTCTGTTCCCGCATCTGCTCGACGAGGGCGGAGAATTCGGCCGTCTCGAGTCCCTCCTCGTCGTAGAGGGCGATGTCCTTCTTCTTGGCTTCCAGCCGGGCCATGCCCTCGGGATTGCCGCCCAGGATGATGTCCGTGCCGCGGCCCGCCATGTTGGTGGCGATGGTGACGGCCCCCTTGCGGCCAGCCTGGGCCACAATCTCGGCTTCCCGCTCGTGGTGCTTGGCGTTCAGCACCACGTGGGGGATCCGCGCAGCCTTGAGGGCGTCGGCCAGATCCTCGCTGCTTTCGATGCTGGCGGTGCCCACCAGGACCGGCTGTCCCTTGGTGTGGAGTTCCCGGATCTCCTCGACGATGGCCTTCTTCTTCCCCTTGCGGGTGGCATAGACCGTGTCCGCGAAATCCTTGCGGACCATGGGCATGTTGGTGGGCACGATGACCACATCGAGCTTGTAGATGGAGTGCAGTTCCGTGGCCTCGGTCTCGGCCGTGCCGGTCATGCCGGCCAGCTTGCCATACATGCGGAAGAAGTTCTGGAAGGTCACGGTGGCGAGGGTCTGGTTCTCGGCGTTGACCTCCACCCCCTCCTTCGCCTCGATGGCCTGGTGCAAGCCGTTGGACCAGCGGCGGCCTGGCATGAGGCGGCCCGTGAACTCGTCCACGATGACCACTTCCATGCCCTTGCCGTCTTCCTTGGGGCGGACCATGTAGTCCACGTCCAGGCGGTACAGGTTGTGGGCCAGCAGGGCCTGGTTGAGGCCGTGGAGCGTCTCGATGCTGCCCGGGTCGTAGAGGTTCGCCACGCCGAGGAGCTGCTCGGCATGGTGGATGCCCTCGTCGGTGAGCATCACCTGGCGGTCCTTCTCATCCACCTTGTAGTGGATTTCGGTCTTGAGCTTGGGGACGATCGCATCGATGCGGAAGTACTTGGAAGTGTCCTCTTCGCTGCTGCCCGCGATGATGAGCGGCGTGCGGGCCTCATCGATGAGGATGGAATCCACTTCGTCGACGATGGCGTAGTGGAAGCCGCGCTGGGTGAATTCCTCCAGATCCCACTTCATGTTGTCGCGGAGGTAGTCGAAGCCCAGCTCGTTGTTGGTCGCGTAGGTGATGTCGCAGGCGTAGGCGTCGCGGCGCTCCTGGTCATCGAGCCCGTGCTGGACGACGCCGATGGTGAGGCCCAGCCAGGAATAGAGGCGGCCCATCCACTCGGCGTCGCGCCGGGCCAGGTAGTCGTTCACGGTGACGAGGTGGGCGCCCTGGCCCGTCAGAGCGTTGAGGTAGAGGGGCAGTGTGGCGGTGAGGGTCTTGCCTTCACCCGTCCTCATCTCGGCCACCTTGCCTTCGTGGAGCGCCATGCCGCCCACCAGCTGCACGTCGAAGTGCCGCATCTTGAGGACGCGCTTGCTCGCTTCCCGCGCCACGGCGAAAGCCTCGGGAAGGATGTCCTCCACCGTGGCACCGTTGGCCAGCTTCTCCTTGAAGTACGGCGTCTTGGCCTTCAGGGCCTCATCGCTCAGGGCCGAGATCTCGGGCTCCAGGGCATTGATGAACTGGACCTTGGCCCACAGCCGCTTCAGCTCCCGGTCGTTCTTGGAACCGATGAGTTTCTTGAGGAGGTTGTCGATCATGGATCCGTCCAGTCGCGTAAACCATTGATTGTAGCCTGATGAATCGCCATTTCCCAGCGTGAGGACTGCCTGCCAAGCCTCCGTGGTTGCCCGACTTACCCGTCCGGGGCACACTGATAGTTTGGATTTTGGAGAAACCATGGCCCTTGAGCGCACCTTTGCCATCGTCAAGCCCGACGCCGTCAAGGACGGCCACATGGGTGAGATCCTCACCGCCATCGAGCAGAGCGGCCTGAAGATCGTGGGTCTGAAGCTCACCCGCCTCACGCCCGCCATCTGCCAGGGCTTCTACCACGAGCACGTGGGCAAGGGCTTCTACGCGGAGCTGGAGGCCTTCATGACCGAAGGCCCCGTGGCCATCATGGTGCTCGAGGGCGAAAACGCCATCCTGCGCTGGCGAGACCTCATGGGCGCCACCAACCCGGCCAACGCCGCCGAGGGCACCCTCCGCAAGCGCTTCGGCGCCAGCATCGGCCGCAACGCCACCCACGGCAGCGACAAACCCGAGAGCGCCAGGTTCGAAGTGGGCTACTTCTTCAACGCGTTCGAGCAGTTCTGACCTTTTCCGGGCGTAGCCCCTGCGAAAATCGGCGCCTTTCGGCGCCGATTTTCGTATGAACGGACGTTGAGCGGAACCTCACCCCTCCATCACCGCCTGAAGCGCGGCCTGGCAGAGGCGCCGCACGCCGGGGAGCAGGTCCGCGCTCTGGAGAGTCTTCTCGCTGAACCACTGGCCACCGGTGGGTGGGGGGGGCACCAGGTCCTCGGGGGCCTTGGTGCGCATCAGGTGGCTGAGGTAGAGGCGCTGCTGGCCTTCGAGGCCCTCCAAACGCAGCAACCACGGGGTCGGCAACCGACTGGTGCGCTCGTCGAAGACCACGGGGAGGGCGGACTTGTCCACGAAGCGGTAGGGCATACCCCAGCCGCCCTCGATCTGCGCGTTCAGCAGGGCCGTGGGCAGGAATCCCGGGGACCAGGGAATCTGGACCGGCATGAGGAGGCCATGATGGGGGGTGTGGAGTGAGGGCACGAGCAGCACGAACGGGGCCCGCTGGCCGTGGACCAGCACGCCTTCGATGAACGTCGTGAGGTGGACCCGGCCCTCGGCCATTAACGCCCCCCCGCGGTTTCCAGCTCCTGCATGATGCGGTCGCGGGCAGCGGCCACCTCGGCGGCGGCGGCCTCGGGCTTGAGCTTGAGGACTTCCTTGGTCCGGCGGTCGCGCAGCTCCACGATGCCATCCTTCAGCCCCTTGGCGCCCACGATGAGGCGCAGGGGGAAGCCCAGCAGGTCCGCGTCCTTGAACTTGGCGCCGGGGCTCATGCCCTCGCGGTCGTCGTGGAGCACCTCGAAGCCGGCCTGCTCCAGGTCCTGCTCGACCTGCGACGCCACGCCAGCCACCTCAGGATTCGCGGGGTCGAGGCAGACGATGTGCACCTGATAGGGCGCGATGGGCCAGGGCCAGATGATGCCATCGGCGTCGTAGTTCTGTTCGATGGCAGCGGCCACGGTGCGAGTGATGCCGATGCCGTAGCAGCCCATCACCATGGGGTTCTCCTTGCCCTGCTCGTCCAGGAAGGTGCAGCCCATGCTCTTGGAATACTTCAGGCCCAGCTTGAAGACCTGTCCCACTTCGATGCCGCGGAAGGGCTGGTAAGTCCCCTTACCGCAGCGGGTGCAGGCATCCCCTTCGGCGGCCATGCGCAGGTCCGCATAGGTGCAACCTGGCAGGTCACGGACCGGGTCCAGACCGAAGTGGTGGTAGTCGGTACGGTTGGCGCCGCAGGTGAGGTTCACCGCGCCTTCCAGGCTGCGGTCCACCAGCATCTGGACATCCTTCAGCCCCACCGGCCCCATGAAGCCGGTCTTGGCGCCAGTGAAGGCCTCCGCCTCCTCCAGGGGCATTAGTTCCATCTCCGCGGCACCGACGAAGTTCTTCACCTTCACCGGGTTGACCTCGTGATCGCCCCGCAGCACAGCACCCACCAGCTTCGTGGTCCCATCCGCGAAGGTGACGCGGTAGAGGAAGAACTTGCTGGTCTGCGTGATGGGCATGCCCTGAGGATGGTCCGCATCGATCATGCCCGCCGCCTGCTCCACCTGGCCCACGACGCCCGGCGTGCGGAAATGATCCTTTTTCAGTTCGAACCCAGCTCCGAAATGGCCGACAGGCAATTTCGGAGCTTCGGTCTTCTCGATGTTCGAGGTGTAGTCGCAGGCGTCGCAACTGAGAATGGCGTCCTCGCCACTGCCCGCCAGCACGTGGAACTCGTGGGTGAAGCTGCCGCCGATGGCGCCGCTGTCGGCCTCCACGGGGCGGAACTTCACGCCCAGGCGGCTGAAGATGCGCTTGTAGGCGTTGAACATGGCCCAGTACTCGCGGTCGGCGCAGGCATCATCCGCATGGAACGAGTAGCCATCCTTCATGGTGAACTCGCGGCCGCGCATGAGGCCGAAGCGGGGACGGCGCTCGTCGCGGAACTTGGTCTGGATCTGGAAGAGGTTCATGGGCAGCTGCTTGTAGCTGCGGACGTTCTTCCGGACGATGTCCGTGATCACCTCTTCGTGCGTCGGCCCCAGGCAGAAGTTGTAGAACTCGCGCTCGTCAGGCGTCTCGCCCCGCTGGCGCCGTTCGGCCAGCTCGGCCTTGGCCTTGCGGTCACAGAAACGGAGCAGCTCGTCGCCGTAGAACTTCCAGCGCCCGCTCTCCTGCCATAGCTCTGCCGGAAGCACCGCGGGCATGAGCAATTCCTGGCAGCCGTCCTTGGCCAGTTCCTCGCGGACAATCTCCTCGAACTTGCGGATGCTCCGGAAGGCCAGCGGCAGGTAGCTGTAGATGCCCGCGGCCACTTTCTGGATCATGCCGGCCCGCATCATGAGCTGCTGGCTCACCACGTCGGCATCGCGCGGCGTCTCGCGCAGGGTCTGGATCAGGAGCTTCGACTGCTTCATGGGGGCCTCGAACCTTCGAGTCTAACCCAAGCCGCCGGCCTTCCTAGGCCAGCAGGCTCTGCACCAAAGCGCTGGCGGCCTTGCCGTCGAAGGCACCGCCGTGGGCGGCCTGGAGGGCCTTCATGACCAAGCCCATGTCCTTCTTCGTCGTGGCCCCGCTCTCGGCGATGGCCGCTTTCACCGCGGCCTCCAGGGCCGGACCCTCGATCATGGCCGGCAGGTAGGGCCTCAGCAGCTCGATCTCCGCCCGCTCCTGGGCCGCCCGGTCCACCTGGCCCACCTTCTCGAACTGGGCGATGCTGTCCTCCCGGGACTTCACCAGGCGCTTGAGGACGGCCAGCGCGTCAGCCTCGGCCAGGGTGCCCTGGGGCCCCAGCCCCTTGGCCACCGCCTCGTTCTTGTAGGCGGCCAGGGCCATGCGGAGCACCTGAGTCCGGACTGCATCCCTGGCCAGCATCGACGTTTTCAGATCGGCCTGCAGACGGTTGAGCATCGGGACCTCCGGAGGACTTCCATGGTGACGCAGATGGGGAAGTCCTCGGTCCTCAGTCTTCAGTCCTCAGTAAAGACACGAAGCGAGCGCCCTTCGGCGCCCGCTTCGCTACTAGAGGACTGAGGCCTCAGGCCTGAGGACTGTCTCAGGCCTTTTCGAACTTGATGACTTCCACGGGGCAGCCGGCGGCGGCGGCCTCGATGCTGGCTTCCAGGTCGGTGCCGAAGCTGCCGGACAGGGGGCTCTGCTCATCGCGGTTTTCGGAATCGACGCCGTCTTCGCGCACGGAGCCGTTGATGTTGCAGCTGGTGTCGGTGACGTGGAACACGTCGGGGCACTCGGCCTCGCAGGCATTGCACACGATGCAGCCTTCGTCGATCCAGACTTTGGTGATGGCCATGGTCGTCTCCTCGAAATTCAATTGGGGCCCTGGCGATGGGCGAACCCAATCAACCTAGCATCGCCACGGCCCCGGACCAAGCTTCGCCTTGCCTTCAGGTGCATGGGAGACTGGACTTGTGACGGAGGTCCGCCCATGAGCCTGCAGGAGACGGGAATTCTTGCCCGGATCCGGGAACTGCTGCCCGGAGGCGGCAGCCTCACCGACGACTGCGGCGCCCTGCCGGCAGCCCCGGCGGGACAGACCCTGCTGGTGACCACGGATCTCATGGAGTCCGGCCAGCACTTCCGCCTCGATTGGCACCCTCCGGACCTGCTGGCCCGCAAGCTGCTGGCGGTGAACCTGTCGGACCTGGATGCCTCCGGCGCCAGGCCCTTCGGCTACACCCTGACACTGGCTCTGGGCCCAGACATCGACGGCCCCTGGCTTGACGCGTTCCTGGAGGGCCTGGCGGCGGCCTCCCGCGAGGCCAATGTCCAGGTCCTGGGCGGAGATACGGTGGGTCGGCCCACAGGCCTGGGTCTGGGCCTCACGGCCTTCGGCTTCGCCGCCCGCTGGCTGCGGCGGGATGGCCTGCGGCCCGGCGACCGGGTCTTCGTGGATCAGCGCCCCGGCGCGAGCCTGCGGGGCCTGCGGAAGCTCCAGGCGGGCCTGCGCTGGGATCCCGCAAGGCCGGACGCGGAGCTGGAGGCTCACCTGGCGCCCCGGCCGCGGTTGGGCCTGGGCCTCCGGCTGGCGGACATTCCAGAGGTCCACGCCTGCCTGGATCTCTCCGATGGCCTCAGCCGGGATCTGCGCAACCTGGCGGAAGCATCCGGCCTCAGCATCGCCGTGGCTCCCGGTCTGGACGAGGATATGCTGCGCGGCGGCGAGGACTACGCCCGCTGCTTCGGCAGTTCAATGCCCCAGGCCGAGCTGGAGGCCCGGCTCGGCCTGCCTCTCATTCCTGTGGGCGAAGCCCTGCTCCGCGGGGAATCACCGCTGCTGGCCTATGATGAGGATTCGCTCCGCCCCCTCCCCGACCTCAGCTTCGACCACTTCGGACCTTCATGAAGCATCACGACAAGACGCACATCTGGGCCCGCACCAAGCGGTTCCTGGCCGATCCGGATCTGGAGCCGCACCACCTGGCCTGGAGTTTCGCCCTGGGGTGCGCCATCGCCTGGAATCCGCTCCTGGGAACCCACACGGCCATCATCCTGGTGGCCTGCGCCCTGGTGAAGAAGCTGCACCGGCCCCTCACCTTCCTGGGTGCCTTCACCAACAACCCCTGGACCATGGTGCCCATGGCCACCGGCTCCACCTTGTTCGGCAACATCCTGCTGGGCCGGGGTTTGCATCTGGATCTGAGCGGCGTGGACTGGAAGAGCATCGGCTGGCAGAGCTTCAGCACCCGCGATGGGTTCCAGGCCGCCGCGGCCATGCTCAAGCCGATCCTCCTCCCCTACCTTCTGGGTGGTTTCGTGATGAGCGCCCTGGCCCTTCCCGTGGGATATTTTCTGATGCTACGGCTGGCGCACCGGATGCGCCGCCCGAGGACCGAACCCCCTTCCGGAGACTGACATGGACATGCGCTTCCTGATGAAACAGGCCCAGCAGATGCAGGCGAAGCTGGCCGAAACCCAGGCCAACCTGCGCGTCGAAGGCACCGCCGGCGGCGAACTGGTGAAGGTCACGCTGAACGGTTCCAAGGAACTGATGGGCATCTCCATCGGCAAGGACGCCATGGACCCGGAGGACCCCTCCATGCTTGAAGACCTGCTGATGGCAGCCTTTCGCGACGCCGCCGCCAAGGTCGACGAGGCCATGAAGAAGCAGATGGGCGGCATGGGCGCCGGCCTCAACCTGCCCGGTCTGGGGCTGTAGATGGCTGCCGGCCGCCGGTCCGGAGGCCTGCGATGAAACTGCCGCCGCCCCTGGAGGCCGTGGTGGAGAGCCTCCAGAAGCTGCCTGGGGTGGGCGCCAAGTCCGCCCAGCGCATGGCCCTGCACCTGCTGAAGGAGGGCCCGGAAGCCATGGCCCACTTGGCCCACCAACTGCAGCAGGCCGCCGAGAAAGTGGGCTTCTGCGAGGTGTGCGGGGCCTTCACGGACCAGCCCACCTGCCCCATCTGCCTGGATCCCCGCCGGGATCCGACCAGCCTCGTCATCGTGGCGGAGGCCTCCAACGTGCTCAGCTTCGAGCGCAGCGGCCATTTCCGGGGCCGCTACCACGTACTGGGGGGCCTCATCTCGCCCCTGCGCGGTGTGGGGCCGGACCAGCTCCGCATCCGTGAGCTGCTGAAGCGCCTGGAGGACGGCACCATCCAGGAGATCATCCTGGCCACCAATCCCACCGTGGACGGGGAAGCCACCGCCAGCTGGCTGGCCCGCATCCTCGAACCCATCGGCGTCCGCACCACCCGCATCGGGCTGGGCCTGCCGATCGGCAGCGACCTCGAATATGCCGACGAACTCACGCTGGACCGGGCCATGGAGGGCCGTCGGCCGGTCGGGTAGCGCGAGGCTAGTACGTCACGCTCACATCGCCCCTGGCCCAGGCCTGGCAGGCGAGGCGCTGGTCGGGCTTGGCCTTCAGCACTTCCAGTACGCGTGTCTCGGTGATGCCCTTGTCGCTCAGGTGCTCGGCACCCTCCACGACGGTGATGAGGCAGGTGCCGCAGCGGGCGTGGCCTCCGCAACGGTGCGGCAACGGCACCCCCGCCCGGGTGCTGGCCGCCAGCAGGGCCGTCTCCTGTTCGCAGTCCGCGGTCCCGGATTTCTTGCCGTCGAATCGGATGGTGTGCATGGAATACCCATAAGTCAATAAAGCAGAAGGAATAGCGGCAAGCCGCTACTTCCACTCTATCAGGGCGTCCCTGACCCCAAATGCCCTTTCGCGGTGGCCAGGAACCGCTCCCGGGCGAAGGCGTGGTCCACGATGGGCTCTGGGTAGTCGAATCGCATGCGGATCTGTTTCGGCATCTTCCAGGGCTCGTGGATGAAGGCCGTCGGGCAATCGGCCAGCTCAGGCACCCACCGCCGCACATAGTCGCCGTCCGGGTCAAACTTCAGTCCCTGGGTCACGGGGTTGAAGATGCGGAACCAGGGCTGGGCGTCGCAGCCGCAGCCCGCGCTCCACTGCCAGCCGGCGTTGTTCGCGGCCCAGTCGCCGTCCGTGAGCCAGCGCAGGTAGTGGGCCTCGCCGCGCCGGTAGTCGAGCAGCAGGTGCTTCGTGAGAAAACTCGCGGCCACCATGCGGGCCCGGTTGTGGACGAAACCCTCGGCCCGCAGCTGCCGGGCGGCGGCATCCACCACGGGGTAGCCCGTGCGGCCTTCCGTCCAGGCCG
>DASXUH010000134.1:0-2829 GCA_036504935.1 Geothrix sp. | reverse complement strand
CCACTTGATGTTGTCCATGAAGATGTCGAGGTACTTGGGGCGGGCGGTGCCGTAATCCACCATGGAGGCTCCGTCACCAAGAGCGCAGGCCCGAAGGGACAAGCGATTGGGAGCACAGCGCGGGGCGCTGTGCGATAGACGGAGGCGTGCGACGGGAAGAAAAAAGGCGGGCCCCCGACCGGGGGCCCTACCGCGAGCACACGTTGAGAGGCGCAGAGACGCCCGAGTACCTTTCTTATTTGCCGAACCGCTTGGAAACTTCGCTCCACTTGATGTTGTCCATGAAGATGTCGAGGTACTTGGGGCGGGCGGTGCCGTAATCCACCATGTACGCGTGCTCCCACGAGTCCAGCACCACGAGCAGGTCCTGCTCGATGGGCATGCCCAGGTGGTGCTCGGCCACGAAGTAGGTGTGCAGCTTGCCGTCACGGTGGTTGCGGGTGAGCAGGGCCCAGCCGGGGCCGCCCAGGGCGCAGGCCTTGAGGTCGGCGAGGACCTTGTCCTTGCCGCCAGCGGCCTCCAGGGCGGCCTTGAGGCCGGTGCTGATGGTGTCGTCGGCGCCCAGGTTCTCAAAGTAGAGCTCATGGAGGAAGGAGCCGTTGAAGGCCACGGACTCGCGGCGCTTCAGCTCGCTGTACTCGTTGTAGGAGTAGTTGGGCTTGGTGTTGTCGACCGTCGCCAGCCGCTCCTCGATTTCGTTCAGCTTGGTGACGTAGCCCTTGTAGAGACCGAGGTGCTGATCCAGCTGGGAATCGCTGAGCCCTTTCAGGGCGCCGCCCTTCAGGTGGTCATAGTTCTTCGCGGTGTAGGCCATGGTGTCTCCTTGGCTGCGCTGAGCGCGGATGATTAGTTTACCGAAAAAGTCGGAAATCAGAAAAAGAAGGTATGCGTCTGGAGACTGGAGTCTGGAGGAACCGCTTCCTGTGGGGGCCTGCGGCCCCACCATTGTTGGGGTTTGGGCCGCTCGGGTGCGAACGATCCGACCGATCCATCGAACTTAACCTCCAGACTCCAGACTGATCTACCCCAGCATCTCCCGCAGGAACCACGCCTCTTTCTGGTGGACCTGCACGAAGCGGGTGAGCAGGTCGGCGGTGCCGGGATCCCCGGCGCCCGTGGCCAGCTCGATGCCCTCGTGGATGAGCGCCACGACGGCTTCTTCGTTGGCCAGGGCTTCCTTCAGCATGGCCTCAGGATCCAGGCGAGCCGAGGGATTGGAGATCTGGGCCTTGGATTGGGCCTCGATCTGTGCCGGGGCGTGGAGCGGCACGCCGCCCACCATGCGGATGCGCTCCGCCAGCTCGTCCACGGTGCCGTCCGCCGCGGTGTAGAGATCCTCGAACCGCAGGTGGTAGTCGCGAAAGTGCGGGCCGGTGACGGTCCAGTGGTAGCGCTTGGCGTTCAGCGCCAGCACGAAGGCGGTGGCCAGCTCGGCATTCAGGTGGTCGACGACGGAACGACTCATGGTTTCTCCTGGGAAATCCAGGCAACCCAGGCGGCGGGCGCGGGCCAGCGGCCGGGGGCCTCGGCGTGGTGGGAGACGAGGGCGGCGAGGGTGCGGCCGTCCGGGATCAGGTAGCGCAGGGCCAGCACGGAGGGCAGGCGATCCTCCAGCCCGGCGGTGCCGCGGTCCACGGCGGGCGCCACGAGGGAGCCATCTGAAAGCTCCAGCAGCAGCTGGTCCGGGAAGGTGTGGAGGACCGCCAGCCGGCGATCCCGCACGTCATCCGGGAAACCCAGCATCAGCGTGGCGGCGATGCTGCGGGCGGCGCCTTCGCGGCGGGGCGCCAGCACGGCGAAGGAGGCGCGGGCTTCGGCCAGCTCATCCGCAGCCACGGTGCCGGGCGTCTTGCCCTCGGCCCAGAGCGTCTCGATGATCTGGTCCTCGACGCTCTCCGCCGTTTCCGGCTGGAAGATGATGCCTTCCGCCAGCTCCAGCCGCAGGGCCGCCTGGCGACCCAGGAAGGCCTGCCGCGCCTGGAAGCGGGCGCGTTCGGTGGCGGGATCGAAGGCAAAGGCCACTACCGCCTCAGACATGCTTCGCGATGTCGGCCGCGGGCTGGGCAAAGACTGGCTTGGCACCGGCCTGCAGCTTGGTGAGGGCCTCCTGGAAGCGGCCGGCGTGGAAGCGCTCCACCTTGGCCAGGGTCTCGAACCAGGCGGCGATCTCGCCGTAGCCCTCTTCCTTGGCCACGCGGGTGAACTCGGGATACATGTCCGTGTACTCGTAGGTCTCGCCGGCCACCGCGGACTTCAGGTTGGTGAGCGAATCGCCCAGGGGCAGGCCCGTGGCGGGATCGGCGGCCTTCTCGGCCAGGAACATCAGGTGCTTCAGGGCGTGGCCGGTCTCGCCGTCGGCGCTGTGCTTGAAGAGGTCGGCCACTTCCTTCAGGCCCTCCTTCTCCGCCACCTGGGCCATCCAGGTGTAGCGGCGGTTCGCCTGGCTCTCGCCGGCGAAGGCTGCCTTGAGGTTCTGATGGGTCTTGGAATCGGTGAAGGACATGGGATCTCCTGTGGGGCCGAAGTCGGCGGCATCAAGGTAGAGCCATCCCCATGCCAAAGCAATAAGTCAAATCATTGAATAGATTCTGCAAATTCCAACTCCCCAGGTCCCAGGAGAATCCCGACCGGCCGAGAGTCAGATTCGCGATATGCCGAGAGGCCGCTGATTCAGGGGGCAGCGGATAGGCTGGTCCAGATCTGGGAGGCATCCAGGCTGAGGGCCCGGCCGAAGCCCAGCACCAGGCGCCCGGCGGTGGGCCGGATGAGGAAGAAGGAGAAGTCCCCCAGGCCGACGGTCATCTCCGCTTGCGGGAACCGGGCCAGGTA
>DASXUH010000133.1:0-3656 GCA_036504935.1 Geothrix sp. | reverse complement strand
GAACCGGGATCCCGAGCTGATCGGCAAGGTGGCCGACCTGGTGGACACGGGCTCGCCTCTTGGCCTGGGCGCCACGGGCCGCTACACGGGACGATCCTTCACCCTGGCGGGCCGGGTGCAGCTCAAGCATCCCCTGGGCGGCGTCTGGGACGAGTGGTACCTGGCCCTGGATGATGGCCGCTGGGGCTGGCTGGCGGAGGCCCAGGGCCGCTACTACCTGACCTTCACCCAGACCCCCCACGGCCCGTTGCCGACCCCCGCGGAGCTGCAGGTGGGTGGTCTCGCGGACCTGGGCCCCGACGGCCTCTGGACCGTGGGCGAGGTCAGCGAGGCCGCCTTCCACAGCGCCGAGGGCGAGATTCCCTGGGCCGTGGAGCCCGGCGCCACCTACCGCTACGCGGATCTGTCGGGCCGCAGCGGCGCCTTCGCCACCCTCGACTATGGCGAGGATCCGCCCCTCTTCTTCCTGGGCCGGGAAGTATCCCTGGCGGAGCTCGGCATCCAGGGCGGCACGCGGAAGCCCCCCAAGGTGGGTGCCCAGAACCTCAACTGTCCCAAGTGCGGCGGCGCCCTGGCCCTGCGTGCGCCGGACCAGACTCTGCGCGTGGGCTGTCCCAACTGCGGCAGCCTGCTCTCGGCCGAGGGCGGGAAGCTCGCCTTCCTGAAGAGCCTGAAGCAGCCGCGCCAGGACGTGGTGATCCCCCTGGGCGCGGATGGCGCCCTGCGCGGCGAGCCCGTCACCTGCATCGGCCAGGTGCGGCGGAGCTGCAAGGTCGAGGGGACGGACTATCCGTGGAACGAGTACCTGCTGCTCGACAGCCGCCACGGCTTCCAGTGGCTGGTGCAGGGCGAGGGCCACTGGAGCCTTGCCGTGGCTGTCGCTCCGGGCGAAGTCCCCCAGGTCCGCGATGGCCAGAAGAACCTCTGGACGCAGGGCCACAACTGGCGGCGCTTCCAGGATGTGGAGGCTGTCGTCGAAGGGGTATGGGGCGAATTCTACTGGGCTGTCGAGCAGGGCGAGCGGGTGGAGGCGGCCGAGTTCGTGGCTCCGCCCCGAAGCCTCACCCGCGAGCGCCAGGCGCACAAGGGCGGCGGCGGAGAGGTCAACTGGAGCCTGTCCATTTATCTGGAACCCGCTGAGGTCTGGACCGCCTTCAAGCTCGAAGGCGCAGCGCCGGAGCCCAGCGGCATCGCCTCCTTCCAGCCCAATCCCCACAAGACCGCCCTGGCGAAATCAGCCCTGTGGCTCGTGGGGGCCCTGGGTCTGCTGCTGCTCCTGGTGATGGTGGAATCCATCACCCACCGCAACACGGAGCTGTTCCACCGGCAGCTGAACCTCGATGATCTGGCGCGGATCCAGCCCGAAGCTGCGGAAGCGCCGCGCAAGGGCATCCCCACCCGGAGGCCCTTGCCGGCCGCGCCTCAGGCGCCCGGGGCCCCGCAGGCAGCGGAGGCCCAGGAACCGGTGTTCTTCTCCGATCCCATCGAGATCAAGGACGGCCACCGGAACCTGGCCGTCACGCTCAGCGCCCCCGTCAACAACAGCTGGATCGGCCTGGAGGGGGCCCTGGTGAGCGAGACCACGGGCGTGGCCGAGCTCTTCCTGGTGGAGTCGAGCTGGTACCACGGTGTGGACGGTGGCGAATCCTGGTCCGAGGGCGGCCGGGCCCAGACCGTCTTCCTCAGCGCCGTTCCGGCCGGCAGCTATGTGTTGCGCCTGGCTCCCCAGTGGGACGGGAAGGTGCCGCCCGTCCGGGCCATCGATGTGCGCCTCCGCCAGGGGGTCATGCGCTGGCTGTACCCGGGGCTCGCCCTGCTGGCCATCCTCGTCGTGCCCCTGCTCATGGTGTTCCGCATGGCGGCCTTCGAAAGCCGCCGCTGGCAGGAGAGCATGTACGCGCCGAACGCGGGCGCCTCCGGAGGTGACGACTGATGCGCGTCCTCTACATCCTCTTCCTGGCGGGCGGCTTCGGCCTGACCGTGGCCAACGGCTTCCTCGGCCGGGAGTTCTTCGGCAATCGGCGCCGTGCCGACCTGCCGCCCAGCGTGCGCCAGACGCCGGGCGCCTACCGCACCTTCCTGCACAACAACGGCTTTCACGGAGGCAAGTGATGATCACGAACCAGCTGTTGCACCAGCTCCTCGTCGCCACCGTCTTCTCCATCCTGGGCCTCGTCATCCTCGGCCTCGTGTGGCTCGTCCTCGTGAAGATCCTGCCCTTCTCCCTCCGCAAGGAGATGGAGGACGACCAGAACATCGCCCTCGGCATCGTCCTCGGCAGCCTCATCCTGGGCATCAGCCTCATCATCGCCGCCGCGATCCATGGGTGAATTGCCAAAACCCACGCTGAAAGCCCCTCTGCTCTTCATCAGCGTGCTGCTCATCGCCAGTTGCGGCCTGATCTACGAGCTGGTGGCGGGGACGCTGTCGAGCTACCTGCTGGGAGACTCGGTCACGCAGTTCTCCACGGTGATCGGGGTCTACCTCAGCGCCATGGGGCTGGGCTCGTACCTGTCGAAGTACCTCCAGCGGGGGCTGGCGCGGCGCTTCGTGGACCTGGAGCTGGCCGTGGCCTTGGTGGGCGGGTACTCGGCGCCCATCCTCTTCCAGGCCTTCGCCCACACCCATGCCTTCCGGGTGGTGCTCTACGGCGTGGTGATGGCCGTGGGCACGCTGGTGGGGCTGGAGATCCCCATCCTCATGCGCATCCTCAAGGATCAGGTGCGCTTCAAGGATCTGATCGCTGGCGTCCTCACCCTGGATTACGTGGGCGCCCTCTTCGCCTCCCTGCTCTTCCCCCTGCTGTTCATGCCCAAGCTGGGCCTGGTGCGCACCAGCCTGCTCTTCGGCCTGCTGAACGCTGCTGTAGGCCTTTGGTCCACCTACCTGCTGGCTTCGCAGCTGGGCCCCACCCGGCTGATCCGCCTGCGCTGCCTCGCCGTCATGGCCCTGCTGGCCATTGGCCTGGGGTTCGCCGGAAAGTTCACCCTGGCCCTGGAGGAGGAGGTCTTCGCGGACGAGATCGTCTATGCCAGGGACAGCCCCTACCAGCGCATCGTCCTCACCCGTGGCCGGGGCAGCTTCCAGCTCTTCCTGAACGGCAACCTGCAGTTCTCCTCTGCGGACGAATACCGCTACCACGAGGCCCTGGTGCATCCCGCCTTCGGCGTGAAGCCGGACGCGAAGCGGGTCCTCATCTGCGGCGGTGGCGATGGCCTCGCCGTGCGCGAAGTGCTGAAGCATCCCTCGGTCCAGGAGATCGTGCTGGTGGACCTCGACCCGGCCATGACCGACATGGCGCGGCGGCAGCCCATGGTGCGCGAGCTCAACGGCGCCTCTCTGGAGGATCCCCGGGTGAAAGTGATCAACGCCGACGCCATGGTCTGGCTCCAGGAAACGACGGGCCCGCCGTTCGATCTCGCCTTCGTGGACTTCCCCGACCCCAACACCTACGCCCTGGGCAAGCTCTATACGTCGCGGTTCTACCGCCTGCTGCAACGCCGCCTCACGGACGACGCCATGGTCGCCGTGCAGAGCACCTCGCCTCTCATGGCGCGGGAATCCTTCTGGTGCATCGCCGCCACCATGGAGGCCGCGGGTCTGAAGGTGCATCCCTACCACCTGGCCGTGCCGTCCTTCGGCGTCTGGGGCTTCGC
>DASXUH010000132.1:0-41984 GCA_036504935.1 Geothrix sp. | reverse complement strand
GCCCATGAGCGTGTGGCTCACGCCGGAGCTGGAACCCTTCTACGCGGGCACCTACTTCCCTCCTGAATCCCGGGGTGGCATGCCAGGCTTCATCCCCCTGCTCACCCGCATCGCAGAGGTGTGGCGGGAGGATCGGACCGGTGTGGTGGACCAGGCCCGGGCTTTGGCCGCAGAGCTCCAGCGCCAGGCAGCGGTGGAATCCGGCGATGGGCTGCCGGACGCCTCGGTGTTCGACGCCGCCCTCAATCAGCTTCGCCAGGGCTTCGATGCCCGCTGGGGCGGGTTCGGCCCCGCGCCAAAATTTCCGCAGCAGATGGCCGTGGAATTGATCCTGACCCGGGGATCGGCGGACGACCGGGCCATGGCGCTCCGAACCCTGGACGCCATGTGGGAAGGCGGCATGTACGACCACCTGGGCGGCGGCTTCGCCCGCTACAGCGTGGACGGCCAGTGGCTGGTGCCCCACTTCGAGAAGATGCTCTACGACAACGCCCAGCTGGCCGCCTGCTACCTGACCGCCTTCCAGGCCACGGGTGAGTCCCGGTACGCCCAGGTGGCCCGGCACACGCTCGACTACCTGCTGCGGGATCTGCACGACCCCAGCGGCGGCTTCCATTCCAGCGAGGACGCCGACAGCGAGGGCGAGGAGGGGAAGTTCTACGTCTTCACGCCGGCCGAGGTTCGCGAGGCCCTGGGGGAAGTCGACGGCGCCCGATTCTGCGCCGCCTTCGGCATCACGGAGCAGGGGAACTTCGAACATGGCCGCAGCGTGGTGCACCGGTTCTCCTGTCCGGCCGGAGCGCACCTGGCGGAAGAGGACGACCGGGCCCTGCGCGAGAAACTGAAGCTCTGGCGGGACCAGCGCGTGCGGCCTGGAAAGGACGACAAGGTGCTGGCAGCCTGGAATGGGCTGGCCCTGTCGGCGATGGCCCGGGGCTACCAGGTGCTGGGGGACCCGCGCTACCTGGACGCGGCCCAGGCCTGCGCCGCCTTCCTGCGCCGGGAGCTTTGGCGGGACGGCCACTTGCTGCGTGTGTGGCGCCGGGGCCAGGCCCACACCCGGGGCTTCCTGGAAGACAGCGCGGCCGTGGTGGAGGGACTGGTGGACCTCTACGAGGCCGGCTTCGACCCGGCCTGGCTGCGCTGGGCGGAGACGCTGGCCGAAGGCCTGCTGGCCCGCTTTCAGGATCCCGCAGGGGGAGGCTTCTTCAGCACGGAAGCGGATCAGGCCGATCTGATCTTCCGGCAGAAACCGGGCTTCGACAACGCCGTCCCCGGCGGCAACACCCTGGCGGCACGGGCCCTGTTGCGGCTGTCACGGCACCTCCAGCGCGAGGAGTTCCGGTTGGCCGCGGAGGGGGCCCTCCGGTGCTTCGGGCCCTGGATGCAGCGGGCCCCCCGGGCCTTCCTGGGCCTGCTCGGCGTGCTCGACCTGGCCCTGCGGGAGCCCGTGGAAGTTGCCATCTCAGGCGACCCCGGCAGCCCGGCGGTGCGGGCCCTGCTCGCGGAGGTCCATCGCCGCCACCTGCCCGGCCGGGTCCTGTCCGCGTCCGAGGATCAGCTCCTCCCCCTCCATGAAGACCGTGCAGCCTCCGAGAAGGGCCCCTTCGCCTTCGTCTGCCGAGGCCACACCTGTGCCAGGCCCGTGACCTCACCGGTGGAACTGGCGGCGCTTCTCACCTGAGGGCGGCCCCTCCTGTGACCCTCTGCCCTGGCCAGATTGGCTACACTGGGGTGGTCATTCGCGCGGCCTTCCACGGATTCAGGCGCGTTCGCATGACCCTGTGATAAAGGGGCTCCCATGAAGACCTTCGCCTTGAAGATCGACCCGCTGACGGGCGAGGAATACTACGAGGTCTACGTTAGAGGCCGGCAGCTGCTAAACAATCCGCATCTGAACAAGGCCTCTGTCTTCACCAAGGAAGAGCGCCTGGGCCTGGGCCTGGACGGCATGCTGCGGCCCGGCATCTCCACCCTGGAATCCCAGCTGGACCGGACCTACGAGGCCTTTCTCCGCAAGCCCGATGATATCGAGCGCTACATCTACCTGTCGGGCCTCCTCGACCGGAACGAAGTCCTGTTCTACCGCCTCCTCGTGGATCACCTCGACGAGATGGTGCCCATCGTCTACACGCCCACCGTGGGGCAGGCCTGCCTCCAGCTGAGCCACATCCAGCGGCGCTACCGCGGCATCTACATCACGCCCGAGAACATCGGGAACATCGACCAGATCTTCCACGGCCTCTCCCAGCCGCAGGTGAACCTCATCGTCGTGACGGACGGCGAGCGCATCCTGGGCCTCGGCGACCTGGGCTCGGACGGCATGGGCATTCCGGTGGGCAAGGTGAGCCTCTATGTGGCCGCCGGGGGTGTCCACCCGGGTGTCTGCCTGCCCGTCACGCTTGATGTGGGCACCAACAATCCGCGCCTGCTGGAGGATCCCCTCTACCTGGGCATCCGCAGGCCCCGGCTCCGCGGCGCCGAATATGAGGAACTGGTGGAGAAGTTCGTCCTCGGCGTGAAGCGCAACTTCCCCGGCGCGCTGCTGCAGTGGGAGGATTTCGCCAAGCACACGGCCTTCAAGAACCTCGACCGGTACCGCGAGCGGATCCTCTCGTTCAACGATGACATCCAGGGCACGGGCTCCACGGCCCTGGCGGCGCTGATGACGGCCATGCGCATCAAGAAGAGCCGGTTCCAGGATGAGCGCTACGTCATCGTGGGCATGGGTCAGGCGGGCACAGGCATCGCCATGAACATCCGCGCCGCCCTCAAGGCCGAGGGCCTCTCCGACGACGAGGCGCGCAAGCGCATCTTCGCCGTGGACATGCAGGGCCTGCTCATCGAAGGCGATCCGCTGCTGGAGGGCCCCCAGGAGCCGCTGGCGCAGTGCCGTTCCGCCGTGGAGGGCTGGAAGCTGGACGACCCCGCCCGCATCGGCCTGCAGGACGTGGTGCGCAACGCACATCCCACCGTGCTCATCGGCGTCACCGCCCAGCCGAACCTGTTCAGTGAGGCCATCTTGGCGGAGACTGCGAAGCATTCCGAGCGCCCCATCGTCCTGGCCCTCTCCAACCCCACCCACAAGTGCGAGTGCTCGCCCGAGGCGGTCTGGAAGGCCACGGACGGCAAGGGCCTGGTGGCCACGGGCAGCCCCTTCGCGCCCGTGGACTGGAAGGGCCGAACGCTCCAGGCCTCCCAGTGCAACAACATGTACATCTTCCCCGGCGTGGGCCTCGGCGCCCTGGTCTGCAAGGCCACCCGAATCACGGACAGCATGTTCCTGGCGGCCAGCAAGGCCATCAGCGCCTTCGTCACGCCAGAGCAGGAGGCCACGGGCCTGCTGCTGCCGGAAATGAAGGACATCCGCCAGGTCTCCGCCGCCGTGGCCAAGGCCGTGAGCCGGGAGGCGCGGGACGCCGGGCTTGGCCGGCTGCTGGATGACAAGCAGCTGGACGCCATCATCACCAAGGCCCAGTGGGAGCCGCATTACACCGCCTATCGGGCCGGGGCGCCGCGCCAAGCGGATTGATTCCGCCGGGACAGATTTTCCCATTGAGGAGCTTCGCGCGCGACCTAGCCTGGGGGCGGGAAGAGTTCCTCTTTCCTCCCATGGGGCGACCGTTTACGCCAGCCCCTTCCGGCCCAGCCTCCTAGTGGCCGAGACACTTGGGCACCCTCCGGGGTGCCCTTTCGCTGTCCGGGGGTCCCCCCCGCAACGCATGCGTTGCGGGGATCTATGGGCGCGGTTACGCGCATACCCCCGGGCCCCCGCGCGAAAGCCCAGCAGAGCCGGGCTTTCGCTTTCCCTGGTCCGCCGGCGTTCCATCTCCAGGGGGGCTCTTGACAAGGGGAGGGATCTACACAAAATGGTCTACACTATCTTGTGTAGGATTCCCATGACACGCCCCCTCAAGCCGACCGACGTGGAGCTCAAGTTCCTGCGCATTTTGTGGGACCTGGGCCCCTCCACCGTGAAGGAGGTCCATGCCTGCCTGAACCGCAGGGAGGAATACGCCTACACCGGTGTGCTGCGGATGCTCCAGGTGATGCTGGACAAGGGGCTGGTGACCCGCGACGAGCGGCAGCGCAGCCATGTCTATGCCCCGGCCCACAGCCGCGCGGCCATGGAAGGCGGCCTGGTGACGGATCTGACCGAGCGCCTCTTTGGGGGCTCCGCCGCGGCTCTGGTGCTCGCAGCCCTCCGGTCTGGCCCGGTCAGTCCCGAAGAGAAGGCCCGCATCCGGGAGATGCTGGGCAGGGAGGAGTGATGGATTCTTTCATCCAGATCCTTGGGTGGGCTCTTATCCACGCCCTCTGGCAGGGCTGCCTGCTCGTGGCGCTGGCGGCCCTGGGCGGGTTTCTCCTCCCTGGTCATCTGCGCCACAGATGGAATGGCCTGATCCTGCTCCTCTGCCTGCTGTTGCCCGCCGCCACGGCCTGGCATTTCCAGCGCTCCGCGCTGACGGGATCCGGGCCGGCAGCCATGGCAGAAACGATTCCCGCGGCTGCCACCGTCAGCCTCTCCGGGATGGTTCCGGCCTCCAGGCCCTTGCTGGCGCGGTTGGAAGCCGCCCTTCAGCCCCGGCTGCCGCTCCTGGTGGCCCTCTGGGCCCTGGGCGCTGGTTTCATGGCCCTGCGGCTGGGCGGGGGCTATGCCCTCAGCCTGCGGTGGCAGCGCCGGGCGGTCCCGGCGCCCCGGGAATGGCAACGCTCGGTGCATGCGCTCGCGCGAAGGATGGGGATCCTGCGGCCGGTCCGTCTGCTTCTATCGGTGCGGGGGGACACGCCCATGGCCATGGGGCTGTGGAAGCCCGTGGTGCTGCTCCCGGCGGCCCTGCTCACCAGCCTGCCGCCCGACTACCTGGAGGCGCTCCTGGCCCACGAGCTGGCCCATGTTCGCCGCCTGGACTACCTTTCCAACCTCCTCCAGGGCATCGCCGAGACGCTGCTCTTCTTCCATCCGGCCGTCTGGTGGCTCTCGGCCAGGATCCGGGCTGAGCGCGAAGAGCTCGCCGACGACCTGGCGGCCCAGGGGCTCGGTGATCCGCGGCGCCTCGCCCTGGCCCTCAATGCGCTGGACGACCTCCAGCCCGCCTTCCACAACCCGTTGTTCCCGGCCCTTGCGGCCCGAGGAGGACACTTGCTCCCACGCATCGAACGCCTGCTCTCTCCGAGGCCCGTCGGGGGCTCCCATGGAGGTCTCCTCGCCTTCCTGCTGCTCCCCTGCCTGGTTCTCGCCCTGCGGGCGGCGGCCCCGGAACCTCCCCCCATCGGCGCCCCGGCCGAGGTGGTGGCCCAGCTTGATGCCCTGGCGGCCAAAGAGGGCGTGGATCCCCAGCTCCTGCGCAGCATGGCCTGGGTGGAGAGCGGCTTCAATGCCGTGGCCCGGAGCCCCATGGGGGCCACGGGTCTCCTCCAGGTCATGCCCGGGACGGCGCGAACCTATGGTGCGAAGGATCTGGACGATCCCGCCCAGGTCATGGCGGCAGGCGCAAAGTACCTGCGCTTCCTGCTGGACCGCTACCAGGGGGATGTCCAGAAGGCCGTGGCGGCCTACAACTGCGGCGAGAAGGCCCTGGACGAGGGGCGCGTCACTCCGGAGGCCACCCGCTACCGCGCCCTGGTGCTGAACGTACTGGCCGCGAAGGCGGTGCAGCCGGAGGCACCGCTGGCGGAAGGCGAGATCCAGGGCGTCCTCCGGCGGGGAGGGGGAGGCCAGATCACGCTCCAACTCCGCGCCAGCGGTCGCGGCAACTTGAAACTGGAAATCCTGCCAACGGAGGGTGCCGGGACGTTGGGATCTGTCCAGATCGGGGAGAAGCGTCTGGATGGGACCTACACCGTGGGGCCTTGGACGGAATTCCGGCCCAGGATCCTGCTGGATGGTTCCAAGGCCGGGACCAGCCTGCTGATCCGCGGGGAGGATCCAGGCACCGGCTGGCGGGGCGAAACCCGCGTGACATTGGATGCCCCCTGGAAGACCTTCACCTTCCGGATGGAGTCTCCCAGACCCTGAGATTCCCCGTACGCAGAACGGCCCGGCATCGCCGGGCCGTTCTGCGTAGGAACCGGCCTCAGGCCGCGAAGGTCCGATGGCTGCGGTGCATGACTTCGGCTTCCAGCTCGGCCTCGAGCGCCTGGACCTGGCGGAGGACGGCGAGGCCGCGGGGCGAGGTGCTCATCTGGCGCTCCAGCTGATTGAACACTTCGTGCAGACGCTCAGCCGTGGTCCAGAAGGCCGGGTTGTGCTGTCGAACGCTGGTATCCATGTGCATGGTGGCTCCAGTTGCTTCCTGGACATCATCATCGTCTTTGATGATCACCAATGCTAGTGATAGACATCACAAGAAATGTCATGAGTTACGTGATTTTTTGTCATGAATCGCGTGACAATTTATCAAGGCCTTGAAAAACATGACCTTCAGGTCGTACATGGAGCGGGTCAGGCCCGCCGGGAGGCCAGAAGATGACCGATGGCTACGGCCGCGGCGTCCGCGGCGTCGGCCGCCAGGGGCTCCTTCAAGTTCAGCAAGGTCATCACCATCTTCCCCACCTGGTTCTTGTCCGCCCAGCCGTAGCCGCTGACGGCCTTCTTCACCTGCATGGGGTTGTAGTCGCCCACGGGCAGCCCGTGCAGGGCCGCCGTCAGCAGGATCCCCCCGCGGATCTGGCCCAGTTTCAGGGCGGTGGCGGCGTTCTTCTCCACGAAGGGGGATTCCACGGCCATGTATCCCGGTCCATGGGCGGCGATGGCTTCGGACAGACGCTCATGGATGCGCAGGGCCCGCTGGTCGAAGTCGGCCCCGCGGGGATTGCGGATGACACCGGCCTCCACCAGCGTCAGCCGGGAGCCGAACCGCTCCACCACCGCCCAGCCGCAGGCCAGGGAGCCCGGGTCCACCCCCAGGCAGCGCACCGGCGCGGGCGCGACGATCACCGGCCCTTCCGTTTGCCCGTGCCCCGGACACTGCCTTTCGGGGGTTTGGGGCTGGCCTCGCGGCTCTTTCCGCCCGCTTCACGGGCCTTTTTGGGCGGACGGCCTTTGGGAGGCGTCTCGCGCCGGGCCCGGGGCTCCCGTGCCTGGGACCTTCCCCCTCGCCGGGGTTTCTCCAGGTCACCTTCCTGCAGCTTCGCGGGCGCTGCGAGCGTGGGCACGAACTGGAACGCCTTCCCGTGCGCATCCTGGGCCTTCGCTTCCGTGAGCCAGCCACTGATGCGGCGCAGGTCCTCGTCCACAGCGGTGATCTCCACCACCACGGCATCGCCGATGGTCAGCACCACGGTGCCGCGGAGGCCCGTAGCCTTGGTGCGGTGCTCATCGATCCAGAAGTTGCCGCCCAGGGCCGCCAGGGGCACACCCACCTCCACGAAGGGGGCGTCCAGGGTGATGAACACCACCTTGGCGGAGAAGCCCTGGATGCGGCCCAGGAACCGCTGGCCGATCCGGGACTTCATCAGCAGACAGGCCTTCCACTTGTCGTTCTCGCGCTCGGCCTCGGTGGCCTTCTGCTCGGCGTCGCTGGCGCCCTTGGCCAGCACGGCCAGGTGGCTCTGCAGGGCCTCGGGCAGGCGCTCGCCGCGCAGGACCTTCCGCAGGTAGCGGTGGACGATGAGATCCGGGTAGCGCCGGATGGGGCTGGTGAAATGCAGGTAGTCCTGGAGCGCCAGACCCGAATGCCCGATGTTCTCGACGCTGTACTCGGCCCGCTTGAGGCTGCGGAGCAGGAGGGTGTTGATCATGGCCTCCAGGGGGCCGCCGCGGATCTTGTCGAGCATGGCGTTCAGGTGCTCGGGAGTGGGTACCTCTTTAGGCTTGAGGAGGCCGAAGGTGCGGGCGACTTCCGCGAAGATCTCCAGCTTGAGCGGGTCGGGTTCGTCATGGATGCGGTAGATGGTGGGGATCTTCTTCCGCGTGAAGAACCGCGCCACGGATTCGTTCGCCAGCAGCATGAACTCCTCGATCATGCGGTGGGCGTCGTGCCGCGGGTAGCGCCGGGCGTCCACGGGGCGCCCCTCGGCGTCGAAGATGAACTCAGCCTCCTCCGTGTCCAGGTTCATGGCGCCCCGGCCCAGGCGGATCTCCGTGAGGCGGCGCGACAGCACCAGCGATTCGTCCAGCAGGGCGCAAAGCCCCTCGCCCAGCTCGGCGCGCTTCCGCGTCGAGAGGTCGATGCTGGCCTCTTTCACCTCGTCGTAGGTGAGGCGCTTCGCGCTGCGGATGACGCTTTCGGACAGCCGCGTCTCCAGCACCTCAAGCTCGGGTGAGATGGTCATCCAGGCCGTCATGGTGAGCCGGTCCACGCCCTCGCGGAGGCTGCACAGGTCCCCGCTGAGACGGTCCGGGATCATGGGGATGGCCTCGTCCGGGAAGTAGACAGAGGTGCCCCGCAGCCGGGCCTCCTCGTCCAGGGGGCCGCCTTCGGCGACATAGTGGCTCACGTCGGCGATGTGGACGCCCAGCAGCCAGCCGCCGCCTTCGGACCTGGGCAGCACCTCCAGGCTGATGGCATCGTCGAAATCCTTGGCGGTGGGCGGGTCCACCGTGCAGGTGAGGGTTTCCCGGAGATCTTCACGCGGCCACTCCGTTGGCCGCGCCCCGTGGGCCGAACCTGCGGTTCGGTGGGCCTCCGCTCCTGCTGCGGCCTCACGGCCCTGGATCCACTCGGGAGGGATGGCGGTGGGGAACGGCGCGAGCTCGCGCATGACGGCGTCCGGGAAGGCCGTGCGCAGGTTGAAGAGGGCCGCCGTGAGCTTGTTCTCGATCTTCAGGTCAGTCTTCTTCCCCAGGCGCGCCACCACGGTGCCGCGCAACTGCTTGGCCTCGATATCGGCTTCGAGCTTCACGCTGACCAGCTCGCCATCCTCGGCCAGGTCCGTGGGCGGCACGGCGATGACCTGGGGCAGCCGGGGCTCAAGGGGCACCACGCGCCAGCCCCAAGGCTGCTGCTGGAGGGTGCCGGGGAGGGGAATCTCGCCCCGTCCCTTGATCTCCAACACTCGTGCCTTGATGCGGCCATCCCAGCCTTCACCGCTGACTTCGGCGATCACGCGATCGCCATGGATGGCCCCATGGGCATCCCGCCAGTCCACCAGCAGATCCATGCCCGGGCCCTTGCGGGCGCCGGCCAGCCTCAAAAAGCCGCCGGCGCCTTCGGGATGGCCCAGGAAGGTGGCCTCGAAGGTCTCGTACGGACGAAGCCCCGCGGCCTGGGGTCGCGGGGCTCGAGGTGGTTCCCGCCGGTCGGGCGTGCGCGACGGCGCACGGACGGGGATGCGGGGGGCGGAACGACGGGCCATGTCTCCAGGGTACAGGCCCTGGGGAGGATCAGCCCTTCTTTCCCTTCCTGGCAGGCTTGGCGGGCTTGGCGGGCGCCGCGGTGGCCCTGCCATTCAGGATGTCCAGCTGATGCTGGACCTTCTTGCTTTCGGGATCCAGGACCGCGAGACGGTAGAGGAAGCGGGCCTTGCCGGCCTTGTCGCCCTGCGCTTCGAGATAGGCGGGGCTGGACACGACGGCTTCGACCCACTTGAGCTTGTCGCCCTTGCCGGCCTTGTAATCGGCCACCTGTTCGGCCTCGCCCTTGAGCTTGTCCTCCATCACCTTCACCAGCGGGTCGTAGGCTTCGGACTCCCGTTTGGTGACATCCAGGTAGGTCTGGAAGAACTTCACCCACTTCGAGCTCTCGGTGACTTCCTTCTCTACACCGATGGCGAGGTCCAGCTCCTGGCGCTCGCCGGCATCCAGGACACTCTTGCCCTTCAGTTCCTTGATGCGGGCGTCGTTTTCCTCAAGCACCTGCTTGGCCCGGATCCCGGCCTGGTTGTAGTAGGCGACAGTCTGGGTGAAGGGCTCCTTGATCGCGGCGTAGCTCTCGGCGCTCATGGCCTTGGCCGTCTTTGCATATTCCAGGGCCTTCTCCCAGCGGCCAGCGGCATCGGCGGTTTCCACGGCCATCCGGTAGGCCTGGCAGAGGTCCATGTAGACCGCGCTGCTCTGGACCATGGTCTGGTTGTCCTTCTTGTCGAAAACCGGCTTCGCGGCCGGAAGCAGGCTCTCAGCCCGCTTCATGGCCTCAGGGAACTGGATATCCGCCATCAGCTTGTCTACGGCCGGGCGCTCAGCCTTCACCCGGTCCCCGAGGGACGGAGCAGGGGCCTGGGCGATCAAGGCTGCGGAGGCGAAGAGGGCGGGAAGAAGGGCGAAGGTGCGCATCAGCATGACCCAAGATGAAGGGGGGCGACCCCAGGGGGAAACCTCCATTGTTCCGGGATCCTCCTGGCTTGGCTAGTCCCAGGATCGGGTGTCGCATTATCCCAAGGCCTCGGACATCCCCCTTATCTCGGCCTTGATCCGGTCCATCTCCTCCCGCTCGATTTTCCGCGCGGGCACGCCGCCCCAGGTCTCGCCGGCCCCGACCCGACTCCCTGGCAGCACCACGCTCTCCGGCAGGATGGTGGCGTCGTCCCCGATGAGCACATCGCCCATGATGCAGCAGGCCAGGCCCAAGGTGGCCCGGTTCCCCACGGTCACAGGGGCGATGACCAGGTTCCCGCCGCCGCCGTAGTGGGCGAAGATGCGCACGCTGCCACCCAGGGCGGCGTCATCGCCGATGGTGATGAGCTGGGGATCGCTGATGTATTCGGTGTTGATGAAAGCGTGACGGCCGATCTTCATGCCCATGGCCTTCAGGAACCAGACGCCGAAGGGCGTGAGGGTCACGAAAGGCAGGAAGGTGAAGCGCACCAGGTAGAAGAGCCCGTTGTGCAGGAACCAGGGCAGGGCATGGATGGTGTAGTAGCCGCCCTTGAAAGGCTTCACACGGGTGGGCAGCACCCAGTTGTAGAGTGGGATCACCACCAGGAGGGCCAGCCCGAAGAGGAAGAAGCACAGGGCCAGGCCGAAGCCGGACAGAATCCAGGGGAGGGGGCCGGGGAGCCCCCTGGACCATTCGTGGAGGAGCGGCCAGATCCACAGGGCCGGGGCCAGGGCGAGCCCCAGGGCCGTGGAGGCCAGGGTGTACATCAGCAGAACCGCCAGCCCATAAGCCACGCGGGAGAAGCGGCGCAACAGGCGGTCGAGCCCGTTGGCAGGTGGCGGGTTCTTGGATTGATCCGTGGCGAAGGGCTTCATGCCTCCAGCCTAGGAGCCTGTCCAAGCATTCGAAAGCCCCGCGATGGCCACGCGCGCGGGGCCCTCCAATCCTTGGACAGGCTCCTAGCGACATCGGCAGGTAGCATGGGGGCATGGATCTGATCCTGCTCCGTCTCTCCGCCCTCGGCGACATCCTCCGCGTGCTGCCCGCCTGGGCGAACCTCCACGAAGCCTTTCCCCAGGCCCGACTCCGGGCCGTGGTGGAGGACCGCCACGCCTTCCTGCTGGACCCCCTCCCCTGGCTGGATCCCGTGATTCTGCGGCGGAAGAAACTCTCGAATCCACTGGCGGCCCTGCCCGAGTTGAAGCGCGTGGCGGGCCTGATCCGGGGCGCCGAGGCGAGCCTGGATTTCCACGGCATCCTGAAGGCGGCCCTCATCCCGCGGCTGGCTGCCGTTCCCGAACGCTGGGGTGATGGCGTCACCAAGGAGTTTGCCGGGTCCCTCCAGACCCATCCGCTGCCCTTCCGCCACCAGACCCGGTATGGGCAGGCCCTGGGGCTGGCGGAGGCCTTCGGACGGAGCCGGGGCATCGAGGGGCTGGGCCGCTTCAGGCCCGTATTGAAGGCCATTGAACTGCCCGATCCGGGCGCCATCTGGCACCAGGAGACGAAGCCGCGCGCCGTGCTGGTGCCCGGCGCCTCGCGGCGGGGCGCCATCAAGCGCTGGCCGCTGCGCCATTGGATCACGCTGGCCCGGATGCTGAAGGACCGCTGGGACCTGCGGTGGTCCCTCGGACCCGAGGAGGAGGACCTGCGCACCTGGCTGCCCGAGATGACGGGCATTTCCGCGCTGCCCCGGCTGGGCTTCTGGCAGCTGGCCGCGGCCCTCCGGCAGGCGGACCGGGTGGTGGCGCCGGATACGGGGCTCCTGCACCTGGCCGTGGTGCTCGGTGTGCCGGCCCTGGGCCTCTACGGGTCCAGCGATCCCGTGGTGGCGGGGCTGCCGCCGGGCGCGGGAAGCATCCTGCGCACGGGCATCAGCTGCTCCCCCTGCCGGGAGCGTGCGTGCCAGCGCCGGCAGTGCCTGGAGGAGCTCACGCCAGAGCAGGTCGGTGCGGCCGTTCTCGGACAGCCGGCCCCTACCGGACGTTGAACTTGAACTTGCCCTCGTGGCATTCCAGGCACTTCACCTTCGTGGGCTGATGCTGGCGGTGGCATTCCGTGCAGGGGATCTCCCCCAGGTGGGAGTCGTGGGGGTTGGGCTTCGCATCCTTGGTCAGGGCCTTCATGGCGGGATAATCGCCGTGGCAGGTCATGCAGGATTCGGAAGCCACGGCCTTCTTGCTGGGCTTCTCCTCATGGTGGCAGTCGAAGCAGTGGACGCCGGCCTTGACGTGATGCTCGGGCAGCTTGCGGCCGCCAGATTCCTGGGCCAGGGCGGGAGCCGCCAAGAGCAGGCAGCAGAGCAGGTTGGCAAGGCAACGAACTGGTGTCATGGCGATTCCTCAAACCCTGGCGGTGGCGGCCGCCAGATTTCTAGGCAGTTTACAAGAGGCCTGGGCCTTGTCAGAGCAGCGTGCCTTGGGTGGCCCTCCAGATCCAGACCCTGGCCGGGATTTTGGCGGACGCGTGACCTCAATCACGTTTGAGTCCACAGGGGCGGACGTCGAAGGTTCAGGTGTAGGATCATGACCCTGAAGGCATCTATGGCGGCATCTTTCCAGATCATTGCTAGTTAACCGATGAACATTCAGGGGATCGACGCGGGGGCTATTCCCCCGGGCGCCCTGATTCAACAAGGGGTCCATATGAGAGGGAAACGCACGCACTTCGCCGCGGGCCTGGCCGTGGTGTTGGGGGTGTCTTGCGTCACAGGGCTGCAGGGCCAGACGGCCCAGACGCGGGCGAAGGTGCCCACCGCCATCCCCCGCTACCAGCCACATGTCGCGGTGAAAGGTCCCATCGATCTGCCGGGGGCGGACGAGCTCATGGACCTCGGCGACGAATGGTCCAGCGGGTTCAAGAAGTTCCACCCCGGAGCCAACCTGATCTACCGGTCGAAGCTCACCAAGGATGCCGTGAAGGATTTCCAGGAGGGCTCCGCCCTGCTCATCCTCGCGGACCGGGAACTCTCGCCGGAGGAGACTAAGACCTTCCAGACCAAGTTCGGCTACATGCCGATGCGCATTCCTGTCTGCCTGGACGCGAACATCGTCTTCGTCAACAAGGCCAACCCCATCACCTCCATCACCATGGAGCAGCTGGACGCCATCTACTCCAGGACGCGCCTTGGCGGCAGCAAAGCGCCCGCGATGGTCTGGGGCGACCTCGGCGCCAAGGGCGAGTGGGCCAAGATGCCCATCGTCGCCTACGCGCGCGCCGAAGGCACGAACACGCGCACCTCGTTCGCCGCCCAGGCCATGCTCAAGGGCGAGTACCGGCCCGGCATCCAGGAGCGCGGTGATTCCTCCGCCCTGGCCGAGGCGGTCATGACCGACCGGGCGGGCATCGCCTTCGGCACCATGGCCTCCTGGTATTTCGCCAACAAGGTGCTCCCCGTGACGCCCTACCACATCGAGGACGCCCGCTTCCCGAACCAGGACGCGGTCACCACCAGCAAGTACCCCATGCCCCGCCTGTTCTACGCCTACCTGAACCGGACGCCGGGCCAGCCCCTCCCGGCTCCCGTCAACGAGGTCATCCACTTCCTCCTGACCCAGGAAGGCCAGAACGCCGTCGCGGATTCCGGCCTGCTCCCCGGCCCGCCGGAGTTCATCCAGATCGCATTGAAGCGCCTCAGCCGCTGAGGCCGTCGCGCAGAAAGGCCCTCGTGCCCAGGCACGGGGGCCTTTCTGCGTAAAGTGAAGAGCTATCCGCGTCTCCAGCCCACGCTGCCGTCCTTGCGATCTTCCAGCACGATGCCCAGGGTCTTGAGCTGGTCGCGGACCCGGTCGGCCTCGGCCCAGTTCTTGGCAGCCTTGGCGGCCCGGCGCGCCTCGATGAGGGCCTCCACCTCGACGTCGAGGCTGGCCTCTTCGTGGGGCCAGGCGCCGAAGATGGCATCGGCCTCATCCAGGAAGGCCAGCACGGCGTCGCGCTCCTCGCGGGTGAGGGCCACGTGGTCGTCCTGGGCGTTGAGGTCGCTGATGAGGGTGAAGATCGCCGCCAGGGCCTCGGGGGTGTTCAGGTCATCGGCCATGGCCGCCCAGAACTGTTCCCGGGCCTGATCCAGGCGGGCCGCGGGATCCAGGGCCTCCGACCAGGGACCGCCACCGGCCTGGCCTTCGCCCTCCATGCGCTTGCGGAAGGCGCGGATGCGCTTCAGCGAATTCTCCGCGGCCCGCAGACCCTCGAAGCTGAAGTTCAGCACCTTGCGGTAGTGGTTGCTCTGGATGGCGTAGCGCAGAGCGATGGGATCCACCCCCTTGGCCACCAGGTCGCGCAGGGTGAAGAAGTTCCCCAGGCTCTTGGCCATTTTCTGGCCCTCGACCATGAGGAACTCGCCGTGCACCCAATGGTTCACCCAGCGGTGGCCCAGGCAGCCCTCGCTCTGGGCGATCTCGTTCTCGTGGTGCGGGAAGATCAGATCCACACCGCCGCTGTGGATGTCCACCCGCTCGCCCAGCAATTCCATGCCCATGGCCGAGCATTCGATGTGCCAGCCGGGGCGGCCGGGGCCCCAGGGGCTGTCCCACCAGGGCTCGCCTGGCTTGGCGGCCTTCCACAGCACGAAGTCCGTGACGGAGTCGCGCTCGTATTCGTCGGCGTCCACGGAGGTGCCACCCTGCATGCCCTCGCGGTCCAGGTGCGCCAGGCAGCCGTACTGGGGCAGACCGGCGATGCGGTAGTAGACACTGCCCTCGCGGACATACGCCAAGCCCTTCGCCTCGAGCTCCTGCACCAGGCTGATCATCTGGGGGATGTAGGCCGTGGCCCGGGGGAGGTAATCCGCCCGCCGGACGCCCAATGTCTCCAGATCCTCCAGAAAGACGGCGGTGAAGCGTTCCGTGAGGGCCTTCATGGCCTCATGGCGGGCCCTGTTGGGGGCGTCCGCAGGCAGGGCGTCCTGGGAATCCCGGATGATCTTGTCCTCGACATCCGTGATGTTCATGCAGTGGCGGACCTCGTGGCCCGCGGCCTGGAAGGTGCGCTTGAGCAGGTCCTGGAAGAGGAAGGTTCGTAAATTTCCAATGTGCGCATAGTTGTAGACTGTGGGGCCACAGGTGTACAACGAGACAGTACCGGGCACCACAGGCACCACGGCTTCGATCTTTCGGGTCAGGGTGTTGAAAAGGGAGATTCGCCGCTGCATCTTCATGGCACTAGGTAACCATCTTTGTCCGTTCTTCTGAAGGCTTCGTGTGTCCTTATGGGCCTCTTCGACCGAAAATCCGGAGAACAGCCGTCGCTCGGACGGGACGAGCGCCTGAACCAATTGGAGGCGGAGAACCGGGCGCTCAAGAGCCGCCTGGAGGGCACCCAGGAGCTGGTGCGCCACCTGGATGAGGACCGGGACCTCCTCCTGGGGGCCGTGGAGCGGCTCCGCCCGGGGCTTACCCACCGGGAGCTGGGGCAGGCCCTCATGGAGGTCTGCTTCAAGCCGCTGGGCCTGGCCTGCTTCTATGTGGCTCTGGCGGACTGGGACCGGGATCAGCTGGAGTTCGTGCTCTACCACGAGGGCGGGCGGGTCCGGCAGCACCCTTCCCGGCGGCTTTCCGACCGGGCAGGCCTGTCCGAGCGGGTCCTTGCCGGTGGCCGGCCGATCTACATCCGGACCATGGAGGAGGGCCATGCGGCCGGGAGCCTGCTGACCGCGGCCGAGCAGGCGACGGGGCTCATCCCCCATTCCTGGTACGGTGTGCCCCTGGGCCGGGAAGCCCGGCCGGCGGGGCTCGTGAGCTACCAGAGCTTCCAGACCGACGCGTTCAGCGAAAACCGGCGGCGGGTCATGGATGCCCTGACGGCCCTGATGTCCACCTGTATGAGCCAGCAGGAGACCCTTCAGCACCCCTGAAGGGCCGCTCAGGTCCGTTGGACCAGGGCCAGGAGGTCCTCCGGCAGCACCCGCGCGCGGTTGTCGGAGCCGGCCACCAGGTGGATGCTCTCGCCCTCGGCCAGCAGGGTTCCGTCGCGCTCGATGCGGTAGCCGAACACGAGGCGGCGGCGGCCGGTCTCCTGGAGGAAGGTCCGCACCTGCACCAGCTCGTCGTAGCGCGCCGGCGAGCGGAAGCGCACCCGGATCTCGTTCACCACCAGGCGCACGCCCCGGGCCTCCCAGTCCGCGTAGCTCTGCCCCAGCTCCCGCAGGAAATCGCTGCGGCCCAGCTCCATCCACACCGGATAGGTGGCGTGGTGGACGATGCCCATGGCATCGGTCTCGGCATAGCGCACTCGGAGTTCGGTCAGCGATTCCATGGCAAATCAGTCCTCGGGCTTCAGCCCTCAGTCTTCAGTGCCCGGCCACCTGCGTCCATCAAAAAGCCCCGCCGGAGCGGGGCCAGTGGTGCGCGCGGAGGGGCTCCCGGCTACTCGACGGTGACGCGGATGTGATCGCCCTTGTCCGTGGTGACTTCCAGCAGCAGGTCGCCCGGCTTGGAGCTGGCCAGGAGCTTCTGGAGCTGTTCGGGCTTCATGCCCTTCTTGGTTTCGCCGTTGATCTTGATCTCGCCTTCGCCGGCCATGTCGAGGATGCCGTTGGCCAAGGTGATGGGCATGCGGACGTGGACTTCGTTGGGGCCGTCCACGCCCTTCTGCCTGGCATGGTGGTGGAAGGATTTGGAGACGATGTCCACCTTGATGAACCGCGCGTTCTGCGCGGCCAGAGGGAGACTGAGGCTGGCCGCCAGGGCCAGCGGGATCATGATGGCACGCATGGGCGGCCTCCTTGGAAGGAACGGGTCGGCACTCGCCGGGTCGAAAGAGATTACGGGGTGATGGTGCGGAGGATTAGCCCGGATATCCTGGATGATGGAACGGAAGGCCGCCTGCTTCCATCCAAGGTCCATGTGCGGTCCGTCCGCCCTCTTCCCGGAGTCCCAGCATGAAAGCCCTCGCCGCCCTCCTGCTCATCGCCGCGCCCCTGGTGGCCCAGGGACCCGTGAAGTGGGAGCACGACTACCAGGCCGCCCTCAAACGTGCCAAGGCCGAAAAGAAGGTCATCTTCATGGACCTCTGGACCGAGTGGTGCCCGCCCTGCCAGTACCTGCAGAAGAACGTCTTCCCCAGCCCCGAGGGCCAGGCCGCCCTTGCCAAGGTGGTGCCCTTCTCCGCCCTGGTGGAGAAGCGGGATCGCACGCCCCTGCCCGAGGGGAAGCAGCTGGCCGCCAAGTTCGGCCTCGAAGCGTTCCCGACCATGGTGGTCCTCGACGCCAACGGCAAGGAGGTCCGCCGCCAGGTGGGCGCCTTCCGCACTGGCGCCGAGTTCGCGGCCTGGCTGGGGAGCAAGTAGCTATCAGCTATCAGCTCTCAGGTATCAGCTATCAGTAATCGCACGGCGGCCTGCGGGCCGCCGTTTCTTTAGCTGAGAGCTGACAGCTGACAGCCGACAGCTGACAGCCCTTACAGATCCTTCACCCCGCCCGCCGTCTTCGGCGGCTTGGGCAGGCGCTGCTTGAGGCCCTCCAGCTCGTCCTGCTGGGCGCCCATGCTGGGGCGGGGCGGAGGCGGGGGTGGGGGCTTCTTGGGGTTGGGCGGAGGTGGCGGGGCCGCGTCCTTCACGAGGGTCTGCAGATCATGGATGGCGTCGCGCTGGCCCGGTTGTTCCAGCAGCAGCCGTTCCAGGAGGGCGCGGGCCTCGGCGGGGCGGTTGGCGTCCAGGTGGGCGCGGGCGGCCAGGAGGAGGGCCGGGGCACGCCAGGGCGGCAGGGGGCGCGGGGCGCCCTGACCAACAAGGGGGGACAGCGTCTTCAGGGCCTCCTCGGGAAGCCCTGCCCGCAGGTCGATCTGGGCGGCCAAGAGCACGTGGTTGGGCCTTGTGTCGCCGGGCCGCCAGCGGCGGGCGCCAGGCAGGTCGCCATCCTCCAGAGCCCGCTGGGCGAGCCAGGCTTTCACGCTGGGGGGCCCCCAGACCCTCCCGGCCTGGGCCCGGAGGGGGGCCGCCAGGGCCAGCAGGAGGAGCAGGGCGGGGCGCCAGCGGGCCATGGGTTTCCCGGCGCAGGCCAGCCAGAGGGCCAGCCCGGCCAAGGCCACCCAGGCGCCCACTTCGGGGTGGGCCGGCTGGAGGGAACGCTGGGCCGGGAGGGGGAGCTTGCCGGCGGCCAGGGCCTGGAGGCCCGCAGCGGCGGTTTCGCCATTGGTGAAGACCTGGCCCCCGGTGGCCTGGGCCAGACGCGCCAGGAACTCAGGGTGGGCGATGCTTACGGCGGGTTCCGCCGTCGAAGGCTGGCCTTCCGGGCCGGGTTTGGCCGGAACGGCGTGGGACTGGCCATCCCCGAAAGCCAGCACGCAGACGGGCAACTTGGCCTGCCTCAGGGCGGCGGTGGCCCGTTCCAGGGCGGCCTCGGGGGCCTCCCAGGTCTCCTCGCCGTCGCTGAGCAGCAGGATCACGGCGGGCGTGTCCCGGTCCGCCTGGGCGGCCACCTGGGGCAGACCCCGGCCCAGGCTCGTGCCCGGGGAACCCACCTCACCGGGGACCACGGCACGCAGCGCCTCGCGGAGCAGGGTGCGATCCTCCCCGGGGGGTTGCACCGGAATGGCATCGCCCGTGAGCAGATCGAGGCTCCACCGGAGCCCGGCCTGGGGCTGAGACCAGATGCGATCCAGGGCGCCCACGGCCGCGTCCCACCGCGGACGCCCGTTCGCGTCTGACACGGCCATGGACCGGCTGGCGTCCAGCACCACATGGACCGTGAGCCGCGGGAACTCCGGCAGGCCCCAGCGGGGCTCCGCCAGCCCGAGCCCCAGGCCCGCCAACATGAGCGCCATGCCCAGGCCCTGCCAGAGCGGGCGCTGGCCCACCACCTGCACGCCCAGGCCCGGCCGGAGGTGCGCCCGCAGCGCCAGGGCGAGAACCAGCAGGATCGCCCCCCCAAAGGGCGCCAGCAGCCAGGGATGGGTGAAGGGCAGCATGGTCTGCGAAATCAGGAGGACAGACGGGCTTCCACAGCCCGGATCAGGGATCCAACCTCCTGGACAACCTTGGGGCGGTCCAGGGGGTCTTCATCTTCGTCATCGAAGGCTTCGTACCTAAACTGCACGCCAAAGACGCTGTAGGACACCAGGCTACGAAAGGGTGCCACATCTGCGCCCATGCCCTCCAGCGCCAGCATCAGGCGGCCGAGATCATGGGTGTGGGGATGTTCGGCCCCCAAGGCGGAGATCCAGGCTTTCAGCGCCTTCTCAATGGCCTGCTGGGCGTGGAAACCCATGATCTCATCGGCGAAAACGGTGGCGTCCACCATGCCCTGGAGAGCCTGCCAGTCCTTCATGGCCATGGCGAAGATCCGCTGGGCCTCAGGAGGCGCGCTCATAGAGAATCCTCCCTTCCTGAAGAGCCCGGCCGATGATGTGGTTTCTCGATCCCCGCCATGCCTCCACTTCCTGCGGCGTGTAAAGCAGGAGATCCTTGGAAACCGCCACATGGCCCAGGGCGCAATAGAGGCGGCCCAGCCGCGCCCTGCGGCCTTCCAGCGGATCGGCTTCGCCCACGATGAGCAGGTCCAGATCCGAATCCTCCCGTGCATCCCCCCGGGCCTGGGATCCGAAGAGGACGATCATTTGCGGATGCACCTCGCGAATGATGGTGTCGCGGATTTCCGCAAGCTGGGCTTCCTGGGCTGGGTTCATGGGGTGGGTTCCGGATTCATCATAGCGTTGGCTTCTCTGCAGCGAGGGTCTGCTGACGTCAGGCCTCCCAGGCCGCGTCCACGGCCGCATCCAGTTCGGTTTCGAGGGCCGCGATCTGGCCGCGCAGCTCCAGGATGGGCTCGCGGGCCTCGCGCCAGGCGCGCTTCAGGAAGTCGCGGTCGCCCAGGGTGGGTTCCTTCAGCTGCTTGTTCCGCCGCTTCAGGGCCTCCGCCAGCGCCGTGGCCTCGTCCAGCTCCCAGAAGGCCTCCAGCTTTTCGCCGACGGTGGTGAGTTGCCAGGGCGCGTCCTGGCGGAGGAAGCTGAGGAAGGCGCCGCGATTAGACTCAAGTAGCCGAGACGATTCCACAGCTTGCCGGGCGAGTGCGGCGATCTCAGGATTCACGCTCGATGGAAGGGTAATCCGGGCCATGACGTTCTCTCTCCATTCATAGGTGTTGCCTTGGATGAAGGAGGGAGACTCATCAAGAAATGCTCGTTCGCCCATGGAGCTGTTGAGGATTCCCAACAGCCACCAATCTTCTCTGGGGATGAAAAAGCACTTATTGTTTGGATAAGCCTCATTTTTGAGGCAGGCGAACCGGCTACGCTGCGCCATTTCTGGCCACACGACCTTCGGTTGGCTGAAATAACCCTCGTACGCTTCCTGCGCCTGCTGCAACTCGAACCAGGCCTGCTTAGTGGCGCGGTGGTCCAGGCCGATGGTCTTGCCGTTCTTCTCGAAGGTGCGGAAGGGCTTCAGGTGTTTGGCCACGGCGGGGAAGCGGTCGTTGAACTCTGCTTCGGTATAGCGGTTCTTGGGCGTGTAGACGAGGAAGCGGGGCTCGTCCTGGCGCAGGGCCCAGCGCCGCACCTCGTCCCCGATGACCAGGGGCTTGAGGATCTGGGCGGCTTCGGGATTCTTCGCCACCAGCGCGTCGCGTTCATCCTGGGTCAGCCAGAAGGCATCGTTGAGGCCGGTCTTGATGCCCCAGCAGATGGGCGTCTCGCCCAGGTACTCGCGCAGGGGGATGCCTTTTGCTTTCCGGGTGGCGAAGGCGGCGCCCCTGGCCTCGTCCACCAGCAGCCAGGTGTCTTCACCCAGTTGATCAGCGGGCACGGCGTGGCCATGGGCCGCATCAAGGGTTTCCAGGTCCGCGTCACTTTGCGGCAGGCGGGGGATCTGGGCGAAGCGCAGGGGCGCGGTGGTGCCGCTGTCACGCTTGGTGGCCTGCAAGACCATCGGGTACGTGGTCGCGTCCTTGAACACGGGTAGTTCGCCTAAATCCAGCAGGCGGTCGAGCTGGAAGCGGGCCTTCAGGAAGGCGCGGGAGGGCTGGCCGTACTGGGCGCGCAGCCACTTGTTGCTGACGATGATGCCGTAGCGCCCGCCGTCCCTCAGCAGCCCGGCGCTGAGCTGGAAGAAGTAGCAGTAGAGGTCGGCCCGCTCCTGGTGGACGTCCGGGAAGGCCTGCTTCAAATGGGGCTTCTGCTCCTTGAACAGCTCCATGCGCACGTAGGGCGGGTTGCCGATCACGGCATCAAAGGCTTCCACCTCGGGGAAGAGCTGGCGCCAGTCGACGGTGAGGCTGTTGGCCACGCGGATCTGCTCGCCCAGGTTGGCGAGCTTGCGGCCCGGTGTGGCGCTTTCGAGCCACAGGGAGAGCTGGGCCAGCAGGGCGGCCTCGGCGTGCAGGTCCACGCCGTAGAAGCAGCGTTCCAGCGGCGGCAGCGCCTTCAGGCCCGCCAGGGCGCGGCTGCGGGGCGTGTCCTGGAGGATCTGGAAGCCGGGCATGTCGTCGTGAACCGCATCTTCGGGCACATCGGGCAGGGATGAGGCCGCCGCCAGGGCCTGGCGGTAGGCGGGCTCCAGCAGCTCGCGCAGCACCCGCAGGCCCATGGCGAGGAAGGCGCCGCTGCCGCAGGCGGGGTCCACGATGCGCAGGTCGGCCACGGCGTTCCAGGCGGTGTGGAAGGCCTGGAGGGTCCAGCGGGCGGCTTCATCCCCGCCGTCCGGGCGCGGCCCCAGGGTCTGGGCGGTGGCTTCGAGCGCCTGCCCGAGGCAGCGCTCCACCAGCGGCCTCAGGGTGTGGCGGCAGATGTAGCGCGTCACCCAGTCGGGGGTGTAGTAGATGCCGTCGCTGTGGCGAGTGTCCTGGCGCTCACCGCGGGCGGCATCCAGATCGCCCAGACTGGATTCAAAGCAGTGGCCCAGCACGCTGATGGGCAGCTCGGTGACGAAATCGCGGTCGGCCAGGTGCAGCAGCTGCTTGGCCAGATCCTCGGTGAGGGCGAAGCCGGGGCCATCCACGGTCTCGTCCTTGCGGAACAGCCCGCCGTTGAAGGCCTGGATCTCCAGCACGGCATGGCCGCCGCGGAACTCACGCCGGAAGCCTTTGTCCAGGTGCTTGAACAGCATCTGGAGGTTGCGATGCAGGGGCTTCTCCTCCAAGTGGCCAGTGTGTTCCCGCAGATCCGCCAACAGGCCATCCGGCAGCAGGTGGCGGCTTTGCGCGAACCCGGCGAACAGGGTGCGGTTCAGCAGCTTCTGGGCGGCCAGCAGGGCCCTGGCGGGGGCCTGGGGATCATTCTGGTCCTCCAGCAGGCGCTGGTAGTGGCCCTGGGCCACATCGCGGACGGCACGGAACTCCTGGTAGAAGGCGCGGGTGATGCGCTCCTGCTCCAGAGGCGCGGCCTGGATCTGTTCGAGCAGACGGGGCCGCTGGCCGGGCCGGGCCGGGATCAGGTTGGCGGGGCTCAGGAAGAAGGCCAGCTCCTGGAGCACACGCTCGCGGTCCTCGTGCTGGAGCCGGTGGAACTCGAACACCCAGGCCTTGAGCTGCCTGGTTTCCCGGGCGTACAGCCGGATCTCGCGGAAGTTCGACACGAGGATGAATTCGGCGTGGGCGTGCTTGTCGGCGTATGAGAACCCCTGCTGCACCGGGGACATGGCGTAGGGGCCCTTGGGAGCCTTGTCCAGGTCGGTGCCACCGTCCTTCAGCTCGAATACGGCATAAGTGGCGGCCTCGTCCTCGGCCCCGCCGAAGCGGCCGAAGGAGGCATCGGGCCGGTCGCCGTCGGCCTCGGTCTTGTGCTCCTCCCGCATGGTGTAAGGCTGATCCGCCGGCACCGATCCGTTGGGGAGGTAGCCCAGACCCTGCTGGAACACGAGATTCAGGAACTGGCTCCGGTTGGCCTGCTCCTTGATGACGCCGCCCTGGTAGTTGTCCAGCCGATCGGCCCATTCCAGGGCCGCGGCCCGAAGGGCATCAGGGACCTCCACCTGGGTCAGCAGCTGATCCAGCCGAGAGGGGGCGATGAGCGGATTCAGGGGCATGGGTCAGTTTCCTACAATCCAGGCAGGCCTGGGCTTTCCGCGCTTGAAGGCGAGATCGGCGGCCAGGGGCAGGGCCAGAAGGGTGGCCAGAAGGAGGCACCAGTGGGCCAGGGGCTGGCCTTCAGTGGGCTGATCCACCGGCAGGAGCGTCTTCTCCAGCTGGTCCACCGACGCGAGGCTGCGGGCCAAGCCGACGGGATCCTCGGCGCTGAAGGATTCGCCGCCCGTGAGGTGGGCCACCTGCTGCAAGGTGGCGTGGTCCACTTCCACCCGGAGCCGCGCGAAGCCACCGCCCTCCAGGGGCACCAGGCTCTCGCCATCGGTGCCGATGGCCACGGCGTGGATGCGGATGCCGTTGCGCTGCGCCTCTTCCGCAGCCTCCACGGGCGTCACCCGGCCACGGTTCTGCACGCCATCTGTAATCAACAGGATGACGCGGCTGCGGGCCGGGCTGTCCTCCAGGCGCCGCACGGCGGTCATGAGGGCCGAGCCGATGGCGGTGCCGTCGTCCCGGCTGTCCAGATCCAGACGGGCCAGCATGCGGAGCAGGCGCCTGTGGTCGGCGGTAAGGGGGCTGAGCGTCACGGGATGGGCGCTGAAGAGGATGAGGGCGAAGCGGTCGTCCGGGCGCCGCTGGACGAACTGGGCCAGGGTGCGGCGGGCCGCGTGCCAGCGGTCCTCGTCGGGCCGGTCGAGGATCTGCATGCTGCTGCTGCCATCCAGCACCACGGCGAAGTCCACCACCGGCGCCTCGCCCCGCACGGGCCGGCGCCACTCGGGGCCGGCGGCGGCCAGGCCCAGGGCCAGGGCCAGCAGCGGCGGCAGCCAGTGGGAGCTGAGGCGCGCCATGGCGCTCGACGGTTGGGAGGAGGGGATGCCCCAGCGGTAGACCACCCGCCAGGCCCAGATGAACAGGGGCACGGCCACCAGCAGCAGCAGGGGATGGCGCAATGCGATCATGCGTCCCCCTTCCGGTCGCCACGGGCATCCAACGCCGCCACTAGCGCCTCCGGGGCGGGGAAGGGCGGTTCCGTGCGGCCGAACCGGGCCGCATCGAGGCTCTTCACCCACTGGTCCCAGGGGTCGAGGTTGCGGGCCTGGAACTCGGGGGGCCCCCAGGCCCGGGCGGCCTCTCCGAAGCGGGCGGCCAGCAGGTCGCGGCCCAGGGCATGGGCGGCGTCGAGGGCGGCACGATCCCGGTTGGCCGGGGGCCAGTGCCGGCGGAAGGTGTGGGCCGCGTGATGCAGGTGGCGCTTGGCGGAACCCTTCCGCCAGCGCCGGGTGGCCCATATGGCGAGGCCCAGGGGCGGCAGCAGCAGCAGGCTGGCCCAGGCCCAGGGGAAGGGGATGGCGGGCAGGAGGTCGTCGTTGCCGCCGCCGAAACCCACCCAGGGACCGCCGAAGGGGATGGTGCGAGGCACTTCGATGCGCAACTCGGGGCTCCGCTGGCCGTTGCCCAGGTCCAGGGCGGGGATCACGGCGGAGCCCGGCTCCAGGGCCTGCACCTGGAAGCGCCAGCCGCGGCCATCAGGCAGGGGCTCTATGGAGCGCAGGCGCAGTGGCCCCAGGCGATCCTCCACCGTGGGCCGCGGCGGAGCGGGCAGGGCGGGATCCGCCTCCCGCAGCTCCAGCACCTGCAGCTCGCCAAGCTTCAGCTGGGCCGGCGCCTTCCAGGTGGGGGCGGCTCCGGCCCAGAGGCCCACCGCCATCAAGCACGCGATCTGTTGATATCTCGGGATCCGCGAGCGGATTCCGAGCCAGGACAGGCGCTGAGGGGAACCTGCCCTGCTCATGCCCCCCCCGCCCGCAGCCAGGCGTTCAGCTTCACGATGGGGTCCTCGAGCAGGTCCCAGCGCTGCCGTTCGATGGCGGAGGAGAAACCTGGATCGGGCCAGGCCGGGGCCTTGGGGCCGGTCTGGGTTTCGGGTTGGAACCACACTAGGCGATGCCGCGTGGCGAGGGGTTTCAGCAGGGGGGCCAGGCCTTGCAGGCCGGCGCCGTTGCTGAAGAGCCAGAGGCGATGTCCCTTCCCGTGCTGGCCCCAGAGACCCAGGGCCTCGCGCCAGGCGGCCGCCGTGGGGATGGAGGGACCGCGCTCGGCCAGTGTTTCCAGGATGCGCAGGCCGTGGATGCGCCCCCGTTTGGGGGCGATGCGCAGGGCGGGCGTGCGGCCGTCACCGGGAACGATGAGCCCCAGCCGGTCGCCCGTGGCCTGCAGCGTGGCGAAGGCCGCGCCGCAGAGTTCCATGGCCCAGCGCAGGGGGGAGACGGGATCGCCCAGGAACATGGAGGGCGAGGGGTCCACCACCAGCCACAGCACCAAGTCGCGGCTGCTTTCGAAGCGCTTCATGATCGGTTCGCCCGCCCGGGCGGTCAGGGGCCAGTTGATGAAGCGCGGATCATCGCCCGGCACATAGGGCCGGTTCTCCACGAAGGTGAGGCCGGAGCCTTTGAGCTTGGAGGGATGGAGCCCCTCGGTCCCACCGCTCAAGCGTCCGCGCAGGCGCAGAGGCAGGCGTCGCAGGCGGGCGAGGAAGCGGGCGGGGAGGGGCATGGGGATTCAGTATGGCGGAATTCAGGGTTCAGTCTTCAGTCCTGAGTCTTCAGTCTTCAGGCAATGCTTTCTGGATCTTTTACTGAGGACCGAGGACTGAGGACTACCCCTCTACCACTTCACTCTTACCCGGTACTCCAGCGTGGCGCTGCCCTCGGCGGGTACGGTGACTTTGAACCGGGCGGTGCTGGCGGTCTCCTTGGTGAAGGGGTGGCTGTTCTGCAGCATCTCCCAGTCGCCGGGCAAGGCTTCCACCAGATTCACAGTGACGGATTCCTTTTTGGCGTTCTTCAGTTCCACCTGGTACGCGGATTCATGCACGAAGCCGTACTTGCCCTGCCGGCCCAGGCTCTTGTAGTCGGTCTGCTTCCGCCGGGCGGTGACGTCGAAGGCGTCGCCCAGCTTCAGGCGGACCTGCTCGTTCTTCGGCGTGTGGTCCACGTTGTCCTCGCCCACGAACTGGGCGCGGCCTTCGCTGTCGCGCTTGTAGACGCGGATGACGCCCTTGGGCAGCGGCATGCCCAGCCGGCTGGACTCCTTGTTGTCGAACTCCACGAAGACGCCCACCTTCTGCTTGTCGCCCAGGTCGCTGTAGCTGCCGGAGTAGTAGTAGCCCGGGCCCAGGAGCAGGTATTCCTTCCGGACGGGCACAGAGCTGGCGCTGAGTAGGGCCACCTGCTTGGTCTGGTTCACGGCCAGGGTGGTAGGGCGGTCCAGGGTGTAGAGGTGGTATTCGAAGAGGCTCTCCTCGGCCATGCGGGGTGCCTCCGCCTTCGCCATGGCCACTACCCCCACGGCGCCATAGGCGCGCTCCGGTCGCTGTTTGGCCCGGTTCACGTCCCCCGCCACCAGCTGCAGGGTGGCGTTCGGATAGGCCGCTCCGCTCTGGTTGGTGAGCGTCACCCAGCCGCTGAGGTCGAGGGTCTTTTCGTCCGCCGCGAGGTTGGCCACGTAATCGGCCCGCCAGGAGAGGCCGCCCGTGAGGTAGCTCAATTCGAGTTTCTGCTCCCGGTCGGCGCCGCTGTTGAGGCTGATCACCAGGGTGGGCCGGGCCCGCAGGTTGCCGGGCACCTTCGGGAAGATGAGGCGGCCGGGGGCGCTGGTCTCGATGCGGTCAGCGAACTGCAGGACGGTGCCGTTGTTGGTGGCCAGCACCGTGGCCTCCTCGCGGATCTCCTTCGCTCCCGCGCCGGATTCGTTGGGCACACTGCGCACCACGGTCACCTTCTCGCCCACGTATTTCTCCAGCAGCTTCTGAGGCGTGAGCAGGTCGAAGTCGAAGTTCTGTTCGGCCACCCAGAAATCCCTGGGCGTCGTGAGATTCCGCAACAAGGCCGTCTCGGGGCGGATCTGGGCCGACACTTCCTGGAAGGCCAGCCGCGCCTCGCCCTTGGGCAGGCGCACCTCGCGGGTGTCCTTCACCAGGGCTAGGTTGTCGTTGTAGATGGTCACCGCCAGGGCCTTCTGGTCCTTCAGTGTGGTGACGGTCTCCTGGCCGACCAGAAGCGATGGCAGGGCAGCGAGCAGCAGAGCAGGGCGCATGGAACCTCCAAAGGAATGGGTACTGGGCAGGGGCCCGATACCTGGTCATGCCGTGAAGAGGGGCATCCTTTCAGGGAAAATCGACCTCAGATCTTCCCTTCGCCCGCCAGTTCCTGGATCCGCGCCAGGCCGGTGTCCAGCTGGCCCTGGAGCAGCTTCTCGGCCCCCATCATGGCCATCATCATGGGGATGTCGGCCTCGTCCACCAGGCGCAGGGTGCATCCTTCGCCGGCGGCGGCGATCTCGAAGCGCAGCTCGTGGTCGAACAGCTTCTTCGCGCCGGGCACCAGGCTCACGAGCTGGCCGGGGACGCGGGACTTGGCCACCAGTTCCTGGGGGACCTTCATGCCCATCAGCTCGATGACGTAGCTATGCCGGTCGGCATCGCCCTGGAAGTTCAGGGCAGAGGGCTCGAGGAAGGCGCGGTGCTTCGACAGGTCGGAGAGGAAGCTATACAGCGCGTCCGCGGAGACGGGCAGCGAAGCGGTGGCGGTCTTGATCGTGGTCATGGAGGCTCCAGGGGCGAATGGGAATGATCGCCGCCATCCGTCCTTTTGTCTCGCGGATCGGCGTGGTGGTGCCCCCGCGGTCCTTCCTTCGGGTCAGTACACCCGTTCGCCGAAGAAGGCGGTGCCGATGCGGATCTGGTCGCTGCCGGCCTGGACGGCGGCCTCCAGGTCGGCGCTCATGCCCATGCTGAGGCGCAGGGGGTGCCCCAGATCCTGCTGAAGCCGCTCGCGCAGGGCGGCCAATTGGGCGAAGGCGCCCCCGTCTTCGGGCGGCGGGACGGCCATGAGGCCGCGCAGGGGCAGGCGCGGATCGGCGCCCAGGGCTGCGATCAGGGCAGGGAGATCCGCCTCTGTGCAGCCACCCAGCTTGGTGGCCTCGTCCCAGAGGTCCACCTGGAGCCAGACGGGGCGTATCACGTCCAATTCCTCTGCGAGCCTGCGGAGGCGCTCCACCAGTTCCGGGCGGTCCAGGCTCTGGATCTCCGCGAAATGCTGGAGGGCGGGCTTGGCCTTGTTCCGCTGGAGGGGCCCCAGGAGCAGGAAGGCCAAGTCCGGCGCGGCGACGGCCTTGTCGGCGCCTTCCTGTACGTAGTTCTCGCCAAAACGCGTGAAACCAAGGGCCGCCGCCTCCTGGATCAATGCCAGGGGCTGCTTCTTCGATACCGGCAGCAGCTCGACGCTCTCCGGAACTCGGTTGGCGGCCTCGCAGGCCCGGGCGATGCGGGCCCGTAGGCCCTCGATCCGGTCCGCCAGGCTCACGGCAGGAAGAGGATCCGCTGGCAGGATTCGCAGGCCACGGCGTCCTTGGCTTCCTTCAGCTGGAAGAGGAAGGGACCGCGCAGCTTCACATGGCATCCAGAGCAGGCGCCGTTCTCCACGGGCACCACCACCCGTCCCTGGCGGGCGCCGGCGAGACGATGGAAGCGCGTCACTTCGGGCACGGCGAGCTTGGCCTCCAGCTGAGCCTGCTTGGCCCTGAGCTGCTTGCGTCCCTCCACCTGGTTGGCGTGCTCCCCCAGGAAGATGGCGTGGAGTTCGTCGAACTGGGCCTTGAGGGTGAGGCGCTCGGCTTCGAGCGCCGCCAGGGCCTGTTCGAGGGCCAGGGCCTCCGTTTCCAGCGCCTTCAGGGGCCGGGCGATCTGAGCGCGCATGCGCTCCTTCTCGTCCAGCTCACGGATGGCGGAGGTGTACTGCACCTTCTGGCTGGTGGTCTTCACAGCGGCACGGGCGCGATCTTCGTCCTTCAGGGCCTGGGTCAGCTCTTTGGATTTTATCTGGATGTAGTTCCGGGCCGTCTCCAGGGCCTTGGTCTTTTCCCCCGCCTGCTTTTCGATGGCCTTGAGCCGGGCGTCCATGGCCGCCAGATCCGGGGGCAGGGCCGACAGGTCTCGCTCGATGGTTCGAAGGTAGTCCAGAGTGGCTTGCAGGTCGCGCAGGATGGCAAGGTGTTCCATGACCTTAAGGTACACCCGCGAAGGGGGGACGGCTCGAGATTGAATATATGACATTACAAGGAAGAAAATATGAATTGAATACACTAAAATTTATGAGAACCATGAAAGATCCTGCTTGACCGGGTTCTGAGGCGGTGACAGACTTGGCACTCGCTGTGGCTGAGTGCTAACAGCTTCATTCGTTCCTTTTCTCTTCTTTCCAAGGAGGTCCCATGGCTATCAAGCCTCTTTCCGACCGTGTCGTGCTGAAGCGCGTCGATGCTGCCGAGACCGTCAAGGGCGGCATCATCATTCCGGACACCGCCAAGGAGAAGCCCATGGAGGCTGAAGTGGTGGCTGTCGGCGAAGGCAAGATCAACGAGAACGGCACCCGCAATCCCATGTCCGTGAAGGCCGGCCAGAAGGTGCTGATCGGCAAGTACAGCGGCACGGAAGTGCGGATCGACAACGTGGACCACGTCATCGTGCGCGAAGACGAGATCCTGGCGATCGTGGGCTGAGGCCAGTCCTCGGTCCTCAGCCTTCAGTCCTCAGGTTGGCACCGACCCACTCATGCCGCCTGGTCGCCACTGAAGACTGAGGACAGAAGACGGAAGCCCGTCGCTCGAAGCCCCCTTCCCTACACCCATCCGAAACCAACTGGAGATTGAAATGGCCAAGTCCATCATCTATGCCGAAGATGCCCGCCAGGCGATCCTGCGCGGCGTGAACAAGCTCGCCGACGCGGTGCAGGTCACCCTCGGCCCCAAAGGCCGCAACGTCCTCATCGAGAAGAAGTTCGGCTCCCCGCTCATGACCAAGGATGGCGTCACCGTCGCCAAGGAGATCGAGCTCAAGGACAAGCACGAGAACATGGGCGCCCAGCTGGTGCGTGAGGTCGCCTCCAAGACCTCCGACATCGCCGGCGACGGCACCACCACTGCCACGGTCCTGGCCCGCGCCATCTACCGTGAGGGCATCAAGGCCGTCGTGAGCGGCGCCAACACCATGGAGATCAAGAAGGGCATCGACCTCGCCGTCGAGACCGTCGTGAAGGCCATCGACGAGATCAAGAAGCCCGTCGAAGGCAACGCCATCGCCCAGGTCGGCACCATCTCCGCCAACGGCGACGAAGAGATCGGCAAGATCATCGCCGAAGCCATGGCCAAGGTCGGCAAGGATGGCGTCATCACCGTCGAGGAGGCCAAGGGCCGCGACACCGAGCTGACTGTGGTCGAGGGCATGCAGTTCGACCGAGGCTACCTCAGCCCCTACTTCGTGACCAACCCCGATCAGATGAAGGTCGAGCTGGAGAATCCCTACATTCTCGCCTACGAGAAGAAGGTCTCCAACATGCGCGACCTCCTGCCCCTGCTGGAGCAGGTCGTCAACAGCCGCCGCCCCCTGCTGATCATCGCCGAGGACGTGGACGGCGAAGCGCTGGCCACCCTCGTGGTGAACAAGATCCGCGGCACCCTGAACGTGGCCGCCGTGAAGGCCCCCGGCTTCGGCGACCGCCGCAAGGCCATGCTCGAGGACATCGCCACCTTGACCGGCGGCAAGGCCATCAGCGAGGATCTGGGCCTCAAGCTCGAGAACCTCACGCTGGCTGACCTCGGCAGCGCCAAGAAGATCGTCATCGACAAGGAGAACACCACCATCGTCGAGGGCGCCGGTGCCACCGAGGCCATCCAGGGCCGCGTGAAGCAGATCCGCGCCCAGGTGGAGACCTCCACCAGCGACTACGACAAGGAGAAGCTGCAGGAGCGTCTGGCCAAGCTCGTGGGTGGCGTCGCCGTCATCAAGGTGGGCGCGGCCTCTGAGACCGAGATGAAGGAGAAGAAGGCCCGCGTGGAAGACGCCATGCACGCCACCAAGGCCGCTGTCGAGGACGGCATCGTGGCCGGCGGCGGTGTCGCGCTGCTCCGCAGCCTGACCAAGCTCGCTGAGCTGAAGGTCACTGGCGACCAGGCCACGGGCGTCGAGATCGTCCGCAAGTCCCTGGAGGAGCCCCTCCGCCAGATCGCCAACAACGCCGGTGTCGAAGGCTCCGTGGTCGTCAACACCGTCCGCGAGAGCAAGGGCAACCACGGCTACAACGCCGCCACCAACGAGTACGGCGACATGGTGAAGTTCGGCGTGGTCGATCCCGCCAAGGTCACCAAGTCCGCCCTGCGCAATGCGGCTTCCGTGGCTGCCATGATGCTGACCACCGAAGCCATCATCACCGAGCTCCCCGAGCCCAAGTCCGCGGCTCCCGCGGGTCCCGGCATGGGCGGCATGGAAGACATGTATTAAGAGCTGTCAGCTACCAGCTGTTTGCTGTCGACGACAAGAAGCGCCCCGCGAAAGCGGGGCGCTTCTTGTCAAGTCGCTGTAAGGCGACTCTGACGTCCCGAGAAGCCGTTGCGAAGTGATAAATACCCACCGGCAGGGGGGCTGAGGCCCGGGGGAGGAAATCCTGCCTTGATGGGGCGGAATGGCGGGGAGATTAGGAAGGCCTAACCCGCGTCGTTCCTGGGAAGTGCCTTGCGCGAGCGAGGCATTTTTATTATACAAGACAACATAGTCATTTTTAATTACTACCAAAGGGTTGACTATGATTTCGGCCGAATGGATGCTTCTGTCGAACCCGGGAATTCCTCCTGGGGGCCTTGAAAAAGCAGGAGAACCCATGGGCATGGGCCTTCTCTTTGATGCCACGCGCTGCATTGGTTGCGGCGCCTGTAGCTCCGCGTGCAAGGAGCAGAACAAGCTACCGGGCAAGGTAGAGGAGGTGCTGACGGCCTATACCTGGACCACGGTCCAGGAGCGAGAAGGCCTCAACGTCCGTCGGATGTGCATGCACTGCGAGGTGCCCACCTGTGCCTCCGTCTGCCCCGTGGGCGCTCTCAAAAAGACACCGGAAGGGCCGGTGGTCTACGATGCCGAGCGGTGCATGGGCTGCCGCTACTGCATGATGGCCTGCCCCTTCGAAATCCCGAAGTACCAGTGGGACCGGCCGGTCCCCGTGGTCGGCAAGTGCATCCTGTGCGCCGGCCGCCTCAAGGAAGGCAAGCCCACTGCCTGCGCCGAGGCCTGCCCGGCGGAGGCCACCATCTTCGGGAAGAAGGAGGACCTGATCTGGGAGGCTCGGACCCGCATCCGCCAGAAACCAGGTGCCTACGTGGACCACATCTACGGGCTCACCGAGGCCGGTGGCACCTCGGTCCTGATGATCTCCAACGTGCCCTTCGAGAAGCTGGGCCTGAAGTCCAACCTGCCCGGGGAGCCGCCGGCGATGAAAACCTGGCAGGTGCTGTCCAACATCCCCGACTTCGTGGCGGTGTGGGCCGTCTTCCTGTATGGGGTGCACTGGATCACTGCCCGGCGGGAGGTGGTGGCCAAGGCTGGAGCCAATGGCCATGGCGGCCAGGGACAAGGCAATGGACGGGAGGACCGGTCATGAACACCCTCGCCACGCTCGCGCCCCGCCGGTTCCGCCCCGGCTTCTGGACTGGGGTCTTCGCCGTCCTCTTCCTCGCCTTCTGCGCCGTTTCCGTCATCCGCTACACCAAGGGCCTGGGGGCGGTCACCAACCTGAGCGACCAGTTCCCCTGGGGCCTCTGGATCGGCTTCGACCTGCTCTGCGGCGTGGGATTGGCCGCCGGGGCGTTCACCCTCACCGCCGTGGTGCACCTCTTCAACCTCAAGCGCTTCGAGCCCATTGTGCGCCCCACGATTCTCACCGGCTTCCTGGGCTATTCCTTCGTGATCGTGGCGCTGCTGCTGGATCTGGGGCAGCCCTGGCGCATCTGGCACGCCATCGTCTACTGGAACACGCACTCCGTCATGTTCGAGGTGGCGTGGTGCGTGATGCTCTACACGACGGTGCTGGCGGTGGAGTTCTCCCCGGTGGTCTTCGAGCGGTTCGGCTACCACGCACCGGCCCGGCTCATCCACCGGCTCATCACACCCCTGGTCATTCTCGGCGTGCTCCTTTCGACCCTGCACCAGTCCTCCCTGGGTTCGCTCTACCTCATCGTGCCCAGCAAGCTGCACCCGCTCTGGTACTCCCCCATGCTGCCGCTGTACTTCTACATTTCCGCCATCGGCGCGGGCATCGGGATGGTCATCCTGGAGTCCTACCTCAGCAAGCGGGCCTTCCATCGCCACCTGGAGATGGATCTGCTGGAGCCTCTGGCCCGCGGCATGGTCGTGGCGCTCGGCATCTACGGCCTCATGCGTCTGCAGGGGATCGCCCGCAACCATGCGTTCGGGACCCTCGGCAGCTACGAAGGCCGGATGTTCCTCGTAGAGGTCATCCTGGGCGTGGTGTTGCCCGTGGTCCTGATGTCCTTCCGGCGGTTGCGCACCGACCCGGACTGGCTGGTGGGCGGTGCCTTCCTGGCGGTGCTGGGCTTTGTCATGAACCGCCTGAACGTGAGCATCACCGGCATGGAAGCGGCCTCCGGCACCCGGTACCTTCCCTCGGCCATGGAGATCATCGTGTCCCTGGGCCTGGTGGCGACGGGCATGGCGGTCTTCGCCTTCGCGGTGCGGAATTTCTCCATCTTCCCGGAAGGCCCCGTGGCCGGCGTCAGGGAGCGCCAGGGAGGGGCCTGAGCCATGCGGACCCGCATCGGCACCCGTCTGATCCTCGGCGCCGGCCTCGCCACCGCGCTGGTCGTCGGCGGCATGGCCGTGGTGATCCTCCGGTCGCACACGGCCCAACTGCTGGCGGAGCGCACCCGCAGTGCCGACCAGCTGAGCGAGACGATCAAGAGTGCCACCCATTTCGACATGCTCGAGAACCGCCGGGAGAACCTGCACCGGCAGATCCGTGCCGTGGGCGGGCTCGCGGATGAGGGCATCCAGAAGGTCCGGGTCTTCAACAAGGAGGGGCGCATCATGTTCTCCTCTGCCGAGGAGGAGATCGGAACCAGCCTGGATATCCGGGGCGAGGCCTGCTACGCCTGCCATGCGGAGGGCCGGCCCCTGGAGCGGCTTGGCATCCAGGCCCGGGCCCGGACCTTCCGGGCCTCTGACGGGGGCCGGATCCTGGGCCTCATCAATCCCATCCCCAACGAGCCCTCCTGCTCCACCGCCGATTGCCACGCCCACAGCGCGAAGCAGAGCCTCCTGGGCGTGCTGGATGTGAACGTCTCCCTCGCCGAGGTGGACCGGGAGATCGCCCACAGCCGGATGTTGATCACGGCCTCCGCCGTCCTGGCCATCCTGGCGGGCAGCCTGATCCTCTGGTGGCTCAACCGGCGGCTGGTGGTCCGGCCTGTGGCGGCCCTGGTGGCCGGCACCCGGCGGGTGGGCGAAGGTGATCTCGGCACCACCATTCCGGTGAGCGGCAACCATGAACTGAGCGAACTGGCGGGCGCCTTCAACACCATGACGCAACGCCTGGCTGAAACCCAGCGCCAGCTGGCCCAGGCGGACAAGCTGGCCTCGGTGGGCCGCCTGGCGGCAGGGGTCGCCCACGAGATCAACAATCCACTGACGGGCGTGCTGAGCTATGCCTCCCTGCTCCGCAAGCGGCTGGATGGGGATGTCGCCGCCTGCGAGGATCTGGACGTGATCGTGCGGGAAACCGTACGTTGCCGCGGCATCATCCGGGGTCTACTCGACTTCGCCCGGCCCACGCCGCCCGCCCGCAAGCCCATGGACCTGAACGAAGTGGTGCGGCGGGCCGTGTCCGTCGTCATGACCCAGCTATCCCTCAATCAGGTGGACCTGTCGCTCGACCTGGCCGCGGAGCTGCCCCCGGTCGATGCGGACGCCAACCAGATCCAGCAGGTGGCGGTGAACCTGCTCCTGAACGCAGGAGACGCCATCGGCGATGGCGGCGGCACCATCCGCGCCACCACGCGCGCGGGGGCGGAGGATTCCGTGGAGCTGCTGGTCCAGGACAACGGACGGGGCATTCCGCCGGAAGAACTGCCGCGCATCTTCGAGCCCTTCTACACCACCAAGGGCAATCACGGCACGGGCCTCGGCCTTGCCGTCAGCTGGGGAATCGTGGAGGCCCACGGCGGAGCGCTGGAGGTCCGCAGCGATTCCGGCCAGGGCACCTGCTTCGCCCTTCGCCTTCCCACGTCCGCCGGCAGCGGCCAGATTCCCATACCCACCACCACCTAGGAGGTTTCCATGACCGCCCTTTTGATCATCTTCATGTTCGTCGCCTTCGTGGGCATCGACTTCCTGGTGCGCACGAGCCTCCGTCGCATGCGGGAGAAGCAGGAGCGGCAGGCCCGGGAAGCGGTGCTGAACACCGCCATCCACCTCGACTTCACCCACGAGGCCAAGAGCCTCAAGCGCGTGGAGGTCCCAAACCCCAGGGCCCGCATCCTGGCCGTGGATGACGAGCCGGTGGTGCTCGACTCCTTCCGCCGGATCCTGGTTCTGGAAGGCTTCAGCGTGGATACCGTCGAGCATGGCCCCGAGGCCCTGGGGTTGATCCAGCGGAACGACTACGACTTCCTCTTCACCGACCTCAAGATGCCGGACATGGACGGCGTGGATGTGGTGAAGGGGGCCAAGCACCTGCGGCCAGATATGGATGTCGTGGTCATCACCGGCTACGGCAGCATCGAGACCGCCGTGGAGACGCTCCAGCACGGCGCCTGCGAGTACGTCCAGAAGCCCTTCACCGCCGACGAGCTGGGGGAATTCGCGAAGAAGCTCCTCATCAAGCGCCAGGCCCGCATCGAGGCCCAGCGGCGGCCCAACGTGCGCGTGGTGGCGCCGGAGATGGCCGAAGTCGTGTCCGCCAGTGAGTACTGCATCCCGGGCGGCGCATTCCTGTCCACGGGCCATGCCTGGGTGCGGATCGAGCCGGAAGGCCAGGTGCGCGTGGGCATCGATGATTTCGTGCGGAAGGCGCTCGGCACCGTGAAGGCCGTGGTGCTGCCAGAACGCGGGAAGACCTTCCGGCAGGGCGAGACCTTGTTCACTCTGAAGGGGCCCGAGGGGATCGTGCATGTGGCCGCGCCCCTCAGCGGCCGCATCGTGCATGACAATGCCGGTCTGCTCACCGAGCCTGCCGAGCTGATGCACAGCCCCTATGACCGGGGCTGGGTCTGCCTGATGACGCCCTCTGACCTGGCCGCGGAACTCCCCGCCCTGAAGATCGGCCAGCCTGTCATTGACTGGTACCAGGACGAGATCACCCGGCTGCGGAATCCCGATTCACCCCAGGTGACTGGGACCGGCACCCTGGACTGGCCCACCTTCGAGCGGCAGTTCCTGGGCCAGCGCGAGCACGCCAAGGCCTGAAGGCCCGGAACTACGAGAGAGCTTCGAAGCCTAGGCTTCGAAGCTCTCTTTGGCGTGGTAGCTGGAGCGCACCAGGGGCGCGGATTCCACACGCTGGAACCCCATCTCCATCCCCTTCTGGCGGTACATGTCAAACTCGGCCGGCTCGACAAAGCGTTCCAAGGGTAGATGCAGTTCCGAGGGGGGGAGGTACTGTCCGATGGTGGCGATGTCTACATGGGAGGCGCGCCAGTCCGCCATGAGGGTCAGCACCTGCTCCGGCGTCTCCCCCAAGCCCACCATGATGCCGCTCTTCACGCGCATGGCCGGGGCATGGACATCGCGCCACTCCGCCGTGCGCCGCAGCACCGTGAGGCTCTGGGCGTAGTCGGCGTCCGGCCTCACCCGCCGGTAGAGGTGGGGTACCGTCTCGACGTTGTGGTTCAGGACCTCGGGCCGGGCTTCCAGCACCGTGAGCAACGCGGATTCGCTGCCGCGGAAATCGGGGATGAGCACTTCGATGCCACAGTGGGGCGACAGGGTGCGGACCCACTGGATGGTCGCGGCGAAGTGGGCTGATCCGCCGTCCGGCAGGTCGTCGCGGTTCACAGAGGTGATCACGGCGAACTTGAGGCCCAGGCGGGCCACGGCCTCCGCCACGCGCTGGGGCTCGCCTGGGTCCAGTTCGCCGGGACGGCCCTTGCCCACGTTGCAGAAACCACAATGGCGGGTGCAGATGTCGCCCATGAGCATGAAGGTGGCCGTGCGATGCACCCCCCAGCACTCATGCAGGTTGGGGCAACGGGCCTCTTCGCAGACCGTCACCAGGCGCTGTTCGCGGATGAGGCCCTCGACCTCGGCCACCACCTCCGGCGCCGGCACACGGATCTTCAGCCAGTCAGGGCGGGGGCCGGGGAGGACAGGTGGGCGGGCCATAGCCTTCCATTGTGGAGCCAATGGCCATGGGTGAGCACGACCTAAGATCCCCGCCAACGCATGCGTTGACGGGGGGATGAACTCGAACGGAAGAATCATCTCTTCTTTTATCTGCGTTTATCCGTGTTCATTCAGGGCATGTTCCGACCTTTCCGAAAGTCCGGTATGCGGGGGTTCCGGCTAGAATGGATTCATGTCTGACACCCCCCAGGAAATCCCCGAAACTGTGGCTGAAGTTCCGCCCGCGCCGGAGGCCCCGAAGACCTTCGAGGCACCCAAGGGTTTCGAAACCAAGTTCCGCGGGCTGGCCCTGCACCTGTCCGCCTTCGACGGGCCGCTGGACCTGCTGCTGCACCTCATCCACGAGCAGAAGCTGGACATCCTGAACCTGCCCATGGCCGACGTCACGCGGCAGTACATGGACTACCTGAAGCTCATGGAGGAGCTGAACCTGGAGATCGCGGCGGAGTTCGTGGCCATGGCGGCCCAGCTGCTGCAGATCAAGTCGCGGCTCATGCTTCCCCGTCCGCCCCAGGAGACCGGCGAGGAGGATCCCCGCGAGATCCTGGTGCAGCGGCTGCTGGACTACCAGCAGGTGAAGGCCGCGGCCATGGTCCTGTCGGACCGCGAGTCGGACTGGCAGAAGATCGCCTTCGCGCCGGGCCTCGATCTGGAGGACCACAAGCGGGTGGAGGACGAACCCATCCGCGCCACCCTTTTCGACCTGCTGGGCGCCTACCGGGAGGCCCTGAAGCGCCTGCTGCCTCCACCCCCCGTGGAGGTCCGGACCCAACCCAAGTCGCTGGAGCAGCGGGTGGTGGAAGTGCTGCGCGATCTGCAGGATGGCCTTTGGAAGCCCTTCCAGGGCCTGTTGGGCCAAGCCCGCAGCCGCGAGGAGCTGGTGCTCACCTTCCTGGCCCTGCTGGAGCTGGTCCGCACGGGCCGCATCGCGCTGGTCCAGGGGGAGACCTTCGGAGAGATCCGCGTCAAGGCCGCCGAGGCCGCGTGAACGAGTCGCCCGAACCGCTGCGCGCCACCTACCGCCTGGCCCGCCTGATGGGGCTTGCCCTTTGTCTGGGCACCCCGGCCCTCATCGGCGGTCTGATCCTGTCCGGCCTCGTGCCGCCCGGGGAGCAGCTGCCTGAAGGCGCCTACCTCCAGCTCGGTCATCTCTTCACCGGCCTGGTTTTCCTGTCCGCCGCCTGGGTGCTCTGGCGCCGCGGAACCGTGCTGAGACCCTTCCATCGCGTCCCTGGGGCCCGCCGGGCGGGGGTGGTGCTGCGGGAGACCCTGCTCTATGCGGCGCTCTTCGAGCTGAGCAGCCTCTTCGGCCTGGTCTACTGGATCCTGGTGGGGAAGCACGCAGCACGCCATGTGTTCGGCTTCATCATCCTCTCCCCGCTTCTGTTCCTGGCCCTGGCACCCCGGCTCAGCCACTGGGTGAAGGCCTCGGAAGCGGGTTCCGGGGAGGCCCCGTGAGCCTCCCGGCATTATCCTGGCAGTTGCCGTTCGAGACCCCAGGGGGGCCACATGCGTGAAGGCGAGACCCGTCCAGGCCAGGAAGGCTCCCTGGACCAGACCCAGAAGCTGGTTCTCCCCCTGACGTTCGATGCGCCGCAGCGGACCCAGAAGATTTCCCTTCCGGCGGGGACCGCCGGACAGACCCAGACCCCGCGCCCGGCTGTCGGCCCTTCCCGATCGTGGGGCTGGAAGCTGGTTCTGGCCCTCGGGGGGGTCGTCGTGCTGGCGGGCGCGGTCTTCCTGTTGTCCTCGCCCGGGCCGGCGGTCCGCTCACCGAAAGTCCAGGCAGCCCCCGAAGTAGAGATCCCGGGCGCGGTCCGGGCCTATCTGGACCAGGCGAAGGCGGGCGACGCCAACGCCATGCGGATGCTGGGCGCGATGTACTACTACGGCCTGAACGTCCCCCCGGACCGCGAAAAGGGCCTGACCTGGTACCGCAAAGCGGCCGAGGCGGGCAGCGATGTGGCGCAGGCGGAACTCAGCCGGTTGGAGGCTGCGGGGAGGTAGTCCCCCTTCGCCAGGCCAACACCTTGGCGGCGCCGGCCTTGCCGATGGCCTCCGCCAGGGCCGCCTCTTCCGCCGCCCGCACCTGGGTGGCGCTGCCGAAGGCCTGGAGCAGCTTCTTCGCGGTGGACGGACCGATGCCGGGAATCTGGGTCAGCTCGGTCTGGAGGGTGCGCTTGGCGCGCAGGGCCCGGTGGTAGGTGATGGCGAAGCGATGGGCCTCGTCGCGGATGCGCTGGAGCAGCTGCAGCACGGGTGAGGATTTGGGAATCTTCAGCGGCTCGCTGGAACCCGGTCGGAACACCAGTTCCTCCTTCTTCGCCAGGGAACCCAGCTCCAGCTGTTCCAGCCCAAGTTCTTTCAGGGCGGCCTCGGCCGCATGGAGTTGGCCCAGTCCGCCATCGATCAGCACGAGATCCGGGAACTCCTGCTTTTCGTCCCGGAGGCGCCGGTAACGGCGTGTCACAGCCTCGAACATGTTGGCAAAGTCATCGTTCTGCTCATTGGCCATCTTGAAGCGCCGGTAGCGGGCCTTATCTGGCACGCCATCGCTGAACACCACACAGCTGGCCACCACTTCGCGGCCCTGGCCATGGCTGATGTCGAAGCATTCCAGGCGCCTGGGCAGGTGGCTCAGGCCCAGGAAGGCCTGCAACCCCTCCAGCACGGCCTCGTTCAACCGCGCCGGCTCGAACTTGCGCTCCAGGGCCAGCCGGGCATTCTCCTGCGCCATCGCCAGCAGCTCCACCTTCTCGCCCTTCCTCGGCACCTGGATCTGGGGGCGGGAGCCGCGCATGCCCCCCAGCCAATCACGGAGCAGTTCCGCGTCTTCCGGCTCGACTTCGGCCAGGATGCGTCCCGGCACGGGATCAGCGCTGTACACCCGCTGGAGCACCTGGGCCAGCACGGCGCCGTCGAAGACTTCGACATCCTCCAGCACGTACTCCTGGCGCCCCATCATCCGGCCATCGCGGAGCATGAGGCGATGGACGCAGGCCCGGCCGTCCAGCACGGCGCTGCCGTAGACATCCGTGTCCTCCAGATTCGGGCTGGCGGCCTTCTGCCGCGTGAACCAGGCGTCCACCTGCTGCAGGGCATCGCGGTGCTGGGCAGCCTGCTCGAAGGCGGCGGCTTCGGCGGCCTTCCACATGGCGGCCTCCAGCCGCGCCTTCAGCTCGTCGCGTTTCCCTTCGAGGAAGAGTCGCGCCTCCTTCGCCTGTTCCCGATAGGCTTCTTTTCCCACGGCCGCGATGCAGGGCGCCGTGCAGCGGTGGAGCTGGTATTTGAGGCAGGCCCGGCCTCGCTTGCCGTCGATCTCGATGTCGCAGTCGCGGATCTGGAAGAAGCGATAGACCAGCTCGGCGGTGCGGTAGGCGGTGCTGGCGGGGAAGAAGGGCCCGTAGTAGAGGCCACCATCCTTCCGCACCTTGCGCGTGACGAACACCTTGGGGAAGGCCTCCTTCCAGGTGAGCTTCACGTAGGGGTAGCTCTTGTCGTCCCGCAGCAGGATGTTGAAGGGCGGCAGGTGCTCGTTGATGAGATTGTTCTCCAGCACCAGCGCTTCCAGCTCGGTCTCGCAGACGATGAACTCCAGATCCCAGATGCGGGCCACCAGGCGGCGCGTCTTGGCGTCCAGCTGCTTGCTCTGGAAATAGGACTTCACCCGGTTCCGGAGGACTTTCGCCTTGCCGATGTAGAGCAGGTTCCCCTTCTGGTCCCGGTAGAGGTAGCAGCCGGGGCGCTGGGGCAGATCGGAGAGCTTCCGCTGGAGCGCGGGGGATTTGTCGAGGTTGTTCCGAACCGTGGCCACGATTCAGTGTAGCTGTCAGGTGTCGGCTATCGGCTATCAGCTATCGGCGGGCCCGGGATTTGGGACAATGGAGGGATGCTGAACCTTGAGACCTTCCCCGTGGGCCCTCTGGGCTGCAACTGTTCGCTGCTGTGGGAGCCCGCCACGGGGCTTGGCGTGGTGGTGGACCCGGGCGGGGATGGCGCGAAGATCCGGAAGCGTGTGGAGGCTCTGGGCTTCAAGGTGACAGCCCTGCTGCACACCCACGCCCACTTCGACCATGTGGGCGCCACGAAGGAACTGCAGGACCTCTGGCAGTGCCCGGCCCATCTCCACGGCGATGACACCTTCCTCATCGAGGCCCTGCCGCAGCAGACCGGGATGTTTGGAATGCCGGCCATCCCCCAGCCCGAGATGGTGGACCTGCACGCTGGGGACCGGCACCTGGACTTCACCACACTGCACACGCCAGGCCACACGCCCGGTTCCTGCTGCTTCCATGGCGAGTTCGCGCAAGGCCAGCTGCTGTTGGCGGGGGACACGCTCTTCCGCGGCGGTGTGGGGAGGACGGATCTCTGGGGCGGCAGCTGGGAGGCCCTGGAACAGAGCATCCGCCGCGAGTTGTACGTCCTAGATGGGGCCACGCTGGTCATCCCCGGTCACGGCCCTGCCACCACCCTTGGTGAAGAGGCCGCCACCAATCCGTTCGTGAAGATCTAGGAACGGCGTAGACTGGG
>DASXUH010000131.1:0-2949 GCA_036504935.1 Geothrix sp. | reverse complement strand
GCCGCGTAGGTGAGGTTCAGCAGGGCCATGGCCCGAGTCACCTTGCCCACGCTGTTCTTGGTGGTGTCGGTATAGGGGATGCCGCGGCCGTCGAGGGCCTCGTAGTCGAAGTTGCCGTCACCGCTGAGGTCGAAGCAGAGGGCGCCGTCCTTGATCCAGTCCGTGCGGATCTGGTACCCGGGGGCGGGCACGGCGCTCACGATGACGTCGGCCATGCGGATGAACCCTTCGAGGTGCGTCTGATTGGTGGCGGCGTGGCAGAGGATGGGCGTGGCCTTGAGATTGGCCACCATGGCCGTGAGGGGCCGGCCGATGCGCAGGCTGTCGTTGATGACGAGCACCGTCTTGCCCGCCAGCCAGCCTTCGCCGAAGCCGCGCTTGAGGGTCTTCACGATGGCCCGCGCCGTGCAGGGCGTCATGCAGCGGTGCTGGGTGCCGTCATCCATGCGCTTCCGGTACTTGTTCAGGTAGCCGATGTTGATGGCGTGCAGGCCCTCGATGTCCTTGCCGGGATCCACCAGGTCCATCACCTCGTCATCCTTGATCTCGGGGTAGCGCAGGGGATAGAAGATGAACACGCCGTGGGTCTTCTCGTCCTGGTTGAGGCGCGCCACCAGCTTCACCAGCTGCATGCCGTTCTCCACGCGCAGGTCCGCGGCATTGATGCCCAGGTCCTCGCAATCCTTTATGAGCCAGCGCTGGTAGGTGACGCTGCCGGCATCCTGGCTGCCGAGGATGACACCCAGGCCCGGCGAGAAGCCGAGCTTCTTCACGTTCGAGCGCACCAGATCCAGGTAGTGCCGGGCGGTTTCCTGGCAGTCGAGCTTCCCTGTGAGCGTGGTGGGCATGCGGCACCTCGCCTTCCAGTCTAGCAATCCGAAGCTCCCCCGGCGGCCCTGGCCCTTATCCCCTTATCCTGGTCCCATGCGCCTGTCCAAGCCCCAGCCCCGCGAGCTCCAGGCCCGGCTCCGCGCCGCCTATCCCGACGCCCGCTGCGCCCTTGACCACCGGGACCCCTTCCAGCTGGTGGTGGCCACCATCCTCAGCGCCCAGTGCACGGACGCCCGGGTGAACCTCACCACGCCCGCCCTCTTCGCCCGCTATCCCGACGCGGTGAGCCTGGCGGAGGCCCGCACCGGCGAGTTGGAGGCCCTCATCAAGTCCACGGGCTTCTTCCGCAACAAGGCGAAGAACCTCATCGGCCTGGGCCAGGCGCTGGTGGCGCGGCACGGCGGCCAGGTGCCCTCCGATCCTGCGGCACTCGGAGCGCTGCCCGGTGTGGGCCAGAAGACTGCCAATGTGGTGCTAGCCAATGCCTTCGGTGTGCCGGCCCTGGCGGTGGATACCCACATCTTCCGCGTGGCGCGCCGCCTGGGCCTGTCGAAGGCCACCACGCCCGAAAAAGTGGAAGCCGATCTCTGCCGCCTCTTCCCCCGGGAGGACTGGATCGAGCTGCACCACCAGCTCATCTTCCACGGCCGCCGCGTCTGTGATGCACGGCGGCCCGACTGCGCGGCTTGCCCCCTGTTGGGCCTCTGCCCCACGGGGCTCGGGCAGATGAAGGATCCACACCTGGGGGTCCGGCTGGCTCCGCCAGCCTCCAGCCCTCAGACCTCAGTCCTCAGCCTTCAGGCCGCGGCACCCGCCGCGCAGGTTCCAACGGGCGATGCCCCGCAACGCATCGTCAGCCTGGTGCCTTCGGTGACGGAGCTGCTGGCGCAGTGGGGGCTGGCGGCGCGACTGGCGGGGCGCACGCGCTACTGCATCGAGCCGAAGTGGATCCGCAACACCGTGCCCGCCGTGGGCGGCACCAAGGATCCTGATCTCGGCCGCATCCGGGACTTGGCGCCCGACCTCGTGATCCTTGAGCGGGATGAAAACCCGAAGGAGGTCGCGGACGCCCTCACGGCCCTCGGCATCCCCTGGCTGGCCCTGGAGATCCGCACGGTGAAGGATTGCGTCGCCGCCCTGCGGGAACTCGGAATCCGCCTGGGCGTGCCCGAGGCCGGCGAAGCCCGCGCCGCCGCCCTGGAAGCCTCACTGAAGGGCCGCCACCGGAAGGGTCCCCGGGCCCTCGTCCTCATCTGGAAGGAGCCCTGGATGAGCGCCGGGCCCGACACCTACCTGGGCGATCTGCTGCGCCAGGGCGGCCTTGCGCCCATCGGCCCGGACCGCTACCCCGTGCTGTCCGACGAAGCCCTGGAGGCCCTGGCCCCCGAGGTGATCCTGCTTCCCACGGAGCCCTATCGCTTCAACCGCCGCCACCAGGGCGAGCTGCAGAAGCGGTTCCCGGAAGCCGCCATCCACCTCGTGGATGGACAGGCCCTGACCTGGTACCTCAGCCGGACGGAAACGGGCCTCGACCTGGTGCGGAGCTTCCGATAGGGTGGTGGGCAATCCCCGCCGAGAGGTTTCCATGCCGCATCGCCTGCCGAGCAGCCTGTTTCTGGCCATCACCGGCCTCACCCTGGGCGCCCAGGGTGTCTTCACGAATGCCAACAGCCCGGACGCGCCAACCTGCCCGAGGGTCATGCAGGAGAAGACCGAGCTGAACTACAAGAGCCAGTACGGCCGCAACGGGGCGGACGCCTCCGCGGTCCGCTACTCCCAGTGGGGGGACCAGTTCTTCCCCCAGGCGGAGCGCAAGGATGTCTCCGCCTTCGCCGCCTATGACGAGAAGTCCAAGGGCACCTCCATCGCCAGCCTCAAGGGCAAGGTGGTGCTGGTGGGGCTCTGGAGCACCCACTGCGACCCCTCCGCCAAGATGCTCATGGAGTTCTCCAGCCTCTACGCCAAGCGGGATCAGTACGGCTTCGAGATTCTTTCCGTCAACTTCGACGAGAACCAGCAGGATGGGGGCGGCATCGAAGGCGGCTGGCGGGCCATCAACAAGTTCCGCATCAAGAACCGGCAGTTCTTCGAGGCCAGCAAGATGCCCATCTACACGCC
>DASXUH010000130.1:0-9315 GCA_036504935.1 Geothrix sp. | reverse complement strand
GGCCGGCAGCTGGCGGGACTGACCCGCTGGGCGGCGCGGGAGCTGGCCGTGGCCTCGCTCCAGGAACCGCCGCGTTCGTAAAAAAACGTCCGATCCTCTGAGAATACGCCTGGATATGCCGCCCGGGGCTCTGCCATGATCGATGTCCGAACCCTTCGGTCTGGATGCGCCCCATGGCGGTCTCCCCTCTCATCCTCGGTGAAGCACTGGCGAATCGGTGCTCCCAGGTGCTTTACCGCTGCATGGAAGAGGTGGGCAGCACGAAGGGGGCTCTCTTCCTGCGCGTGCCGGGCCAGGGGGCCTTCGAGGTCGTGAGCTTCTATGGGTGGCCCCGGGGCACCCGGCCGCCGGTGTCCATTCCGGAGGGGCACCCGCTCCTGGTGAGGACCCAGCGGGCGCGCCGGACGTACGTGGTGAACGACGCCTCGGAATCGCCCGAGCTGTCGGCCTTCGGGCAGGGCGGGGAGTGGCCCCGCTACCTCATCACGCCGGTCTACCTCCAGGGCGACTGGGTGGGCCTGCTCATCCAGCGGGACCGCATCAAGGGTGGAGCCTTCGACACCGAGCGGGACGAGCCGCCCACGCTGGCCATCTGCGGGGATCTGGTGGAGGCCCTGAAGGAGTTCCACTTGTACAGCGGCTCCCGCTCCGCCGTTCCAGCGCAGCCCATCGGCCCCGGGCTGGTGCCGGAGGGGCTGCCCACCGCGGCGGATATCATCGGAGAGGTCGCCCCCGAGCCCGAGCGCCTCATGGCACCGGCCCGTTCCGCCGTTCCGGCCGCGCGTCGCGCCGGACAGGGCATCCCGTCCACAGGGCCCTCGCACAAGGAGCGCCTCTACGGATTTCCCGAAGGCAAGGACGGCTACACCTCCCTGCCCTGGGAGGCGGATCGCACCCTTAGCGGCTGGGTGGCTCCCGCGCCAGTGAACGCCGAGCGTCAGAAAGGCATGGTGCCGCCCGAGCTGCGGAGTTTCTTCTGGGAGATCGCGGGGCTCATCAGCCAGATTCTCCCCGCCACCGCCGTGGCGCTCTGGATCGAGGATCCCGAGGAGATCCGCCCCATCCTGGCCTTCAGCACCCTGCCCCTGTCCCCGGACCTCCAGCAGCAGATCCTGGCCCATGCCACCTTCCACCTGCAGGCCGTCCGGGAGCCGGACCTGCGCCTCATCAGCCGGACGGAGATGCCCGAGGTGCCGCCCCTGACGGGCGCTTTCGCCACCTACATGCCCCTCCTCCTCAATGAGACGCCCCAGGGCCACGACCTGGTGATGGTGTTCCGCCTGGAGGACCACTCGTTCTCCCTTTCCGAGGTCGAGGCCATCCAGCTGCTGAGCCGGGTGTTGGCGCTCCACCTCCAGGAGGCCCGGCTCCACGAGCGGTACCACCACGCCTTCCTGTCCGTGAGCCACCGCATCCTGCAATCCGGCGAGGGCCGGCTGCCGAGCCTGCGCCCGCACAGCCTGGCCACCGCCCGCCTGGCCCGGGATCTGGCCCTGATGCTCGACCTGCCCACCGAGGATGTGGAAGCCGTGAGCATCGCCGCCCTCCTCCATGACGTGGGCCTGTTGTTGCTGGATCCCCAGTTGCTCGCCAAGCCCACCCTCACCGAAGAGGACAAGCGGAAGGTCCGCGACCACCCGGAGCTGGCGGCGATCTTCCTCAAGGATCTGCGGTTCCCCTTCGACGTGATCCGGATCATCCGCCACCACCACGAGCGCTGGGACGGCCGGGGCTACCCAGAGGGTCTGCGCGAGACGGCCATACCCATGGGCAGCCGCATCATCGGTCTCATCGAGGCCTACGAGGTGATGACCAGTGGCAAGAGCTACCGCCGGCCCCAGGGGTTCCGGCAGGCGCTGGTGGAGCTGCGGAACGAAGCCGGTGCCCAGTTCGATCCCGGTGTGGTGGAAGCTTTTTCCGAGCTCATGGCACGGAAGGGTGGAAGGGCCTGATAATCGAGGTCCCGGAGCCTTCATGCGGTCCACTCTCCCCTCCAGCACCCAGCGCGGCTTCACCATGGCCCTGGCTCTGGCTTTGGCGGTGGCGATGGGTGTGCTGCTCCTGAAGGCAGGTCCCCGGCTGAGTGCCGAGGTGCAGCGGGAGAATGAGGCCGAGCTGATCTTCCGGGGCGAGGCCATCGCCACGGCCCTCAGGGTCTATTTCGCCCAGACCAAGCGCTATCCCACGGACCTGGACGAGGTGATGAAGGTCCGGCCCCGCATCCTGCGCCAGAAATACCGCGATCCCATGACCAGCAGCGGTGAATGGCAGCTTGTCACCCAGGTGCAGGCGGGGGCCTCCGGGGACACGCAGGGCCTGCCCATCGTGGGGGTGCGCAGCCGTTCCGAGAAGGACAGCATCCACACCTACCAGGGCAAGACCCTGGTGCGGGACTGGCTGTTCACGGCCGATGAGAACCTCCTCGGCGGAGGCGCCGTCATGGAGAACGAACGGACCCGGCGCAGCCCCCGGGGGACTGGGCCAACCCTCCCGAAGCCATGAGGTTCCATGCGGCCATCCCTCCCGACTCTCCTCGTCCTGCTGCTGTCCGCCCTGCCTTCGGGAGCCCAGGACTTCCGGACCTGGGCGCGGGGCCTGGAAGCCCGGGGCGTCACCATCTCCGCCGGGATCTGGGACGCCGATACGGGCAAGGTCCTGGAGCGCCATCACGATGACCTGGCCCTGGTGCCTGCCAGCACCACCAAGGTGGTCACCACCTATGCGCTGCTGAAGACACTGAAGCCGGACACCACCATCGAGACCGAGGTGTGGGGTGACCTGAAGGATGGCGTGGTGCAGGGGGACCTCACCTTCAAGGGCGATGGCGATCCCCTCTTCACCAGCGAGCGCGTCTGGCTGCTGGCCCAGTCGCTGAAGAAGCTGGGCCTCCAGCGGGTCACTGGGACCATCCGGCTCGATCAGAGCGCCTTCGATGCCCAGCGGGAGCCCCTGGGCTGGGAGAACACCTCCGCCGATACCCTGCCCGTCGTGCGGGCCCTGTCCGTGGACTTCAACCGGGATGAGAATGGGCGCATCGTGGCCGATCCCGACCGCCGGGCCCGGGAGGCCATCCAGCGCATCCTCCAGGAGACGGGGATCGCGGTGGAGGGCCGGGTCAACGTCAACGACCAAGGCAACCCGCGCAAATTGACCTCCTGGACCTCCCCGCCCCTGCGGGCCCTGGTGCAGGACATCAACAAGTGGTCGAACAACTTCATGATCGAGATGCTGGTGCGGAGGTTCGGGGCCGGCTCCTGGCCCCGCGGGATCCAGCGCGTGCAGGCCTTCTACCGCGCGGCCTTCAACCTGGGGGCGGAGTCGCTGCAGATCACGGACGGCTCGGGCCTGAGCAAGGACAACCGCCTGTCCGCCCGTACCCTGGCCATCATCCTCCGCGGGGCGTACCACGACTTCGAAGTGGGCCCCGAGTTCGTCTCGTCGCTGAAGATCATCGGGGGCGAGCCCTGGAAGCTGAAGATGAAGGACCCCAATCTCACCCGCCGGGTGCGGGTGAAGACGGGCCACCTCGACCGGGTGACGAGCCTCTGCGGCTACCTCCAGACCCTCGATGGCCACGTGCGGGTCTTCGCCATCCTGCTGAACGGACCCGCCCGGGACGAGGATGTCTGGGACCAGGTGTCCCGCTGGGCGAATTGAGCCACGGTGATTCATGGCCTTGCGGGCCGGCCCATCCGGCGGTGATGCTGGATCCATGGATGGGACACGGGCGGGGACGCCGGATCCGAGAGGCCTGGCGGCCCTGATCCTCGGGGCTTCGCTCCTGGGGTTCGCGGCCATGCTCGTGCGTTGGGCGGCTCCCGCAGGGCCGCTGACGGTGGGGTTCTACCGCATGGCCATCGCCCTGCCGCCCGTGGCCTGGCTCGCCTGGCGGGCCCGGGGCACCGCGCGGCCGCGCATCGGCCGGGCCCGCTTCTGGGCCGGCGTGGCCGGAGCCTGCTTCGTGGGCGATCTGTGGATGTGGCACTCGGCCCTCCATCACACGAGCGCCGCCAACGCCACGCTGCTGGTCACGCTGGCGCCCATCTGGGTGGCCGTGGTCTCCGTGGTGTGGATGGGCGCCCGGCTGCGGCGCCGCTTCTGGCTGGGCGTGGGCCTCGCCCTGGCCGGGGCCCTGGTGCTGGGCCTGGCCAAGGGCGCGCGCTGGGGCACGGGGCTGGGCGAGCTGCTGGGGGCCCTGGCGTCCCTGGCCTATGGGGCCTTCACGCTGGTGCTGGGCCATGCACGCCAGGAGCTCAGTGCCCCGGAGGCCCTGTTCTGGGTGGTGCTCTGCTGCACGGCGGGCTTCGGCGCCCTGGGGCTCGCGCAGGGCGAAGCGTTCAACGGCTATCCGGCCCGGGCCTGGTGGGCCCTGGCTGGCCTGGGGCTGGGTGTGCAGGTGGTGGCCTGGTGGCTCATCACTTGGGGCATGGGTCACGTGTCCACGAACGTGGGCGCCATGGGCCTCATGACCCAGCCCGTGGCCACGGTGATCCTGGGCTGGCTCCTGCTGGGGGAATCCGTGCGGCCCATGCAGGGCCTGGGCACGCTCCTGGTGCTGGCGGGCATCGCCGCCTGCGCCTTCGCGCCGCCCGCAGCGGCGGTCGGGAAGGCCTGAGCTCCGGACCGCGTCTTCCGGTCAGAGCTGCAGATGGAGGCGCAGGCCGAAGATGGTGGCCGGACCCCGGTCGCGGTTGAAGGCGAGGTGCTCGAAGCGCTGGACCTCGAGGCTGAAAGAGCCGAAGGTGCCGAGGGCGAGGGCATAGTAGGCATCCACCACGCGCTCGGCCGTATACGCCAGGCGGCCGTCACCCACCATGAAGCCGGACCCGCCGGCCGCCAGGTAGTCGCGGTGGTCCTGGTTGAGGCCGTTGGCCGCGAAGCCGAGGCCGACCCGGTCGCCGCTGCGGCCCCAGGCCCTGCCGCTGGCGGACAGGCCCATGGCCAGGGTCCGCTCCACTTCCGTGAAGGCCCAGGACTCCGTTTTCCCGTCATTCCAGCCCACCCGGAGGAACAGGCCCAGGTCCGGAGTGACGGCCTGCTCGGCATTGAGGCCGAACCCGTGCTTGGCGCGGCCCGGGACGCGGGTGGCCGTCACGTCCGGGGCCGCGGGCGCCAGCGCGAGGGCCTCCCGGTAGGACCCCATGCGCGCATGGTTCTGGAAGGCGAGCAGGCGCAGGGCGCCCTTCTGACCACCGATTTCGTGATCGTGCTCCAGCTCGATCACCTCGCCGTGCGCGTGGCGGACGTCGTGATCCAGCTCCAGCTGGTTCGCCTCTCTAGGCTCCATGAGGGACCCGGCCCGCAGGGCCCAGTCGTCGTGGAGCCACTCCAGGGCCACGCCCCATGTGTAGCCGCGTGTATCCGCAGGGTAGTCCCAGGCCGCGTTGGCCCAGAGGCTCCAGTTGTTGAACTGGGTGCGGGCGTCATGGCTGTAGGTGTTGGCGTCGAAAATGTCCGTTCCCGACAGCTTGCCGGCCGTGAGCACCACGCGGCGGCGGCTCTGACGGGTGGCCACCTGGTTAGGGCCGTCCTCCACAGCCTCGGTGGGCTCACCCAGGTTCCAGGTCTGGCGCAGGAAGAGCCGGGCCAGGCCCACCTTGAGCGTGGTGCTGTCCACGCGGTAGGTCTCCCCGTTCGGAGGCGCGGCGAGGCCCAGCACCTGGCTGACCCCCGCTCCGGCGAAGGCCTCGGCATTGGCATAGAGTTCCGCGCCCTCCCACAGCCGGCGGCCGGCGAAGAAGGTGGTCGTGTAGGATCCCCGGACCTCCCGGCGGTCCTGGAGGCTGTTGTCGCCCTCGTAGGGAGCGGTGAACCCACCGTGGCCCTGGAGCTGGTAGGTGAGCTGGGCGTGGAGGGACCAGGGATCCGGGGTGGAAGCCTCGGGAGTCTGGGCCGCCAAGGCCATGGGCAGGCAGAGGCAGGCAAGGGAGGGCAGACGCTTGGGCATGGCGCGATCCGATCGGGGCTCAGGGTTGGTGGCGGGCCGGGAAGAGTTGGATCGGCTACTCCGGTGTCAGGACGCCGCGCTCCTCGCGGTAGGCGAAGAGTTCCCCGAAACGGCCCCAGGCCACAAGGGTCTCGAAGGTCAGCTCCGGATTCTCCATGGGCAGGCGGGAATGGATTTCGGCGAGGACTTCCTCCCGCGTCAGCTTACCTTCATGGAATTCCAGCATGTCCCGGATGACGCGGAAGAGCTTGAGGTCCAGCAGGCGCTCCTTCCAGATCTCCTTGCGCTCCTCCATGCCGGCCCGGATGAACCGGGTGCCCAGCGGCGTCAGCAGCACCATGCGCTTGGGCGTATCCACGAGATCGAGCATCTCGGCGGCTTTCACCGAGGCGAGCACCTTCTCGAAAGGCACATGGGTGGCGGCCACCACCTGGAACAGCTCCGAGCTGCCGCCCTGGGTCTCGAGGTATTCCATGAGGCCGAGGATGTCCGTGCTCTGGGAGTTCGGCAGGGGTTCGATCATGTCGGGCACCAGCGAGGGTTCCACGGTGCTCACCTGGATGTCCGGCAGCTCCGTGGAGGTGATGATGTCGTGCAGCTGATCCACCAGCCGGAGGAACTCCGGGGAGCGCATGTCCCGGGGGCGGGGCAGGGGGTTGTCCACGATGGTGCGCACCCGGCCCGGATTGGCCGACAGCACAGCGATGCGATCCGCCATGTAGACGACTTCTTTGATGTCATGGCTCACCATCAGGATCGAGGAGGGATTGCGCTCCGCGTCCTCCCAGATGTCGAGGATTTCAGCCCTCAGACCCTCGGCTGTGAGGGCGTCCACCTGGCTGAAGGGTTCGTCCATGAAGAGGATCTCGGGATCCACGCTCAGGGCGCGAGCCATGCCCACGCGCTGTTTCATGCCACCGGACAGCTCGCGGGGGTAGGCCTCCTCGAAGCCCTCGAGACCCACGAGTGTGATGGCGCGGTCGGCCCGGGAACGCACTTCCTCCTCGGGCATGCCCTTGGCGCGCAGGACGGTGCGGACGTTCTCCTCCACGGTCATCCACGGGTAGAGGGCGAAGCCCTGGAAGACGATGGACACCCCCGGGTTCAGGGCGTCCAGCTTCGAGCCGTGGTAGCGCACATCGCCCTTGGTGGGATCAATGAGCCCCGCGAGGATGCGGAGGATGGTCGACTTCCCGCAGCCGGAGGGTCCGATGAGGCAGAGCACCTCGTTGGGGCGGATGTCGAGGTTGATGTCCTCCAGGACGCGCAGCATGTTGCCGCCGCCGCGGTCAAAGGATTTCTGGACGGCCTTGAGTTCGCAGATCGGAGCATCAGCCATGGCGCACCTATTTCGTCAGAGAGTAGCGGGTGGACGCGAGCTTGTAGCAGGGCTTCCAGACCAGGCGGTTGAAGACCACGACCAGCGTGGACATGAGCATGACGCCCGCGGCCAGCATGGGCAGGTCCTTGTGGTAGGCCGCGGCGCTGACCGTGGAGCCCAGGCCCCAGGTGCTCACCACCTGGCCCTTGATCTCCGCGTATTCCGCCACGATGCTGGCGTTCCAGGCGCCGCCTGCGGCGGTCACCCAGCCCGTCACCAGGTAGGGGAAGATGGCGGGCAGGTACAGAGCCTTCATGCGCTGCCAGCGCGAAAGCCGGAAGCTGGTGGCCGCCTCCCGCAGATCGCCCGGGATGGCCATGGCGCCCGCGATGACGTTGAAGAGGATGTACCACTGGGTGCCCAGGAGCATCAGCAGGATGCAGCCGTAGTTCAGGCCCACCCCGAAGGCCGCCAGCGCGGCGATGACGACGGGGAAGAGCATGGGCGCGGGAAAGGAGGCGGCCACCTGGACCACGGGCTGGAGGATCTTCGACAGGCGGGGCGAGAGGCCGATGGCCAAGCCCGCGGGGACGGCCCAGAGTGTGCCGATGAATGTGGAGATGAGCACCCGGGAGAGCGTGAGGCCGCCGGCCTTCAGGAGGTCCCACCACCGCGCGACCGGAATGGTGTGGAGGAAACCGAGCAGCTTGAACGCCGTGAGGATCGAGATGACAGTCAGTGTCGCCAGCGCGAGGTTGGCGACCCAGCGGCCTCCGCGCAGGCGCGGGGACATGCGCCGCTCGGGCCGGCCAGCGGGCAGGGGCTTTGGCGGGTAGGCGCCCGCCACGAGGTGGGCGCGGCGGGCCTCCAGCCAGCGGATGAGTCTGGACCGGCGGATCAGCTTCAGCAGCCAGCTCCGGGGCGCTTCGGCCTGGCTGGTCTCCTCCACGCGGAAGCGCTGCGCCCACACCACCACCGGACGCCAGAGCACCTGGTCCAGGAAGACGATCATGATGACCATGGCGAGGATGGCGTAGACCATTGCCGGCACATTGCCCTGCTCCACGGCCACGCTCATGTAGGAGCCGAGTCCAGGCAGGCGGAAGTCCTTGTCACCGAGCTTGAAGGCCTCCGTGATCATGAGGAAGAACCAGCCGCCGGCCATGCTCATCATGCTGTTCCAGACCAGCCCCGTGGTGCCGTAGGGCAGTTCGACCCACTTGAAGCGCTGCCACCAGCTGAAACCGTAGACCGTGGCGGCTTCCTGCATGTCCTGGGGCACGGATTTCAGCGAATGGTACAGGCTGAAGGTCATGTTCCAGGCCTGCCCCGTGAAGATCATCACCACCGCGGCCAGCTCCAGGCCCAGGTTGCTGTGGGGGAACATGGCCACCAGAGCCAGGACCAGGCCCGGCATGAAACCCAGCACTGGGATGCTCTGGAGGATGTCCAGCAGCGGGATCAGCAGCTTTTCCGCGCGGCGGTCCTTGGCGGCCCAGAAGGCGTAGACCAGGGTGAAGACCAGGCTGAAGGCGTAGGCAGCCAGGCCGCGCATCATGGAGAAGAAGGTGTACTTCGGCAGGGAGAGAGGGGAGAGGTCGATCTCCACCATGGGGCGGTGCTGGCCGGTCCACTGGCGGCCCATGACCACCAGGCCATAGAGGATGGCGCAGCCGGCCAGGAGGACCAGGAGGTCCACCCAGCGGCGGCGCTTGATGGGGTACATGAGGGCCGTGGCCTGGCCCCAGACGGTGTCTAGCAAATGGTGGATCATGGCCGGTCCGGAGGAGCGGATGGGGCGCTGTGGGGCGCGCCGCCATCCCGTTCAGGGGGCGGATTCGGGGGAGCCGGAAGAACGGGGGATGGCCGCCTCAGCGGGCGGCGCACCACGACGGAGGTTCGGAGAGGTCGGATTGTCGTCCCATCGAACCTCCTTTCCGGCGCCAGGGCCATGGCCAGTCTGACTCCCGCCCTGGCCCCGGTCAACTCGGGAAGTGCTTCACCTGCAACCCCAAAAGGGGGCACCATGAACGGTTCATCAAGGAGC
>DASXUH010000129.1:0-1931 GCA_036504935.1 Geothrix sp. | reverse complement strand
TCCTCGTAGAGCAGATCCATTTCGTGGAGGAACTGCGCCGGGGTCTTGGTGCGGGGCCGGCGGCCGAACAGCTCGATGATGTCGCAGAACTCGCAGTCGAAGGGGCAGCCGCGGGAGAACTGCAGGGCCATCTCCGCGTAGTCCTTCCGGCGCACCAGATCGAAGCGGGGCGGGGGCGTGCGCGTGAGGTCAGGCCGTTCCGTGCTGGTGTACAGAGGCTTGGCCTGCCCCAGGGCGTAGTCGTGCAGGAACAGCGGCAGGGTCACTTCCGCCTCGTTCAGCACGAAGTGGGCCACACCCTGGATCTGGTCATGGCAGCTGGTGGGGTACGGCCCCCCGGCCACCACGGGCTTGCCGAGGGCGTTGCAGAGCTGGACGACCTGCGCCATGGACTCCTTCTGGACGATCATGGCGGAGACGAACACGAGGTCGGCCTGGGCCACCACGGCTTCCGTCAGCGGCTCCACGTTCAGGTCCACCAGGGCGATCTCGGCCTCCGCGGGCAGCATGGCCGCCACGGTGAGCAGGCCCAGGGGCGGAAAGACCGCCTTCTTGCCTATGAAGGGCAGGGCGTAGCGCATGCTCCAGTAGGTGGGGGGCATTTCCGGATAGACCAGCAGGACCTTGAGTCCCAACCTCGTCCCCCTTCAGGAAGAGCGCATTCAGGGAGGGTCGGTTCTTTCCAGCCTCCCGCAAGCCTGCATAAGGCAGACCAGTCAGGTTTTTTCGAACAACACGATGCGGTTGCTGTTGGTGCCCTTGCCGTTGTTGTCCACGCCCCAGATGTGGGCGGTCTTGGTGAAGCTCTGCGTGTTCACCAGCACGCCATGGGCGCGGAAGCCCGCGGCCAGGCCCAGGGGCAGGGCGATCTCGTCGAGTTTCAGCTTGCCACCGCGCACCTCGCCCACCTCGAAGGCCACGAAACCGCCGGGCTGCGTGACGCGATGCAGCTCGGCGAAAACCTCGCTCATGGCCTGGGACCAGGCCTCCACCGTGCGGTGCGTGCTGAGGCCGCGGCCGATGGCTTCGGCGTCCAGGCCGTTGAACCAGCAGCGCAGCCAGTTGTCGCCCACGTAATCGACCACATCGAGGAAGGGCGGCGAGGTGACGGTGAGGGCCACGGAGCCATCCTCAAGGCCAGGCGTGGCGCGGGCATCGCCAGTGAGGAAGTGGGCATCCTGCGCGGCCCCGGCCAGGTTCCGCAGAGCTTGGGGATCCAGGCCGGCGAGCAGCTGCCGGGTCTTTTTCAGGATGAGGGCGTGGGAGTCGCGGTAGGGGGGGGCCTGGTTCCGCTTCTCGTTGATCTGGCGCTGCTTGTCGGCGCTGACGGCCTGGTTGGGGGGCAGGGTGTAGACCGAGAAGAAGCCGGGGCTGTGGCCCGTGAGCCGGTTGGTGGCCACCATGCGGATCCAGGCATCCAGGGCGTCGAGCTCGCCGTTGGCGGCGCGGTCGAGGCACCAGCTCCGGAGGCCGCGGATCTCCGCTTCCGTGTCCGGGTGGAAGAACATGGCGAGGTCCACGCCATCCGAGACGCCCGTGCGCGGGATTTCCGCCAGGCGCTGGGCCACATCGGCGGGCTCCGGCGGGGTAAGCCGGGGTTCGGCCAGCATCCGCGAGAGGGGGTTGAGGTCGTTGGCGGCCACCCGGCGCCCCATGAGGGCCGCCTCCAGGGCCGTGGTGCCCCGGCCGCTGAAGGGATCGTAGACCCGCTCGCCCGGCAGGGTGAGGCGCTCGATGAAGTGGCGGGGCAGCTGGGGCTTGTAGCAGGCCCGGTACGAGATCTCGTGGAGGTTGGCGGCCTGCCGCTGGCGGGAGGTCCAGAACTCGGCGGACAGGCGAGGCCGCCGCCCCGAGGCGGTCTCGACCTCATCCCAGGCCGCCTCCTCCACCGGGGCGAGGTCGGCCAGGAAGGCCCTGCTCGCGGCTGTCTC
>DASXUH010000128.1:0-10185 GCA_036504935.1 Geothrix sp. | reverse complement strand
AGGTGGCGCGGATGCTCTCTTCCGTGGGGCCGATGCCCTTGGGGTACTGCTCCGTGAGCACCACGGGCACCGAGAAGAGATCCGCCAGCCGCATGAGGCGGCGGGTGGCCTCCAGCACCAGGGCCGGGCGGTGCACCATGTGCACCAACTTGCCCTGGAGGTCGATGACGACGAGGGTGCTGCGGGTCGGATCGAGCAGCGGCATGGGCTCTCCTCTACCAGACTTTCACGCGGTCCGCCGGGGCCAGGTAGAACGCCTGGCCAGGCTTCACGCCGAAGGCCGCGTACCAGGCGTCCAGGTTGCGGGCGGTGGCGGGCCGGAAGGTAGCGGGGGCGTGGCCGTCCGTGAGGATCCGCTGGCGCAGCAGGGGCTCACGGGACTTCTCGCGCCAGCTCTGGGCGTAGCTGAGGAAGAACTGCTGGTCCCCGGTGAGACCCTGGACCACGGGCGCCTCCTGGCCGCCCAGCGACAGGCGGTAGGCATCGTAGGCGGCGGCGAGGCCGGCCACGTCGGCGATGTTCTCGCCCAGGGTCTGCCGCCCCTTGATGTGCAGGCCCGGGAATGGCTCGTAGGCGTCGTACTGCCGCACCAGCTGGTCGGCGGAGGCCTGGAAGTGCTTCAGGTCCTCGGGCGTCCACCAGTTGTTCAGCTTGCCGCTGGCGTCGAAGAGCGAGCCGGAATCGTCGAAGCTGTGGCTGATCTCGTGGCCGATGACCGCGCCGATGGCGCCGTAGTCCATGACCATGGGCCGCTTCGGATCGAAGTAGGGGGGCTGGAGGATGGCCGCCGGGAAATTGAGGGCGTTCATGACGGGCAGGTTCACGGCATTGACGGTCTGGGGCGTCATCACCCACTCGGTGCGGTCGATGGGCTGGCCGAGCTTGCGCAGGTTGCGCTGGTACTCGAAGCGCTCCGCCCGCTGGGCGTTGCCGAAGGCATCCCCGGCCACGATCTTCAGGCCCCGGTAGTCGCGCCAGCGGTCCGGGTAGCCCACGCCCACTTTGAGGGTGGCCAGCTTGGCCAGGGCCTTGGCCTTGGTTTCCGGGGACATCCAGTCCAGATGCTCGATGCGGGTCCGGAAAGCCGCCTTGATGTTGGCGACCATCTTCTCGGCCCGGGCCTTCTCCGTAGGTGGGAAATACTTCGCCACGTAGGCCCTGCCCACGGCCTCGCCCAGGGCCTGGTTGGTCACGGCCACGCCGTAGACCCAGCGTTCGCGGGGCTTGGAGGCGCCGCTCAGCACCTTGCCGTAGAAGGCGAAGGACTGGTCCGCCACGGCCTTGGGCAGCACGGGCGCCCAGTGTTGGATGGCGTGGAAGGTGAGGTAGTCCCGCCACACATCGAGGGACACCTCCGCGGTCAGGGCCGAGAGGCCGGTGACTGCGCCGGGCTGCCAGACCACGAACGCCTCGGGCTTCGCCAGACCCGCGGCGGCGAAGAAAGCCTCCCAGTCCATGCCTGGGGCCTTGGCCGTGAACTCGGCCCGGGTCCAGTGGTTGTTGCCCTTCTGCACGTCGCCCGAGGCCTCGCGGCTCAGGTGGGCCTTGGCCATGCGGGTCTCCAGGTCCACCACCGCCGAGGCGCGCTCAAGGACGCCTGACAGGCCGGCCAGCTTCAGCATGGCGGCCACATGGGTGGTGTACTGGGTGCGGACGGCCGCCATGCCTTCCGAAGGATCCAGGTAGTAGCTGCGCTCCGGCAGGCCCAGGCCGCCCTGGAGGAGGAAGGGCGCATAGCGGGTGGGCTCGTCAAGGTCCTGGGCCACCCAGAGGCCGAGAAAGTTCGCCGTGTGGTAGTTGGTGGCGTTCAGCACATCCACGTCGGCCCGGAGGGTGGTGCCGAGGTAGCGGGCCAGGGTCTGGCGGTCCTGGATGGCGCCGATGGCCTGGAGGGTGGGCTTGAGCGGGCTGAGGCCTTTCGCCTCGATGGCCTTCTCCTTCATGAAGCTGGTGTAGCAGTCGCCGATCTTGCGGAGGTCCGATCCAGCGGGGGCTTTGGAGGCCGTGGCGGTCTTGATGAGGGCGGCCGTGCGGCGGTCCGTGAGGTCGGCCACCTCGTGCCCGATGCCGTAGGAGCCACGGTCCGCGGGAATCTCCGTCCGCTTCACCCAGGCGCCGTTGGCGTAGGCGAAGAAGTCGTCGCCGGGCGCCACCGTGCGGTCCATGCCCGAGAGGTCCAGGCCGTGGGGCGCGGCCTTGGGGGGCGCCGCCACCAGGGCGGGGACGAGACAGAGGGCAAGGAGGGGCAAAGATCCGCGCATGGAGTACCTCAAGATCCTCCAGGGTGGACCGAAAGGCCCGCCACGGGAAGATCCTGGGCCGGAAGGGGCGAAGCCACCCCTTCGGGCCCGGGAGTCGAGGATCCCGCGGAACCCCCGGGTGGCGGTCAGCCAGAGCCTACGGCACCTCAGTCGAGCGGAACGCGGAGCGTCTGGCCCACCTGGATCTGATTGGGATCGCTGAGCTGGTCCTGGTTTGCCTCGAAGATGCGCATGTAGGCGCTCGCGTCACCATAGAAGCGCTTGGCGATCTTGGAGAGCGAATCCCCGGGATGGACTTCGTAGGCAGCTTCCTTGGGTGCCAGAGCCGCGTCCACATCGATGTCGCAGGTGACGTCATCCACGTTGGGGTTCACGGTTTTCAGGGCGTCCCAGACCGCGTTCTTCAGCTGCTCAGAGCCCGCGCTCGCCTTCAGGAACAGCTTGTCGTCCTGCAGGTGGAGGTTGTGGACCTGGAACCCGGGGCCGTTCACGATGCTCAGGGCCGGCGAATAGGCAGACTTCAGAAGTTCGAAGCGATCCATGGCGTGCCTCCTTGGGAAGGGTTGAGGTGGGACGCCAAGTGTAGTCCCGGAAGATCGACACGGGTCCACTACTTGTGAAGGATTAGGTTCAGGAGGTGACCGGAACGGCGGGAAGCGCGTGGCGCCAATCCCGTCCCACGAGCAGGAGCTGGGGCTTCCCGTCGAGGAGGAACACGGCGGAATCCCACAGGAACCCCGGGAAGGTGCGGGCGGGGCCGGGAGCCGGGTCGAAGGGGAAGCTGCGTGTGCGGAACCAGCGCCGGTAAACCAAGTGCCAGCCGCCCTCGGCGCAAACGAGGAAGGCCCCGTGGAACCGTGGCAGGCCCTTCACCCGGCGAGCGAAGCAGGGCAGGATCTGGCCCGTGTTCGTCGGCGCCAGTTCCAGTGCCTTCAGTTCCACCCAAGGAGGAATCTCGTCGCGCTCCCCGCGTCCGAACAGGGAGCGCAGGGCGCCGCGGAAGCCCGTGAGCACGAAGGCCAGGGCCCGTGCCAGCAGGGGCAGGAGGAAGGCCGTGGCCACCAGCACTGCCGCGAGCACGGGCAGGGCGATGGCGGGATGGCTGTAGGCCAGGGCGAGCAGGGCGGCCACGCCCACATCCTCCGCCACGCTGAGGACGCTGTGGCTGGCGGGTTCGGGCGCGGTGTGGGCCAGGAGCCGCACGCCCATCTTGCTGCCGTGGGTGCCCAGGGCGATGGTGCCGCCAGCCAGCATGGCCACCACCTTGGCCGCGGGATGCAGCTCGCCCGCCGCGCCCAGGGCCAGCAGGGCGCCACCCAGGGGGCGGATGAAGGTGTGCAGGCCGTCCCAGATGGGCGTGATGAAGGGCACCTTGTCCGCGGCGAACTCCAGGAGAAACAGCAGAGCCGCGGCCCCCAGCACCACCGGGTGGCTCAGGATGGCCAAGTCCGGGGGCAGTCCGTGGATCCAGCCATAGCGCTGCCCTGCACCCACCAGGAGCACCGTCAGGTAGAGGTTGATGCCGGAGACGGTGGACAGGCCGAGGATGGCCGCCAGGGTCTGCGCTGGGCCCATCAGGCCGTGAACCGCTTGTAGAGGTGGTAGATGCCCAGCAGGATCACCGCGCCCACCACGGACACGATGAAGCCGGCGCTGGCCCCCTCCTTATAGAAGCCCATGGCACGGCCGATCCAGGTGCCCAGGAAGGAGCCTGCGATGCCGAGGACCATGGTGATGATCCACCCGCCCGGATCCTTGCCGGGCATGAGGAGCTTCGCCACGGCGCCGGCGATGAGACCAATGATGCAGGTCCAGATGAGGTGGAGCATGCAAACCTCCTCGATGAGTTGGGTGATGATGCTGCCACCCTACGCCCGGTCCGGAACCAGGGTCAACGGATTCCGGGCTGTTTCGAAATTCTTTGCAATGGTCCTTGCCCCGGCGGCGATCCGGGTTGACCTTGGGGCTCCACTTCCTGAGGAGGATGTCATGGGTTTGCTGGACATGGTAGGCGGTCTGCTGGGACAGGGCGGCCAGGCACAGGGCGGCAGCCCGCTCATGGGCGCGGTCATGGGCCTCATCCAGAACCATCCGGGGGGAATCCAGGGCCTCCTGGGGCAGCTCCAGGAAAAGGGGCTGGGCGACCAGGTGGCCTCCTGGATCGGTACGGGCGCGAATCAGCCCATCAGTGCTGAGCACATCCAAGCGGCCCTGGGCTCGGACCAGCTGCAGCAGCTGGCCGGCCAGCTGGGCGTCTCCCATGACGAGGCCGCCTCGAGCCTGGCCAGCGTTCTGCCCCAGGTGGTGGACAAGCTGAGCCCCCAGGGGAGCCTGCCGGAGGGCGGCATCGGGATGGATCTGCTGAAGAAGTTCCTGGGCTGATCAACCGCCCCTTCGGGCATCAGAGCCTCAGTGCCGTCTCCGCGGCCGCGGCGTCGCGTTCCTTCAGGTGGTCAAAGAGGATCAAGTACCAGCCGAAGGCCGCCAGCAGGGCGTGGCGGAAGCGGACGGAGTGCCCCGAGTTCAGCTCCACATCGCCATGTTCAAGACCGGGGGGGGACGTGAGGTCCCTCCCCGTACGGGCATGGACTCGTACCAGGGGCATGCCTCCCGGATCCGTGAAGGTCCCGCCGGGGACCATCCCGTGGTGCCAGGTCCAGTCGAAGGCCGCGCCATCCTGGAATTCAAGTCTCCCGAGCCGGATGGCGTGGGGGTGGAACGTGGCGAGATTCACCTTGCCCCCTTCCTCGCGCAGGGTCACGACCGGGTTCATGACCCCCAGGTGCTTGACGGTCCAGGTCCCTTCGGCCGTCTCGACACAGGCCAGGATGCACTCCTCATCCAAGAAGACGAGGGTGGCGAAGGTCCCGTCGTCATTGCGCAGTTCAAAGCCCAGGGGGCTGGAGTCTCCCCTCCGCCATTCCAGGGAGTTGGTCGAGCATTCGGTGAGTGATCTCATGGCCTTCCACCTGTTCCCGCAGGGGATGCACCCGCGTACGGGGAAATGTACGTCCGCAAGGGCAGGTATGCCGCAGATCACGAAGCCGCCCTTCCCCCCCAGAGGTGGTGGCGCGAGGGGTGGGCAGGCCTATCTTTTAGATTTCACAGGGGAAAGAGATGGTCTGCGAGACCCAGGGCGACCGACGCCATGCGTCGCAATTGCGGGAAGACGAGGGCCGGGGAGGTCTCTGGTCCCTGCCGGATGGCCAGCGCCTGCCCAACCTGGTGGATGCGGCCCCTCTGCTGCTGGGGGATCCCGCTCATCCCGCCCGCCTGCGCCCCACGGATCTGGACCACCCCGAGAATTTCCACACGCGACTCGTCGCCTGGCTGCTCCGCCAGGGCTGAGGTTTCAGGCCGATTTCCTGGCCGACGCCAGCACGCACCGGTCATGCAGGCGGGGGATGAGGTCGCCCAGTCGGGATTCAGGCACGAGGAAGGCGATGGAGACCGTGCTGCTGCCTGTGAGGAGGCCGCCCACAGGTTCCTGCCCGAGGGCCGCCAGGTGGCGCAGAGCCGCCAGGGGGTCGGTCCGCAGGCCCTCGCCTACCAGGGCCACCACCGCCCACCCGGCTTCCAGGTCCGGACCCGCAGCGGCCAGGGCTTCCAGAACCCTGGCGGCGGCAGGGGTGTCCGGCCGCACCGCCAGCAGGGTGCCCGCGGGGCTGGAGATGAGACCGAAGCGCAGCGCCCCGGCCTCCTCCAGGCGCCGGGCCGCCTTCAGGGGCGGCTCCAGCCCGTCCGAGGCCGGGAAGCGCAGGAGGCTGATCCCCTCCTTGTAGGCCACGGAAGTGACGGTTCCGGGCTGGCGGAGCGGCGGGACCGGCAGGATCTCCGTGCGGGAGGCCTCCGGCCGCAGGGTATTGGCCACCAGGAGCCGGAAGCCTGCTCGGCCACCGGGGGCCAGGGAATCCGCATGGAGCACCTTGGCCCCGAAAGCGCTGAGGGCCTCGGCCTCGCTCACGCTCATCTGGGGGATGGGCCGGGCCTCGGGCACCAGGCTGGGATCCGCCGTCAGCACGCCGTCCACGTCGGTCCAGATCTGCACCTCATCCGCGTCCAGGGCTTCGCCCAGCAGGGTGGCACTGGTGTCGGACCCGCCCCGGCCCAGGGTGGTGGTGAGGCCTTCCGCCGTGGCGCCCAGGAAGCCCTGGGTGATCCACAGGGCACCGGCCGCCAGGGCCTCGCGCCAGGGGGCCGCCGCGGCGCGCAGGGCCGCCAGCTGCGGCCGGGCCTTGCCGAAGCGGGCGTCCGTCCGCATCACCTCGCGGACCTCGTGGAAGGTCCCGCCGAAGCAGGCCGCAGCCAGGTGGGCGGAGAGCGTCTCGCCCACGGCCAAGGCCGAGTCCCGGCCCCGGGGCGTGGCCTCGCCCAGCATGGCCATGCCCGTGAGCAGCTGATCGAGCCGCGCGAACAGGGGCTCCCAGGTCGCCTCGACCGCCCCCAGGAGGCCGAGCTCGGTGGCGACTTCGCGATGCCGATGGCGGAGCGCAGCCAAGTGGGCCTGGGCCTCCGCCAGGTGGCTGCCGCCCGCGGTGGTGCAGGCATCGAGGATGCGGTCCGTGGTGCCGCGCAGGGCCGACACCACCACGAGGCCGCCTGCGGGCAATTCCTCATGGACGATGGCCGCGGCCCGGTGGAGCGCCTCGGCGCTGCCCACGGAACTGCCGCCAAACTTGAGGATCTTCAGGCTCATCCCCGGCCCCCTTTCTCGGGAAGGCGCCCCAGCTCATAGGGCGTTTCCTGGTAGACGAAGTAGTTCAGCCAGTTGGCGAAGAGGAGGTTGGCGTGGCTCCGCCAACGCACCAGGGGCGCCCGGGTGGGGTCGTCGTCGGGGAAGTAGTTCCGCGGGAGGCCGATGGGCAGGCCCTTTCCGAGATCCCGCGCGTACTCACCCTGGAGGGTGCCCGGATCGTACTCCGAGTGCCCCGTGACGAAAACCTCCCGACGGTCCGTGGATTGCAGGAGATATACACCGGCTTCGTCGGATTCGGCGAGCAGTTCCAGCCGCGGCTCCGCCAGGATGTCCTCCCGGCGGGTTTCCGTGTGCCGGGAGTGCGGCGCGAAGAACACGTCGTCGAAGCCCTGCACGATCCGCTCGTTGCGCACCTTCAGCCGATGGGGGAACACCCCGAACAGTTTTTCCGCCAGGGGGTGCTTGGGAATCCCGTAGTAGCGGTGGAGGGCCGCCTGGGCGCCCCAGCAGATGAAGAGGCTGGAGAACACGTTCGTCCGCGCCCAGTCCAGCAGCTCCGCCAGCTCCGGCCAGTAGTCCACATCCTCGAACGGCAGCGTCTCCACGGGGGCGCCCGTGACGATGAGGCCGTCGAAGGTCTGGCCGCGGACCTCCGCGAAGGATACGTAGTGCTCCAGCAGGTGCTCCGCCGGGGTGTTCTTCGCCTCGTGGGACGCGGTGTGGAGCAGCGTGACCTCCACCTGCAGGGGGGTGTTGCCGAGCAGGCGCAGGAGCTGCGTCTCCGTGGCCACCTTGGTGGGCATCAGGTTGAGGATCGCGATGCGGAGCGGGCGGATGTCCTGCTGGAGGGCGCGCTGCTCGTCCATCAGGAAGACATTCTCCGCATCGAGGACGCCGCGCGCGGGCAGGGAGCTGGGTACGGTGACGGGCATGGCTGTGACCCTCAGGCTTTCGCCAGTGCCTGCTCTAGGTCTTCGATGAGGTCGTCGATGTGTTCGAGGCCCACGGAGAGCCGGATCAGGTCGTCGGTCACGCCGGTGGCCGCGCGCTCCTCAGCGGACAGCTGCGCGTGCGTGGTGCTGGCGGGGTGGATGATGAGGCTCTTGGCGTCGCCCAGGTTGGCCAGGCGCGAGAAGAGCTGCACGGCGTCGATGACGGCCCCGCCGGCCTTCAGCCCGCCCCCCGATGCTGAGGATTTGAGGCCGAAGGTGAGGATGCCGCCGAACCCCGCGCCCTTGCGGAAGTAGCGGGCCGCGGCGGCATGGTTCGGGCTGGTGGGCAGGCCGGGGTAGTTCACCCAGGCCACCTTGGGGTGCGTCGAAAGCCACTGGGCCAGGGCCAGGGCGTTCGCGCCGTGGCGCTCCAGGCGCAGGTGCAGGGTCTCGATGCCCTGGAGGATGAGGAAGGCGTTGAAGGGGCTGAGGGCCGCGCCGGTGTCGCGCAGGCCCTCGATGCGGGCCTTGGTGATGAAGGCCGCGGGGCCCGCGAGGTCAGCCAAGATGGCGCCGTGATAGGCGGCGAAGGGCTCGGTGAACTCGGGAAACTTGCCGCTCTTCCAGTCGAAGGTGCCGCCGTCCACGATGAGGCCCGCCACGGAGGTGCCGTGGCCGCCCAGGTACTTGGTGGCGCTGTGCACCACGATGTCCGCCCCGACCTTGAAGGGGTTCAGCAGGTACGGGCTGGGCAGGGTGTTGTCCACGATGAGCGGAATCCCCGCCCCGTGGGCGATGGCGGCGATGGCCTCGAACTCGGGTACGTCCAGCTTGGGGTTGCCCACGGCTTCGATGTAAACGGCGCGGGTTGCGGGCGTGATGGCCGCACGGAAGGCCTCGGGCTTGGTGGAATCCACGAAGGTGGTGGTGATGCCCGCCCGCGGCAGGGTGTGGCTCAGCAGGTTGTAGGTGCCGCCGTAGAGGTTGTCGCCGGCCACCACGTGGTCGCCGCCCCGCAGCAGGGTGGTGAGGGCGAGGGTGATGGCCGCCTGGCCCGAGGCCGTGGCCAGGGCCCCGATGCCGCCCTCCAGTTGAGCCACGCGCTGCTCCAGCACCGCCGTGGTGGGGTTCATGATCCGGGTGTAGATGTTCCCCGGCACCTCCAGGTTGAAGAGGGCCGCGCCATGCTCCGTGCTGTCGAACACGTAGCTCGTGGTCTGGTAGATGGGCACGGCCCGGCTCTTCGTATCCGAGTCCGGCGCGTGGCCCCCGTGGAGGGCGATGGTCTCGAAGCGGGGCGTGGGATTGGCGCTCATGGCGTCTCCTGGAATTGGGAAGGTGAAAAGGCCGAGGCCTCGTCTGTCCAAGCAAGTCCAGGAAAAGCAAAAGGGGCCCGATTTCTCGGGCCCCTTCGATGATTGCGTCAGCTCGACACAGCTCGACATCTCTCCGCGCTTGATCACTCAATCGCGGCAGGAATTGGCACCTTGCTTTCGCAGGTTGCCAAGGTTTCACAGGGCCCGTCCCTCCACCTTTCTGGATAACTCGCTATGGAACTGGCAAGGATCTCGTAAGAGAACGGCCCCGAAGGGCCGGTGAAGAAAGGTAGCGCCACTGGTCGGGGAATGCAACCCCTGTCGTGAAAGATGTCCATCGTCGGGTCAGATCGAGAAGTACCGCGCCTGCGGATGCCAGGCCACGAGGGCGCTGGTGCTGTATTCGGGGTCCATCTGGTGGCTGTCGCTGAGATGGACGCCGATCTCGCCGCCGCGCAGCAGGTCCAGGATGGGACCGTTGCCTTCGAGATCGGGGCAGGCCGGGTAGCCGTAGGAGTAGCGCGAGCCCTGGTAGCCCTGGGCGAAGAGGGCCCGGCCCGGCAGGTCCTTGGCGTGGATGCCCAGCTCCCGGCGGATGCAGGCGTGGAGGCGCTCGGCGTAGGCCTCCGTCAGCTCCGTGGCGAGGCCGTGGAAGGCGAAGTAGTCCGCGAAGCCGTCCTCCCGGTAGAGCTTGGCCGCGTGGTCCGCGGCGGCTTGGCCTAGCGTGACGAGCTGGAGGGCCAGCACATCGGTCTGGCCGGCCCGGAAGAAGTCCGCGATGCAGAGACGGCGGCCGGCAGCCTGGCGCGGGAAGCCGAGCACTGCGAGGGTGCGTTCGTGGTCGGTTGGATCAAGCACCCGCAGCGCGTCGCCTTCGGCCCGCACGGGGAAGTAGCCGTACCGGGCCTTCGGCTGGAAGACTGGATTGGCCGCGAGGCGCGCCTTCCAGCGCGCCAGCTGGGGCTCGGCCTTGTCCCGCA
>DASXUH010000127.1:0-1591 GCA_036504935.1 Geothrix sp. | reverse complement strand
GGCCATGGGGACGATGGGGATGCGGCCCGCGGCGAGGATCACTTCCGGCAGGCCGTCCGAAGGCAGTTCTTCCAGTTCGGGGCGCGCCAGGGACCAGGCGATGGCCGTGGGGGGATGGGCGTGCACCACCGCCTTCGCCGCAGGCACGGCGCGGTAGATGGCCAGGTGCATGGCCCGCTCGCTGCTGGGGCGGCCCGAGAGGATTTCGCCGTCCAGGGTGAGGTGGGCCAGGTCCTCCAGGCGTACCTTGGCCTTGGGCACGCCGCTCGGCGTCATGGCGATGAGACCGTTGGGCAGGCGCACGGAGAGGTTCCCGTCCGAGGCCGCCAGCAGGCCGCCCGCATGCAGGCGGCGGCAGCCGTCGAGGAGATCGTGGAGCAGGGCGTCGGACATGGAGTAAGTTTACGAGGAGACGGTCAATCGGTGGGCTTCAGCCACCATCTATCCACCAGGATCTGGGGCGGGGTAGGGGAGCTTTGGCTAAAGCGGGTTCGATATTAATTGCCAGGATTCGAATGAGCTGAACCAGCCAGGACGCTTCAAAGTGGATTCGTCGGAATGGGGCACGGATGACATTCGTGTAACTCACTCCCCTGCCTGGGGAGGCCATTGGGACTGCATCAGCGTATTCGGAGATTTGGTCCTCGTGTACATAAGCCGAGCGGACATGTTTGTAGAAGATGTTTCCATAGCTTTGGGCACGAATATCCCGCACGGTGATGGCCGGACATGAGGTGTGGACCAGGTGTTCTGAGGTATCCACCTCAGAACCCGCTACAACTCGTGAGAGGCAATCAAGGCCTTCTGGATGAGGGCTGATGGCTGTGAGTTGCTCCATTTCTACATGGCAGGATCGCATCTCAAGATCCGCTAACAGCAATGGAAGGCTGATGAGATTCATTCCCAGATTTGAAGTAGCGTAATCAGACCAAACTTGGACGAATCTCTTCCGATCTGGACAGTTTTCACCAGGCCAAAGAATGGAAGCAAACCCACTGATTGTGGATGACGCTACTAAGCATGCGTCGGCATACGTGCCCCCACATTCACCTTCATCAAGTGCTTCAATGAGGTGCGTCTTACGCTCGATATATGAGGCTAGGCGGGGATTCACAAACACCTACCGCTTTCTTGTCGCCGATGGCTTTTTCGGCTCGGGCAGCGCGTAGCGCTCGGCCTGGCGGAGGTTCTCGGCGAGAACGGGATCCTCGGGACGCAGCGCAAGCGCGGCGCGGAAATCGTCGCGGCTCTCCTTGTAGCGCTTCAACTCGAAGCGGGCCCGGCCGCGGTTGAACAGGGCCTCGAGCTGATTGGGCTCCAGGGCCAGGGCCTGGTCGAGGGCCTCGCAGGCTTCCGCCCAGGCCTTCTCCTCGTTGAGGCACCGCCCCAGGTTGTTCCAGGCGTAGGCGATCTTCGGATCCTTCGCCACGGCGGCCCGGAGGACGGGCTCGGCCTCCGCCAGTCGCGCCAGGCGGGCCAGGGCCTCGCCCCGCCAGGCGAGTCCCAGGGCATCCTCGGGGTGCTTCTGGAGCAGCTCGTCGGCGAAGGCCAGCAGCGCGTTCCAGTCCGAGGCGAGCCGGGCCTCCGCGCA
>DASXUH010000126.1:0-13693 GCA_036504935.1 Geothrix sp. | reverse complement strand
CCGATGGCGCGGGCCGCTACCTCAGCAGCATCTTCAACGATGCCTGGCTGGAGGAACGCGGCCTGCTGGAAGCGGAATGACCGCCTTCTCCGGCACCTACGTCGAGGCCATCCGCCGGGCGCTCTTCGACGCCATGGAGGCCGATCCGAGGGTGTGCTGCCTGGGCGAGGACATCGGCGCCTACGGCGGCGCCTTTTGGGCCACCGAAGGGTTGCTCGCCCGCTTCGGACCGGATCGGGTCATCGACACGCCCGTCTCCGAGCAGGCCATCGTGGGCGCGGCCATCGGCGCGGCCTTGATGGGACAGCGCCCCGTGGCGGAGTTCCAGTTCATGGACTTCGCCCTCCTGGCGTCCGATCTCATGGTGAACTTCGCCGCCAAGGCCCACTGGCGCTGGGGCGCCACCGTGCCCGCCGTGTTCCGGGGGCCATCCGGCGCAGGCAACGGCGGCGGCCCCTTCCACAGCCAGAATCCCGAGGGGCATTTCCTGGGCAGTCCCGGCCTGAAGGTGGTGGCGCCGGGTACCGTACGCGACGCCTATGCCCTGCTCCGCGCTGCCATCGACGATCCCGATCCCGTGCTGTTCTTCGAACACAAGCGGCTCTACCGCCGCCTCAAGGACCGTTGGGACGAGGCCCCCACCGCCCGGCTCGGAGAGGCGGCTCTCCGCAAGGACGGCACCCGGGCCTGCATCCTCACCTACGGCGCCGCCCAGCATGTGGCCCTGGAGGCCGTGGCGGATCTCGATGTGGCCGTGCTGGACCTGCGCACCCTCTGGCCCCTGGACGATCAGGCCATCACCGATCTCGTGAAGCGTACCCATCGCGTCCTGGTGCTCACGGAGGCCAGCCGCACCTACGGCCCCGGCGCCGAATTGGCCGCCCGCATCGGCGAAAGCTGCTTCGGCTGGCTGGACGCCCCAGTGATGCGGCTGGGCGCAGCAGACACACCCGTCCCCGCCAGCCCGCCCCTGGAGGCGGCCTACCTGCCGGATGCCGCCGCGGTACGTCAGAGCCTGGACAGGCTCCTTTCGTGGTGAAGGGAACTGGCTTCCTCGCCGTAGCACTGCTCCTGCTGGCGGGCGCCCCGGCACGGAAGGCCCTGGCTCAGACCGTCTCGCCCGCCCCGGCACCACCTTCCGCCTACGAACGGGGGCAGAAGGCCCTGAGGTCCGGAGATCTCAGCGAAGCCCGTAAGCAGTTCGAGGCCTGGCTGGCCCAGCATCCCGGCGACCCGGGCGGGCTGGCGGCCCTGGGATTCACCGCCCTCCGCCAGGATCGGCTGGATGAGGCGGCCGGCCGGTTTGGACAGGCCCTGGACCGCGTCCCCGGCGATGCCGACGCGCTCTACGGATCGGGGCTGTGCCTCCTCCGGCAGGGCCGACCCCGGGAGGCACGTGCCCAGTTCGAAGCCGCCCTGAAGGCCGAACCGGCGCGAACAGATCTCCAGGAAGCATTGGCCCAGGCCCGGGTCCTGGCTCCGGATCCGCTTCCGCCCCTGCCACCGCTCGTGCGCCCGGACCAGGTGCAGATGCCGGCGAGGGTGCAGGGCCAGCGCTTCGAGATCAGTAATGGCAAGGGCGGCTGGAGGCCCTTCTTCATCAAGGGCATGAACCTGGGCGCCGCCCTGCCAGGCAAGCATCCCAGCGAGTTCCCGGACAAGGCCACCTACACCGGATGGATTGCCGAGATGGCGGAGCTGGGCGTCAATGCCATCCGCGTCTACACCGTCCATCCTCCCGGGTTCTACGAAGCTCTGGCGGAGCACAACGCCAGGGCCGCGAAACCCCTCTGGCTCATCCACGGCGTGTGGACCGAGCCGCCGCCGGGGGACGATTTCCTTGATGAAGGCTGGTGGGCGGACTGGCGGGCGGAAATGCGGAAGGTGGTCGACCTCCTGCATGGCCGTAGCGACGTCCCCAGCCGCCCCGGGCATGCTTCGGGCGCCTACCGGGCCGATGTCTCGCGCTGGACGCTGGCCATCATTCTGGGACGCGAATGGGAGCCCTACAGCGTCGTCACCTACAACCAGAAGCGGCCTGGGCTTTCCGACTACACCGGACAGTTCCTGTCCATCCGCCAGGGACATGCCACGGAGGTGTTCATGGCCATGGCCATGGACTTCTTCCTGAAATACGAGCACGACACCTACCGCGCCCAGCGGCCCATCGCCTACACGAACTGGCCGTCCCTGGATCCCCTCGTCCACCCCACGGAAGCCACCAAGGACGAGGAGCTGGCCTGGCAGCGGAAGTACGGCCTGACGGCCTCCAGGGAACAGATCCGCGAGTATGACAACGACGCCCTGGGCCTGGACATGGAGAAGATGGACACCCTGCCCGCCTGCCAAGCCGGCATCTTCGCCAGCTACCACGCCTACCCGTACTATCCGGACTTCATGAACCTGGATCCCGGGTACCAGAAGGGGCGAGATCATGTGGGGCCGAACCACTACGCGGCCTACCTCCAGGAGCTCGTGAAGCACCACAGCAGGCATCCCGTGGTGATCTCGGAATTCGGGGTGCCCAGCTCCCGGCTGGTGGCCCACTGGCAGCCCCAGGGCCTGACCCACGGGGGGCAGAACGAGCGGGAGCAGGGCCTGCAGGATGCCCGGATGTTCCGCGCCATCCACGAGGCCGGTTGCGCCGGCGGGATCCTGTTCGCGTGGATCGACGAGTGGTTCAAGAAGAACTGGCTGGTCATCGAATTCGAGGAGCCCCTCGAGCGGAAACCCCTCTGGTACAACGTGCAGGACGCGGAGGAGAATTACGGCCTCATCGCCTACCGCCCCGGCGCCAAGGGCCCCGTGATCCGGATCGACGGCAAGGCGGACGATTGGAAGGCCATTCCCGACTACCTGGCGGGCCCCGACATGAAACTTAAGGTCGTCGCCGACGAAGGCTGGCTGCACCTGGGCGTGTTCTTCAAGGGCCCGGTCCCCGCTTGGGCCACGGAGGGATTCGCCGTGGGCATCGACACCCATGATCCCCGGCTCGGCAGCCACCGTCTGCCCTGGTCCCTGGGACTCCGGTCCACGGCCGGCCTCGAATGCATCGCGCGGCTCCAGGGATCTGAAAGCGCCGTGTATGTGGATGAGCCCTATGATCTCTTCACCCACAGGCTCGCCCGGCCGTACCAGAGCATCCCGCACGATAGCGGCAGGTTCGTCATGCCCCGCACCGAAAGCAACCGGCCCCGCATCGGCCGGGATGGCACCCGGTATCCTGGGCGCCGCCAGGAGATCGGATGGCTGCGCCGCGGCACCCAGGACCGGACGGACCCCGCTTTCGACTCCCGGGCGGAATGGCTCGAAGGCCGGGCGGAAGGAGATTGGCATTTCGTGGAGGCCAGTCTGCCCTGGGGCTTGCTGAACGTGACCGATCCCAGTTCCCGCCGGGTGGTGAGGGACACTGTGCCGCCCTCGGATGCGGTAGGCACCGCCGTCACCGACGGCTTCCGGCTCTGCCTCGTGCGCTTCCGTACCGGCGCCAAGGGCCTCGAACCCACCGGCAGCCTCCCCCAAGCAGTGAAAGGCCTTCTTCCGCTGCCGCCACTCTTCACCTGGCCCACCTGGGAGCGGCCGACCTACCACCGTATCCGCAAGCAGAGCTTCGATCTGGTGAAGGAATGCCTGCGCGAACTTCCAGACTGAGGGTGCCCCATGATCCTGCCCCTTCCATTCCCGGCCGCCATCCTGGATACCCAGGTCCCTGAAGCTCTGGGCACCTTGCTGATGCGGGCCCGCCAGGCCCGCGATGGGGGCCGGATGGACGATGCGATCCGTGCGTATGGCGCCATGCTCGCGCAGGCCCCCAACCACGAGACGGCCCTGCTGGAGCGGGCCGAGACGCTGGCCTGGACGGGAAGGTATGCGGAGGCAGCCGAAGGGTACCGGGCCTTCCGGAGGGCGTATCCGGGGCGCGCCATCGATGCGGATCTCCGCCTGGCCCAACTGGCCGCCTGGCAGGACCACACGGGCGAAGCACTCGCTCACCTTGATCCCTGGGTCAAGCTGGAGCACCACAGGGCCGTGCTGGACGCTGTGACCTACCTGAGCTGGGGAGGCCGGATGCCCGAGAGCCTCCACCGGCTGCGACTCTGGCTGAGAGGACATCCCGAAGACCGGGAGGCCCGCCTGCTGGAAGCCAAGATCCTGGGATGGGACGGCCAATTCGCTGAGGCCCGCGCCTCCTACGGAAAGGTGCTTGCCACCTCGCCCGCGGACCGCGAGGCCCTGGCGGGCTTGGCCCGCCTCGACCTCTGGGAAGGGAATCCCGGCCGGGCCCATGGGGCCCTGGACCGCATGAACACAGGGGACCGGAAACATCCCGAATCCCAGCTGCTTGAGGCCCAGGTGGACATGGCCGATGGCGCCGCCCGCGCCGCCCGCGCCAGGGCCGGAACACTCGCTTCGCGGCCGGGTCCCGCGCAGAAGGAGGCTCGCGAGTTGCTGGAAGACGTGGCCGATGCCCTGGGGCCGTGGGTGGAACTCTCCGCCGCGCGCACAGACACCAATGAAGGCCTCCGTCTGGAGGATCCGCTCTTCAGAGCCCGGGTGCCCCTGGGTGACGGCGCGCTGGATCTCGGCGCAGGACAGCATCGGACCGATTTCCGAGGCAATGCCCGGAGTACCGGGGAGATCAGCTTGGGTTTCGCGCATCCCATCGGTTCCCGCTGGCGGATCTCGACCTCCGTGTCCCGCTTGTCGGATCTGGCCGGGGAACCGGCCTGGGGCCATGCCATCGGCCTGGGTGTATCACCCTCGTCCGGGTTGGATCTCCGGCTGGACCACACCCGCAGCCTGGCCATCTTCACCCCGGCGGCCTTGGCCCAGCGCACGGCCTTCTTGTCCACCGACCTGGGCGCCTCCTGGCGGTTCGGCCGGAGCCGCCATGGCTTGAGCGCGGGCCTGGGCCGCGCGGAAGTCTCGGCCGGATCCACCCGCCACAGCTTCTTCGGCTCGTACGAATACCGGATCCCCGTCACCGGCTTCGACCTCCGGGTGGGCGGGCTGGCTCGGGGATTCGGCTACTCCTCCACCCTCCCCCTGGGATTCTTCAATCCGGAACGCTATCGGTGGAACGGGGCCACGGCCAGCCTCTCCTGGCGCAAAGGACGGGTTTTTGAGGCCGCCCTAAGCGCCCGCTCCGGACACCAGGTAGTGAACGAAGGCAGCCCCCAATTCACCTGGGGCTATGGCGCGGCCCTCACCTGGAACCCTAGGCCGACCCCCCTTTCCCTGTTCATCTCCTGGACCCACACCTTGGCGGGGCTCCCAGTGGCGGACCCTACGGATCCTGCGGATTATCGGGAGCACACCCTCCGGCTGGGTTTGCGGATCCGCGGGAATCGCTGGATCTGGTAGAGAGGGGATAGACTTTTCCGATGACCCGACGATGGCCGGCACACACGACGGTCCTGGTGGTGGAAGACGACACCGCGACCGCGAAGATCATCCAAGTCCGCTTGGAGATGGAGGGGCTGAAGGTCCTCGTGGCCACCAATGGCATGGAGGCCCTCGAGATCCTCCACCATGAGGGGGTCGATCTGGTCACCACCGACCTCATGATGCCGGCCATGAACGGCTTCCGGCTGGTGCAGGAAGTGCGGGACCTCCCGCCTCCCAAGGGACACATCCCCATCCTGCTCATTTCCACCAACCACAGTGAGCAGGACATGGTGCGCTGCCTTGCGGCCGGAGCCGACGACTACATGGCCAAGCCCATCTCAGTCCAGGTGCTGGTGGAGCGCCTGTGGCGGCTCTTCGAACGCTCCCACCGAGTGGGGTGAGCCATATTCCCCATCCACTTGTCGCATAGTCTCCTGCTGCCCATCCTCCAGTGGGCGACGCTGATCCTGGTCGGCCTGGTGGGCGGCCTGGTGCTGGTGGGCGTCATCATGCAGTTCCGCAAGGACCGGCGGAACCGGCATCGCATCGCCTGCTATCAAGCCTGGGAGGGCCAGCTCACGGACTACCTCTTCAAGAGGGGCTGCGAGCAAGGGGGATTCGGGACCATCGGCTGGTCCAACCGGTGGCTGTTCCGGGATTTTCTGGCCCGCTATCAATCCTCGATCGGCGGGCAGGAATCCGAGCTGCTCCGGGAACTCTATCTGAGCACAGGCATCCACACCTCCCTGCCTCAGCGACTGCAGGACCGCAACCCCAAGGTCCGCGCCCAGGCGGCCAAGGAGATCGCGGTCTTCCGACTGGATGAGCCGGCGGAACATGCGCCGCCACCGATCGCGGAGCGGCCCTGGCGCTGGAAGCCCGGCGTCCGCATGGAGGGCTACCTCGACCAGGTCCTGCCCCTTCTCAATGATCCCGTTCCCTTCGTCGCCCACACGGCGGCCCTGACCCTGACCCACAGCCAAAACCTGAAGTTCGCCAGCCCGGTGCTGGCCTGGCTCATGCGAGAGGAGCTCTACCAGCGGGAACGGCTGCTCCGGGTGCTCGAAGGGTTCGGCCCCAACCTCCTGCCCTGGATGAAGGAGAACCTGGAGTCCCCGAACCAGAACCCGGAGCCCTGGATCCTCTTCGCCCTGCTGGTGGGCTCCCACCGGCACCGGGAATCCCAGCCGCGCCTGCTGTGGCTCCTGGACATTCCCAACGTCGATCTGCGGGCCTCCGTCCTCAAGGCCCTCATCATCCTCGCGGATCCGACGGTCTATCAGAAAGTGCGGAGCTTCGCCGCCAGCCCCACCTGGGAGATCCGGACCCAGGTCGCCCGGGCCCTGGGTGTGCTGGGCGGCCCCTCCGCCGTTCCCGACCTGCTGCCCCTGATGGCCGATCCTGTGTACGAGGTGCGCCGGAACGCCGCCCAGAGTCTCGTGGACCTCGGCCACTCTGGCGTCTCGGCCCTGGCCTGGCTGGCGGAGGATCCCGCCGCCGATCGCTTCGCCCGCGACATCGCCCGGGAGCGGCTCGAATGGGCGGATGAACGGGGGCACCTGTGACCTTGCGCGCCGTCCTCACCGCCATCGTCGAGTGGAGCATCCTCAGCTATTTCCTGGCCACCAACCTCACGCACCTGGCCCTGATCCTGAGAGCCTTCTTCTCCATCCGGAACTACCTGGATGCCGTCGGAATCGACCGCCTCGACACCGCGTTCGAGACCAGCCACTACAAGCCCATCACCCTGGTCTGCCCGGTCCATAACGAGGAAGCCGGTGCCGTGGCGAGCATCAACAGCCTCATCAGCCTCCGCTATCCCGAGTTCCAGGTGGTGGTGGTGAGCGATGGCAGCACGGACGGCACCCTGCAGCGCCTCATCGCGGCCTTCAAGCTCCAGCCCAGCCAGCGGGTCGTGCGCCACCTGCTGCCCACCCAGGAAGTGCATGGCATCTATGAGAGCGCCTACGTGCCCAACCTGGTGGTGGTGGACAAGGCCAACGGCGGCAAGGCCGACGCCCTGAACTGCGGCATCAACCTGGCTCGCTACCCCCTCGTCTGCTGCATGGACGGGGACAGCCTCCTGGAGAACGATGCGCTGCTGCGCATCGCCCGGCCCTTCATGGATCGGCCGGACATGGTGGCCTCCGGTGGTGTGGTCCGCCCCCTGAACGGCTGCAAAGTCACCCCCATGGGCATCCGCGGCATCTTCCTGCCCGGCTCTTGGCTGGCCCGCTTCCAGATCGTGGAATACCTGCGGGCCTTTCTCTTCACCCGCGTGGGCCTCGCCTCCCTCGACAGCATGTTCATCGTCAGTGGCGCCTTCGGGGTCTTCCGCAAGGATGTGGTGGTGGCCGCAGGGGGTTTCGAGACCGCCACCATCGGAGAGGATTTCGAACTCGTCGTGCGGCTGCACCGCTGCCTTCGCGAGTGGAAACGCCCCCACCACATCACGCTGGTGCCCGATCCGGTCTGCTGGACCGAGGTGCCGGAGGACTTCCGGGGGCTGGGGCGGCAGCGGAACCGCTGGCAGCGCGGCCTACTGGAGACTCTCTGGCGGCACCGGAGCATGTGCTTCAACCCGAAGTACGGCCGCATCGGGCTCTTCTCCATGCCCTACTTCATCTTCTTCGAGGCCCTGGCACCCGTCATCGAGGTCAGCGGGTACCTGCTGTTCGCGGGAGCGCTCCTGACTGGCTCCGTCGGCGGCACCTTCGCCATCCTGTTCTTCTATGTGGCCTTGCTTCTGGGTGTGCTGAACTCCGTGGTGGCGGTGGTGCTCCAGGAGATCAGCGGCCACCGCTACCAGGGCCTCAAGGCCTTGGGCCTGCTGCTCTTCGCGGCCGTGGCCGAGAACTTCGGCTACCGCCAGCTGACGGTCTGGTGGCGCCTGAAGGGCACCTTTGACTGGATCCGTGGAAGGGACACCTGGGGCCACATGAAGCGCAAGGGCCTGACGGCGCATCCGGCCCAGGAAGGCCCCACTCCACCAGCCAAGGCTTGACGCCGAGCGGCGGTCAGACCATCCTGATTCCTCGATCTTTGGCAGTCCGATAGCGCTATCCAGAAAGGTGGAGGGAAAGGCCCTATGAAACCTTGGCAACCTGCGACAGCAAGGTGCCAACTCCTGCCCCCGGCATGCCCGGGGGGAAGATACCGAACCGTCTCTGCCTGACCCGACCCTACCTGGATGCCGATCTACGGACTGCCGCTTCCCAGGCGCGTCCATGACCCCACCCACATTCCAGCAGACCCTCGAAGAGGGTGAGTGCTTCCTCTTCGACGGCAGCACGGCCACGGCCCTGCATGACCGCGGGGTCACGCTCCAGCGCAGCTTTGAGGAGTGCAACCTCAAGACGCCGGACCTGCTGCTGGCCATCCACGGCGAGTTCCTCGCGGCGGGCGCCCAGGTGCTCACCACCAACACCTGGGGCGCCAACCGCCTGAAGCTGGCCGCCCGGGGCCTGGAGGGTCAACTGGACGCCATCAACCGGGAGGGCGTGGCCCTCGCGAAGCAGGCCATCGCCCAGCAGGAGGCCCGGGCCTGGGTGGCCGGCTGCATCGGGCCGCTGGGCGTCCGCATCGAACCCTGGGGCCCTACCTCCTTCGACGAGGCCCGCGCCCTCTTCCGCGAGCAGGCGGAGGCCCTCATCGGGGCCGGGGCGGATCTCATCGTGCTGGAGGCCTTCGAGGATCTGAACGAGATCCACCAGGCCATCCTCGCCGCGAGGGAGGCCGGGAGCCTTCCCGTCGCGGCCCTGATGACCACCAACGACGATGGCCAGGCCCTGTTCGGCGCGGAACCCGAATGGTTCATCAAGCAGCTCGACACCTGGGGCGCCGACCTGGTGGGCCTCATCGGTGGCAACGGTCCCGCACCCCAACTGCGCCTGCTGGAACGCCTGAAGGCCATCACCGCCAAGCCCATCGTCCTCCAGCCGAACCCCGGCCTGCCCCACCAGGTGGATGGCCGCCTCATCTACGGGGCCAGCCCCGAGTACCTGGGCGGCTTCGCCTCCCGCGCACTGGCCGCGGGCGCCCGCGCCGTGGGCGGGTGCAGCGGCACCACGCCCGCCCACATCCGCGCCATGCGGGGGGCCTTCCGCCAGGAGCGGGCCTTCGTGCAGGCCGGCAGCGGCTTCGAGCTGAAGCCCCACGAGCAGCCCCAGCCCGAGGTACCCTTCGCCTACCGCAGCCGCTTCAGCCTCAAGCTGGCCCAGGGGGAGTTCGTCCACACCGTGGAGTTGGTGCCGCCCAAGGGGATGGAGTACGACAAGCTCGTGGCCAAAACCCGCCAGTGCCGGGCCCTGGGCGTGGACGCCATCAACGTGCCCGACGGCCCCCGCGCCATGGCCCGCATGTCCGCCCTGGCCACGGCGCTCATCATCGAGCAGCAGGTGGGGCTGGAGACTATCCTCCACTACGCCTGCCGGGACCGGAACCTGCTGGGCATGCAGAGCGACCTGCTGGGCGCCGCGGGCCTCGGCCTGCGCAACATCCTGGCCATCACCGGCGATCCCCCGAAGCTGGGGCCCTACCCCCAGGCCACGGCCGTCTTCGACGTGGACGCCATCGGCCTCGTGAACATGCTCAAGCGCCTGAACACGGGCCTCGACCTCGGCGGCGCCAGCATCGGCAAGCCCACCTCCTTCAGCGTGGGCGTGGGCGCCAACCCCGTGGCCCCGGACCTGGACCGGGAGAAGGCCCGCTTCCGCTACAAGGTGGAGGCCGGCGCCCAGTGGGCCATCACCCAGCCCGTCTTCGACGCCGAGAGCCTCTTCCGCTTCCTCGACTTCACCGAGTCCCTGGACGGCAAGGGCGGCCTCCCCATCATCGCCGGCATCTGGCCCCTCAAGAGCCTGCGCAACGCCGAATTCATGGCCAACGAGGTGCCCGGTGTCTTCGTGCCGCCCAGCCTGCTCACCCGCATGGCGAAGTGGGCCACCGCCGAGGATCAGGTCAAGGAGGGCCTCGCCATCGCCCAGGAAATCATCGAGACCATCCGCCCCCGCATCCGCGGCCTCCAGCTCAGCGCCCCCTTCGGCCAGGTGGAACTCGTCGCACCGCTGCTGCCCAAGCGGGAGAATGCATGAGCGTGAAAGTCCACTTCCTCCTCGAAGACCTGCTGGTGGAAGCCCCCGCGGGGACCTCGCTGCAGCGCATCGCCGACGCCGCGGGCGCTGACATCACCTTCGGCTGCCGCACGGGCTCCTGCGGCACCTGCCGTGTGCGCGTGGCGGAGGGACTGCACCATTGCAGCGACCCTGGTCCGGAGGAGCGCGACTTCCTCCAGGGCCTGGACGCCCCGCCCGACCAGCGCCTCGCCTGCCAGGTGACCGTCCACGGGGATGTCGCCATCGACTACCTGGGGCTTTAGACATGACCCTCGACACGCTCCTCCGCGACAAGGTGCTGCTCCTGGACGGCGGCATGGGGACGCAGATCTTCGCGCGGAAGCCCACGATGGAGGACTACGGCGGCGCGGCGCTGGAAGGCTGCGTGGACCTGCTGACGGAGCGGCGGCCCCAGTGGATCCGGGAGATCCACGAGAGCTACTTCAAGGCGGGTGCCGACGCCGTGGAAACCAACACCTTCGGGGCAAACCCCCTGGTGCTTGGCGATTTCGGGCTGTCGGCCAAGGCCTACGATCTGAATGTGCAGGCCGCCTCCCTCGCCAAAGAGGTGGCCCGCAGCTTCGACCGGCCTCGCTTCGTCATCGGCTCTGTGGGCCCCGGCACCAAGCTCATCACGCTGGGCCACGTGGGCTACGCCGAGCTGCTGGCCTCGTACCGCGTGCAAATGGATGGGCTGCTGGATGGCGGCGCCGACGCCATCCTCATCGAGACCTGCCAGGACCTGGGCCAGATCAAGGTGGCCGTGCGGGCCGCCCGGGAGGCCATGGCCGCCAAGCAGCGCAAGGTCCCGCTCTGGGTGCAGGCCACCGTGGAGACCACGGGCACACTGCTGGTGGGATCCGACATCTCCGCGGTGCTCACCAGCGTGGAACCCCTGGGCATCGACGTGCTGGGCCTCAACTGCGCCACGGGCCCCGACGAGATGCACGCCCACCTACAGACGCTGTGCGAGGCCAGCCCCTTCCGCATCAGCTGCCTGCCCAACGCGGGGCTGCCGATGAACGTGGGCGGGCAGGTGGTCTATCCGCTGGACCCCGCTGGCTTCGCCCCCAAGGTGTTGCACGCGGCCAAGGAATTCGGCCTCGCCATCGTGGGCGGCTGCTGCGGCACCACGCCGGACCACATCCTCGCCCTGGCACCCGGCGTGGCGAAACTGAACGTGCCGAAGCGCGCGCCGAAGCTGGAGCGCAGCGCCGCCAGCCTCTACCAGAGTGTCGCCCTCAAGCAGGAACCCGCGCCCCTCATCGTGGGCGAGCGGACGAACGCGAACGGCTCGAAGAAATTCCGGGATCTGCTGGCCTTGGAAGACTGGGACGGCATGATCACCCTCGCCAAGGAGCAGCAGAAGGAAGGCGCGCATCTGCTGGACCTTTGCGTGGCCTACGTGGGCCGCGACGAGGTGCGCGACGCCGACCAGCTGCTGGGCCGGCTGGTCTCCCAGATCACGCTGCCCCTGATGATCGACAGCACTGAGTTCCCGGTCATCGAGCGGGCCTTGCAGCGATCCCCTGGCAAGTGCGTGGTGAACTCCATCAACTTCGAGGATGGCGAGGCCAAGGCCCGGAAGATCCTCGATCTGTGCAAGACCTACGGCGCGGCGGTGGTGGCCCTCACCATCGACGAGCGCGGCATGGCCAAGACCCGCGAGCAGAAACTCGACGTGGCCCGGCGCCTCCACGCCCTGGCCGTGGGGGAGTACGGCCTCGATCCCGGCGACCTGATCATTGACCCGCTCACCTTCACCCTGGGCAGCGGCGACGAGGAGTTCCGCGGGTCCGCCGTGGAGACACTCGAGGCCCTGAAGCTCATCAAGGCCGAGCTGCCGGGGGTGATGACCATTCTCGGCGTGAGCAACGTGAGCTTCGGCCTGAACCCCGCCTCCCGCCACGTGGTCAACGCCCTCATGCTCTACCACGGCGTGAGGCACGGCCTCGACATGGCCATCTTCAACGCGTCGAAGGTCATCCCCGTGGCCAAGATCGACCCCGAGGAGCGCCGCATGGTCGAGGATCTGATCTTCGACCGGCGCACGGAAGGCTATGACCCCCTCAAGGCCGTCCTCGCGCGCTTCAGCGACCGCAAGGCCGCCGTGGCGGACGACAACCGGGCCGACCTGCCCGTGCTGGAGCGCCTGCGCCGCGGCATCCTCGACGGCGAGAAGCAGGCCATCCTCGCGGACGTGGACGAGGCCCTGAAAGACCACGATCCCCTGAAGCTCATCAACGAGGTGCTGCTGGGCGCCATGAAGGTGGTGGGCGAGCGATTCGGCGCCGGGGAGATGCAGCTGCCCTTCGTGCTGGAGAGCGCCGAGGCCATGAAGGCCGCCATCAAGCGCATCGAGCCCCACCTGCCGAAGGAATCGAACTACCAAAAGGGCCGCATCCTCCTGGCCACGGTCAAGGGCGATGTCCACGACATCGGCAAGAACCTGGTGGACATCATCCTCAGCAACAATGGCTTCGAGGTGAAGAACCTGGGCATCAAGCAGCCCATCGAAGCCATCCTCAAGGAGCTGGAGGCCTGGCCCGCGGATGCCATTGGCCTCTCCGGCCTGCTGGTGAAGTCCACCGTGATCATGAAGGAGAACCTGCACTTCCTGGAGGAGCAGGCCCAGCGCGTGCCCGTCATCCTCGGCGGCGCCGCCCTCACCCGCGACTACGTGGAGGGGGACTGCCGCCGTTCATACTCGGGCGCGGTCCACTACGCGGAGGATGCCTTCGAGGGCCTGCGCCACATGCAGGCGCTGGTGGCAGGGGACATCAGCGTGCCGGCTCCTGCAACCGCCGCCTCTGCGGCTGGCGATATCAAAATCCTGAAAAAGGGGGGCGCCGCGGTGCCGCTCACGGAAGCGGGACAGAGCAGCTGGGTGCGCCACGACGCGCCCTCGCCGGAGCCGCCCTTCTGGGGCGTGCGGGAGCTGACGGACGCGCCGGGAGACCTCTTCGCGCACCTGGACGAGTTCGCGCTCATCCGCAACCGCTGGGGCTTCAGCCAGGGCAGCCAGGACGATGCAGCCTTCGCCGCCGTGTTGCGGGACAAGGCCGAGCCCCAGCTGGCGCGCTGGAAGGCGCGCCTCGCGGCCAATCCAGTCTTCCAGCCGAAGGCCCGGTACGGCTACTTCCCCGTGCGGGCCGAAGGCGACGCGCTGCGGGTGCTTGATCCAACCGACC